>NZ_CP014275.1:3033333-3350000 GCF_001578105.1 Martelella sp. AD-3 | reverse complement strand
GGTTTGGTTTTGGAAGGAAGCTCTGTCTGTAACGACGATCTGTTGTTTGAGGACTTTGGTCTTCATCTGGCGGATGCGTTGGATTGATGCGCCTGACCGCACATCACCGGACATTATCTCGAGAAGCTGGTCTAAAAAGACTGGCGTCTTTTTAGTTTGTTTTGCGCTCACGGATGAGCGGTCCTTCGGACCTATCCTCCGCGGGGGGCGGCGAACGATCGCCGACGCGCGCTTGCGCTGAGGTTGGAAGACGTCAAGTCTGAAAGAAATAAGGCTGCCGACTTTGTTGGGTCGGTGGTCTGATCGTGTTGATGGCATTGGCCGGGGTTATACAAAAGGCCCGGACATTTTTTGTCTCACGCCCGTTTCGCAGGTCTTCGACCTGCTGGGCTGCGACGGCGCGCCGCATGAGCGGCGACGGCCGGTCGGCCTTGCGGTGCTTCGCACCGAAATCTTTTTCCACGTTGGTTTGGGAAATGAATTCCGAAAGAGCTATGCTCTGGAGGCAAGCACGACCGTGCGTCGCCAATTGTTTGGCGGGTGGTTCGCAGCGCAGGCCGAAAGGCCGGTACGCGCGGCAGAACAAAAAAAAGATGAACATCAGCAATGAGAACGATCAAGTGATTTAAGGGCATTTGGTGGATGCCTTGGCATGCACAGGCGATGAAGGACGTGATACGCTGCGAAAAGCCGTGGGGAGCTGCGAATAAGCTTTGATCCATGGATATCCGAATGGGGAAACCCACCTTAGATATCTAGAAAATCATTCCGGTTGGAATGATTTGTCTAGCATTAATTGATCTCACGCCCCGTACCGCAGGTCTTCGACCTGCTGGGGCTGCGATGGCGCGCCGCATGAGCGGCGACGGCCGGTCGGCCTTGCGACGCGGATGCGTCGAACTTTTTTCCCGCGATAGTTTTGGAAAAGAGGCCTGAAGGAGCTTTGCTCCGGAGGCAAGCGCGACCGCGCGTCGGCCACGTTTGGCCGCCCCGTCCGGAGCGAAGCGATCGAAGATCGCGACAGCGTGAGGACAAGACAAATCAATCGGGTTGCCGAGCGGCAACCGGAATGGTTTCTAGATATCGCTATAAGGTATCTTAACTTGAATACATAGGGTTAAGAAGCGAACGCGGGGAACTGAAACATCTAAGTACCCGTAGGAAAGGACATCAATCGAGACTCCGCAAGTAGTGGCGAGCGAACGCGGATGAGGCCAGTGGCAATGATGAATAAAGCAGAACAGGTTGGGAAGCCTGGCGAGATGGGTGATAGCCCCGTATGCGTAGAACAATCATTGTCCTTGAGTAGGGCGGGACACGTGAAATCCTGTTCGAACATGGGGCGACCACGCTCCAAGCCTAAGTACTCGTGCATGACCGATAGCGAACCAGTACCGTGAGGGAAAGGTGAAAAGCACCCCGACAAGGGGAGTGAAAGAGAACCTGAAACCGGATGCCTACAAACAGTCGAAGCCCGCAAGGGTGACGGCGTACCTTTTGTATAATGGGTCAACGACTTAGTGTATCTAGCAAGCTTAAGCCGGTAGGTGGAGGCGCAGCGAAAGCGAGTCTTAATAGGGCGATTGAGTTAGATGCATTAGACCCGAAACCGAGTGATCTAGCCATGAGCAGGTTGAAGGTTGGGTAACACCAACTGGAGGACCGAACCCGCATCTGTTGCAATAGATTGGGATGACTTGTGGCTAGGGGTGAAAGGCCAATCAAACTCGGAGATAGCTGGTTCTCCGCGAAATCTATTTAGGTAGAGCGTTGAATGAATACCTTCGGGGGTAGAGCACTGGATGGGCTATGGGGACTCACCGTCTTACTGATCCTAACCAAACTGCGAATACCGAAGAGTACTGTTCAGCAGACACACGGCGGGTGCTAACGTCCGTCGTGAAAAGGGCAACAACCCTGACCTCCAGCTAAGGTCCCCAAGTCATGGCTAAGTGGGAAAGGATGTGAGGATCCCAAAACAACCAGGATGTTGGCTTAGAAGCAGCCATCATTTAAAGAAAGCGTAACAGCTCACTGGTCTAAATAAGGGTCTTTGCGCCGAAAATGTACCGGGGCTCAAGCCATGCACCGAAGCTGAGGATGTGGATTTATCCACGTGGTAGCGGAGCGTTCCGTAGGCTGATGAAGGGATACCCGTGAGGGGTCCTGGAGGTATCGGAAGTGCGAATGTTGACATGAGTAACGATAAAGAGGGTGAGAGACCCTCTCGCCGAAAGACCAAGGGTTCCTGCTTAAAGTTAATCTGAGCAGGGTTAGCCGGCCCCTAAGACGAGGCGGAAACGCGTAGTCGATGGGAACCACGTTAATATTCGTGGGCCAGGCGGTGGTGACGGATTGCACAAATCGTACATTCTTATTGGATTGAGTGTGCGGTGGAGCGGTTCCAGGAAATAGCCCCGTCGTGAGACCGTACCCGAAACCGACACAGGTGGTCAGGTAGAGTATACCAAGGCGCTTGAGAGAACTGCGTTGAAGGAACTCGGCAAATTGCACGCGTAACTTCGGAAGAAGCGTGACCCTTTGATACGCAAGTATCGGAGGGTGGCACAGACCAGGGGGTAGCGACTGTTTATCAAAAACACAGGGCTCTGCGAAGTCTTTAAGACGACGTATAGGGTCTGACGCCTGCCCGGTGCTGGAAGGTTAAGAGGAGATGTGCAAGCATTGAATCGAAGCCCCAGTAAACGGCGGCCGTAACTATAACGGTCCTAAGGTAGCGAAATTCCTTGTCGGGTAAGTTCCGACCTGCACGAATGGCGTAACGACTTCCCCGCTGTCTCCAACGCAGACTCAGTGAAATTGAATTCCCCGTGAAGATGCGGGGTTCCTGCGGTCAGACGGAAAGACCCCGTGCACCTTTACTATAGCTTTACACTGGCATTCGCCAAGGCATGTGTAGGATAGGTGGTAGGCTTTGAAGCAGGGACGCCAGTTCTTGTGGAGCCATCCTTGAAATACCACCCTTATCTTCGTGGATGTCTAACCGCGATCCGTCATCCGGATCCGGGACAGTGTATGGTGGGTAGTTTGACTGGGGCGGTCGCCTCCTAAAGAGTAACGGAGGCGCGCGATGGTGGGCTCAGACCGGTCGGAAATCGGTCGTCGAGTGCAATGGCATAAGCCCGCCTGACTGCGAGACTGACAAGTCGAGCAGAGACGAAAGTCGGTCATAGTGATCCGGTGGTCCCGCGTGGAAGGGCCATCGCTCAACGGATAAAAGGTACGCCGGGGATAACAGGCTGATGACCCCCAAGAGTCCATATCGACGGGGTTGTTTGGCACCTCGATGTCGGCTCATCGCATCCTGGGGCTGGAGCAGGTCCCAAGGGTTTGGCTGTTCGCCAATTAAAGCGGTACGTGAGCTGGGTTCAGAACGTCGTGAGACAGTTCGGTCCCTATCTGCCGTGGGTGTAGGAATATTGACAGGATCTGTCCCTAGTACGAGAGGACCGGGATGGACGTATCTCTGGTGGACCTGTTGTGGCGCCAGCCGCATAGCAGGGTAGCTATATACGGAATGGATAACCGCTGAAGGCATCTAAGCGGGAAACCAACCTGAAAACGAGTGTTCCCTATCAGAGCCGTTGTAGACGACAACGTTGATAGGCCGGGTGTGGAAGCGCAGCAATGTGTGAAGCTTACCGGTACTAATCGCTCGATTGGCTTGATCGTTCTCATTGTTCATGTTCATCGGCTTCGCCGAAGACATGATCTTTTTGTCCTGACGCTGTCGCGGCCTTTGGCCGCTGCGCTCCGGACGGGCCGCTTCGCGACGCAGGCAAGCTGCTGAGGGTCGTCCCCCGGCAGTCATTGCGACTGCTGACTGGCGAAGCGCCAATACAACAACAGACCTCACGACCTTGTATCCTTTCTTCTGCATCGCAGGGGAAGGTCGAAGCCGACAGGCTTCGCAAGGCCGACCGGCCGCCGGCGCTGATGCGCCGCCCCGTCCGGAGCGAAGCGGCGCAAGCCGCGTCAGCGTGAGGACAGAACAAACTCCAGCTTCTCGAAAACATGCTGCATTTGGCCGACCTGGTGGCTATGGCGGGGTCCTTAACACCCGTTCCCATTCCGAACACGGCCGTGAAATGCCCCAGCGCTGATGGTACTTTGTCTTAAGGCACGGGAGAGTAAGTCGCTGCCAGGTCTGCCAAATGCAGCTCAATATCTTCTCATAACGGCGACTGCCGATCTCAAGCCGCCCCCAAAGCGGCTTTTTGCATTGCCGCAACAAACACGAAACAACGCGGGCTCGAGTAGCCCTCCGGCCCGCAGGAAGCAAAACTTCCAAGCACCGACAAACAAAATTCCGGGCAAAGCGCAAGACCAACCGTCTGCAACCATTCCCCGGAAGCTCAGAAATAACGCGGGGTGGAGCAGCCCGGTAGCTCGTCAGGCTCATAACCTGAAGGCCGCAGGTTCAAATCCTGCCCCCGCAACCAGTACTAATTTGTCGACAATATCAAAGGCTTCGCTTTCGCCGAGTGGGGTCTTGTTGAACGACATCTATCGCCTGACAGCTTTGGAGTGCCCAGCCGATGACGCGGCGGCAATATAGGTCGGTGACGACTGCAAGATAGGCGGAGCCCTCCAAGATCCGGATGTAGGTGATATCAGTCACCCAGGCCTTATCCAGCACTTCCACGTCAAACCGTCTGTAGAGCGTGTTGTCGACGGCAACAGAAGGTTTGCCACCTTAGCTTCCAAGCCGTCGTTTATAGCAAATCTGGGCCTTGATGCCGGCAAGACGGGCCAGGCGCGCAACCCGGTTCGGGCAGCACGTCTCCCCCTGATCCAGCAGGTCATCATGCAGTTCGCGGTAGCCCTAAAACCTTGCCGCTGTCTTCCCACGAAGACCTCAACGGCTCTGTCTGCCGCCTGTCCTCGATGGCCCGCTCATGGTCGCCTTCTTACCTCATTTTAGGCAGGAAGGTGTCTACATTTCGCGGGGCTATTCATAACGCCCCTGAGACGAGATCGAAAAGGCGGAGGCTGAGGTCAGAACGATCCGGTTTTCAGGGGCAAGAGTGGCTCGAAGTCCCGGGCGCAGAGCCCGGGGCCTTCCTTCAAGATTGAACCCGAAAGTCTATTTCGCCGCCGGATATTTGATCGACGTGTCGATGAACTCATTGGTGACAGCGGTCTTGGGGTCAAACGGCGTGATCTCGAAGGATGCTTCGACGAGATCATAGTCGGCGACGACGCGTTCAACGTCCCATTCGCCGATCGCCAGCGGATTGTCGAGGCCAGGCATGACGCGTGAGGCATATTCGAGTTCGCGGGCGGCGTCGCTCTCCTTCATGCTGACGGCTTCCGACAGCGCCTTGGCGCATGGGGCGGGGTCTTTAAGGCAGACGGCGAAGGCGCGCTGGGTGACATGCACCATGGTTTCGATGGCATCATGCTTTTCTGCAATTGAATCGTCGCTGGCGAAATAGGCGAGCCCGTAAGGGTTCAGTCCCTCGTCACGCAGAAGTGCATAGCCCAGATCATCGCCAAGCACGTCCTCATAGATGAAGTGCACCGAATAGAAATGGGTCGTTGCATCGATCGCGCCCGACTGGAGCGCTGCGACCTTGGCCGTCGGCTGCAGGTTCACCCACTCGACGGAATCGGGATCGAGGTCGAGCGCGTTAGCGATCGGGATCCACATCTGCCGGGCCGCGTCGAAGGCGGGCGCCCCGATCTTGCGGCCCTTGAGGTCGGCCACGGTTTCAATGCCGGAGCTTTTCTTCCAGTAGATGCCATAGGGGCTGTCATTATAGGCGACGAACACGCCCTTGATCGGCGTGTCATTGCCTATGAACTGGAGCGCGGTCGGCGTATCGATGATGGCAAGATCGACCTGGCCAACGGCCAGCGCCTTGGCGGAAGCGCCCGAGCCGGAGCCCTGGCGTACATCGAGATCGACGCCGGCATCCTCATACCAGCCCTGTTCAAGCGCATAATAGATCGGGGCGTGATCGCCGCCGGCCTTCCAGTTCAGTTGCAGGCTCAGGTCCGCGGCAGAAACGGTGCTGGCGCCGGCTGCGCAAAGCGCGGTTGTCATCACAAATGTCATGTACTTTCGCATGGTTTCCTCCCTTAAAACCAGTTTCAGTTCAGTCCGAGCAGATGATAGATTTCACGGGTATAGGCGCCGAATTTCTCGGTCGTCTTGACGTCGAGCGTTCGGGGCTCCGGCAGTTCGATATCGAAATGAGCAGCCATGCGGGCAGGGCCTGCAGTCATGACGGCGACCTGCGAGCCGAGGAACACCGCTTCCTGAATGCCGTGGGTGACAAACAGTATTGTCTTGCGGCTCTCCTTCCAGATGCGCAGCAGTTCGAGGTTCATGCGCTCGCGCGTGAGGGCGTCGAGTGCGCCGAAGGGCTCGTCCATCAGGATAAGGCGCGGATCGTGAACCAGGGCGCGAGCAATCGAGGCGCGTTGCTGCATGCCCCCGGAAAGTTGCTGCGGGTAGGCGTCGGCGAATTTCGCAAGGCCGACCATGTCCAGAAGGTCGGCGGCGCGTTCGCGGCTTTCCTTTTGAGGCAGGCCAAGGATCTCGGCCGGCAGCAGGACATTGTCGAGAATGGTGCGCCACTTCAAGAGCAGCGCCTTCTGGAACACCATGCCGACATCCCGGCCGGGGGTGAACGGCGAGTGTTCATTGCCGATCTCGATCGTGCCTTCGGTGGCCTTGTTGAGATCGGAAAGGATCGACAGGACCGTCGACTTGCCGCAACCGGATGGCCCGACGATCGAGACGAGCTCGCCCTCCCGGATTTCGAGCGAAACGTCCTGCACAGCAAGGAATTCGCTGCCGCCGACATTGAACACCTTCTTGACGCCATCAAGCTTGATAAAAGGTTTCTGGTCCGTCCGGCTCATGCCGCAATCTCCTTGCGCGTGATGAAGATGTATTCAAGCACCAGCACGAAACCGTAGAGCGTCATGCCGATCGCCGTGATCAGCAGCAGGGCCATCATCATCGCGGGCGTGTTCAGCGCGTTCTGCTGGATCAGCAGGAAATTGCCGAGCCCCTTGTCGGAGGCGATGAACTCGCCGACAACGGCCCCGGCAACCGCCAGAATGGCAGCAACCTTCATGCCGGAAAACAGGTAGGGCAGGGAACCTGGAAGCTGGATCTTGACGAAGATCTGCCAGCGGCTCGCCTTCAGCGCTTTGACTAGATTGATAAGGTCCGGTTCGACCTCGATCAGTCCGCGATAGGTCGTCAGCACGATCGGGAAGAAGCAGATCGTGAAGGCGATGATCATGTTGGGGACGATGCCGTAGCTGAACCAGATGATGAACAGCGGCGCCATCGCCACCTTCGGCACCATGTTGAGCGTGACGAGCAGGGGCATCAGCGAATTGTTGAGAGCCGGGATCCACACGAACAGGACCGACAGCGCCACGCCGACGACAACCGCCAGCGCATAGCCGCCGAAGATCTCGAGGGTGGTCACCCAGATCTGCATGCCCCAGTTATAGGATCCCTCCGAAAGTTCGGCGATGGTCTGTAGCGGCGTCGGAAGAATATAGGTCGGCACATCGGCGAGCACGACGACCGCCTGCCACAGCAGGATGAAGCCGATATGGGAAGCGATGGCGTAGGAATAGTGGCGTAGGGTCATGGCGTTGGCTCAAAACTCACCGGAGCGGACTTGAAATTTCGACGGCTTGCCATGGACGGGCTTTCCGGTCTTCACCCAGTCGGCCACCCAGCGCACCATCGGATCGACCGACACGACCGGATTACCAAAGATCCCGTTTGCCTTGTCGCAGTTCACGAGCAGGCAATTGTCCTGCTCGGCGCCGGTAAAGCGCGGTTCGACGCCGAAGGCTTCGCCGAAACGATTGGCGAGATAGCGAACCGACATGGTCTCCGGTCCACCGACATTGATCGGGCTCGCCGGCACTGTGCACTGGCCGAGCATGCGCAGGAACTGGGCGTTGGCATCGCCCTGCCACATGATGTTGACATGGCCGGTATCGAGCGGGACCTCCTTGCCGGCAAAGACCCAGCTGGCGATTTCCTGCATCACGCCGTAACGCGTGTCGATGGCGTAGACGAAGCGCATGGCGCGACCGGGCGTGTCGTATTTCTTGGAGAAATGCTCGAAGGTGCGCTCCCGTCCGACAACCGAATTGGCGTATTCGCCGGGCCGGGCCATGGGGAGGTCTTTCTCCGTCACGCCGCCATGAAGCGGGTTCGACCAGGGGTAGACATGGATCGTCGAAAAGGTCACCAGCCGGCTGTCGCGAAAGGCCTCCGCCGTGATCTGCGGTGCGATCGTGTTCATCGCCCAGAGAAAATCCTCGCGACCGCGATAGTCGAATTTGAGACCGGCCATGTAGATGACATTGGCGACTTTCGGCAGGGCATTGACCGCCTCCCGGTCAAGCAGGTCGCAGGCAATTGTCTCGATGCCCCAGGCGTTGAGACGCTCCTCGACGCCTTTTTCGGAAAAGCGCGATACGCCGATGACCCGCTTGTCGGGGCAGGCCCTCTTGGCCATGCGGGCCATGGTGACGCCGATCTTGCCGCCGACACCGAGGATCATGATGTCGCCGTCGAGCGCGTTCAGGTCCTCGACCACCTCGGACGTGGGCACCGACATGAAATCCTCGAGATGCTCGACGTCACGAAATGTGTCCGGAAACATGCCGGGATGAAGGGTCTCAATCGTTTTGTTCATTTCGGTTTCCTCCCAAACCTGTTTCATCGCAGAAGCGGATTGGCGGCGGCGTTGCCGCTCAGCCAGCGCGTCAAATTCTTCTTCACAAAGAGGTCGTCGTTCATTTCGGGATACATCGCATAGACCCGGTCGATCTGTTCGCTCTGGCCGGGGCTCAGGACCTCGTTCTCGTCAAGGCACCAGGTTCCGGCGGCCAGTCCCTGGCGGCGCAGCACTTCAAGGCAGCCCGGAATGCATCCGGCCAGGTTGTTCAGCGCGTCGTAAATGGCGAGGTTGCAGTCGGTCACCATGCTGTCGAGCGCCAGGATATCCTCGGGGATCGCCGCGCCGTCGGCTATGGCGTGGATGCGCTCGAACTGCTGCACGGCTTTTTCGGCCCAAACGCTCCAATGTCCCAGAAGGCCGCCGCGAATGCGCAGCCGGTGCTCGCTTTTGCCGTCGGCCGATCGCACGACGAAGGGCTGGACGAGGTCGAGGATGATGTGATCGTCATTGCCGGTATAAAGCGTGATGCGATCCTGAGAGCCGGCGTCGCAGACCCCGCGGATGATCTCGATGGTGCGATAGCGATCAAACGGCGCCATCTTGATCGCTACGACATTGTCGAGACCGGCAAAGGCGCGCCAGAAATCGTAGGAGAGATGAAATCCGCCGACCTCGGGCAGAAGGGCGAAACCGATTACCGGCATTTCAGCGGCGATCGCGCGGCAATGCTTGAGGATCTCGATTTCCGACTGGCCCTTCAGTCGGGCAAGGTTCAGGAGAACCGCGTGATATCCGAGCCCGCGTGCAATCCGCGTCTCGTTCAGCGCCTGCTCCGTGTTACCGGTTACGCCGGCAACCATCAGAAGCGGCCGGTCAGTCCAGGCGTAGGCCGTTTCCGCAGCAAGACGCAGAACCGGTTCGTAAAGTCCGACTTCGCGAATGGCAAATTGCGTGGTGTGGACGCCGACCGCCATGCCGCCGGCGCCGGCATCGACGTAATAGCGGGTGACCGCGCGCTGGCGCGCCTCGTCCAGCTTGCGTTCTGCGGTGAGCAGAAGCGGGTGGGCAGGCAGGACGGTGCCCTTTCTTAGGAGGGCACGAGACCCTTCCGGGATATCGGTGAACTTCATGCGTCTGCACGCTCCTCATTCAGCGTTCGGGCGAAGTGCTTTTCGTCCATAAGCGGCAGGGGATCGCTGATCCTGACCGGCGCGAAATCCATCAGGTCGAGCACCTGGCTATGCAGGTCGATGCCTGGGGCGATCTCGATCAGTTCAAGCCCATCCCCGGCGCAGCGGAAGACGGCACGCTCGGTCACGATCAGGGCCTCCTGGCCGCGTTTCCGTACACCCTCCTCGACCCGATAGGTGACGGACGCCGCCGCGTTGACGAATTTACGCACCTTGCCCTCCT
This sequence comes from Martelella sp. AD-3, assembly GCF_001578105.1. GTDB lineage: Bacteria > Pseudomonadota > Alphaproteobacteria > Rhizobiales > Rhizobiaceae > Martelella. Next base: position 3,339,894 of record NZ_CP014275.1, on the reverse strand, counting down.
GCAGGATTTCAAGCTTTCCCTCGCGGACATCGGCCTTCAGTCCGCCGGTGGTGAAGGTGCCGGCGAAAATCAGCCTTTGCGCATTCTGGGCGATATCGATGAAGCCGCCGGCGCCGGGATTGGCCTTGCCGAATTTCGAGACGTTGACCACGCCGTCGCTGTCGTATTCGGCGAAGGAGAGCGCGGTGAATGCGCACAGCCCGCCATCGATGACATCGAACTGGGTCGGCCCGTCAAGGAGCGCGTCCGGGTTGATGTTGGCAGAGAACTGCCAGCCCGGCATGACGATGCCGCCATAGGCACCGTGTTCTGTCGTTGCTGGATAGTCGTGGATCGCCTCGCCGGCGAAGAGCCCCTGTTCGGCCATCACCAGAGGCACGTCGGTTGCCGCGCCAAAACCGTAGATCGCAAGCTCATCGCGACGAACCTCGGCTGCAATGCGGTTGGCGATGATCCTGTCGGCGGAAAAGGGCGGCGGCTCAAGGGTTAAGAGGTCGCGGCGCTGGCCACCGAAATAGGCCGGCTCATAAGCCACATCTGTGGTCATCATCATGTCTTCGTCAACCACGATCTGGTCGACGAAGATGCCGGGCAGGCGGTTGGCCGTTGCCGGCCGGCTATTGGTCTCGACGATGCGCCGCACCTGGACGATCACCTTGCCGCCGCTCGCTTTCGCCGCAAGCGCCAGCGCGATATTGGCGGTCGTCAGCGGCTCGTCTTCCCAACTCAGATTGCCGTATTTGTCGGCGCTGGCGGCTCTCAGGATCGCGACATCGACCGGCCAGGTGGGATAGTAGAGCAGTTCCTCGCCATCGATCTCGATGACCCGGATCAGGTCGTCCCTGGCCTTTTCGGTAAACTTGCCGCCGCCCAGTCTCGGATCGGCATAGGTGCCGAGACCGACGCGGGTGATGTAGCCGGGCGACTTGCGCGCAACCTCGCGCAGCCAGTGCATGGTGGCGCCGATCGGCCAGCTATAGGCCTCGATCCTGTTTTCGCGGATAAGCCGCATCAGTTCTGGGCGTTTGCCGGTCGCGGGGTCGACGGGGTTGATATAGCTGCCCGAGACGATGCGCTTCATCAGCCCTTCGCGGGCGACATGGTCCATGCCCTTGATGCCCATGGCGTCGCCTGTGCCGCAGGGAAAATAGAAGGTGAGGTCGCCCGGCGAGCCGGTCTTCTCAAATCGCGCGCCGAGCGCCTTCAGGATGGCATCGGGTGTGACCCATCCGATGACGCCCGCGCTTGCGACGGTTGCTCCGTGCTTGATATTGGCGACGGCCTCCTCGGCCGTTACGATCTTCTGCATGTCATTTCACCGTAAAGCTGGAGAGGACGGCTTTCGCCGCCGCGCTTTCGCAGTCCTGCGCGAAGAGCCTGCCTGCTTCTGCATCCATGCGTTCTGCATCGGCGGCCGCCGCGATTTCGAAGAACCGCTTTGCCGAGGCGACGGCATTGGCAGGCAGAGCCGCCAGCCGGCCGGCCAGCGTGCAGGCGGCCTCAAGCGCGGCGCCGTCGGGGGCGACCGTATCGGCGATGCCAAGTCGTCTGGCCTCGTTCCCGTCGATTTCCATAATGCCCCAGGTGATGAGGCGGGCATTGGCGGCGCTCGTGCGGGCAAGAAGCGCCTGCAGCCCCCATGGCGGCAGCCAGCCATTGCGCACTTCCGGCATGTTCCATTTCGCGCCTGCCGCCGAGACGACGATGTCGCATGAGGCGGCCAGAATGAAGCCGCCGCCGAGCGCGTAACCTTCCACCGCCGCGATCACCGGGATCGGCAGGTGCCCGATCGCGCGCGCGATCCGCGCTGTCTCGGCCTCGTGTTCGCACATGTCCGCAACGGACAATCCGCCAAGTTCTTTCAGGTCCGATCCTGCGCAGAAGGCCGGCGGCGCGCCGGTGAGCACCACGGCGGCACATTCGGGTTCGGCGGCAAGAGTCTTCAGGTTTTCAAACAGCGTGGCCATGCTTGTCGCGCCGAGCGCGTTGCGGCGCGCAGGGCGGCTCATGGTGAGAATGGCAAAGCCTTCGCGTTTTTCGACAGTGATTTCCTCGCTCATGCCCTATCCGTCCAGATGCGCGTTTTCGCGGTTGAGAATGGCGCGGATGTCGGCTCCGGAAAGGTCGCGGGGTGCAACGCCTTCCTGTGCCGAGATTGTTGCCGCGTGGCCGATGGCGTGGCCATAGCTGAAGCACTGCGCCGTCACCCGGGCAGAGGCGACCGCCTCGTGCTCGGCCGAAAGGCAGCGCCCGGCGACGAGAAGGTTCTCGCCCCGCTGGGGCACGAAACAGCCGTAGGGAATTTCATAGACATCGTTCAGCAGCCATTCGACTTTCGGTTTCGCGCCTGCGTGAAGTTCGATCGGCCAAGGCGAGCGGGCAATACCGTCTGCAAATTTCGAGCCGCCGGTCACATCGGCATTCATGAGTTTTGTGACGCCTTCAACCTGGCGCGTCTGGCGCACGCCGACCTGCACGGCCATATCGTTGACGAAGGATGTCTCGCAGCCGACGAGGTGATCGTGGAAGAAGCGCGCATATTCGCGCGCCTGCCTGCGGCCTTCGATCTCTGCCTCTGAAAAATCACGCCAGAACAACGGGTTGAGTTCGCGCCCATCGGCACCGACGATGCGGGTGCAATTACACAGCAGCTCGCCGGGCCGCGTGGTCGCAAACAGCCAGATCTTTGCGCGCGGCAGGGTATAGTCGCCGGCTCCGTTTGCAGCGACGATCATTTCCGAAACTGCGGGCGGCATGATCGTGTCTTCGCCGTAGGCGGCGCGGAAGGCATTCACATCCACGCCCTGCAGACGGAAGATCATGGTCGGGTTCTGAACGCGGCCATTGTCGCCGATGAAGCTCGGAAGGCCCGCCATGGCGATGAGATCAGCATCGCCGGAGGCGTCGATGGTGCGTTTTGCGCGGATGTCGAGCGGGCCTTCCTTGGTCCAGACATGGGCGCCCTCGATCCGGTCGCCCTCCATCAGGGCCTCGGTCGCCACGGCGTGATAGATGACCGTCACGCCCGCCTCGCTAAGCAGGTCGTCCGAAACCTCACGCCACACGATCGGGTCATGGACGCGGGTGAAGGTTTTGCCGTAGCGCACCGGCGCGCCGAGGCCGTCACGGCCTTCCATGCGTGAAACGAATTCGCCGGCAAACCCGAACACCGCCTGCACTGGCCCGCTCTCGGCATTGTCGCTCGCCTCGTAAAGGCCGCAGATCGTGCCGGAATGGCCGGCCACCGCGCCGCCGCCGCAAAAGCCATGGCGCTCGACGATGATGACCGAAAGACCATTGCGCGCGGCAATCGTGGCGGCCGTCACGCCGGCGGCGCCGCCGCCGACCACGAGCAGGTCGCAGTCAAGTCTCTGTCGGTCTCTTGTATCCATCGGAACGGGCATGGCTCCTCCTCCATTTCCGTCTGATATATCAACTGTTGATTTGATGAGTATCTGTTGCGGATAACGAAGTCAACCGCTATGTTCGTTCAAATTCGCAATGCCTTCCAAGACAGGAGACCAGAGTGGAGAAAACGTCGATAAACGGTTCCATGACAGATGTCGCCTATGACACGATTCAAAATCAGATCGTCACTGGGGCGCTCAAGTCGCACGAGCTTCTGTCCGAAAGCGAGATCGCCCGCGAACTGAATTGCGGGCGCACGCCCGTGCGCGAGGCGCTGCAAAGGCTGAAATTCGAGGGTTTCGTCGAGATACTGCCGAGGCGCGGCATACTGGTGACAGCCGTCGACGTGTCGAAGCAACTCGAGCTCCTCGAGACGCGGCGTCCGCTGGAAAACCTGGTCGTCACCCTTGCCTGCAAGCGTGCCAGCGATTCTCAGCGCGAAGAGATGCGCTCACTCGCCGACCGGCTGGAAAGCGCGATCGCCGAGGCTGATCGGTCGCGCTACCTGGCGATCAACAAGGCGATCCACCTGCTGGAGGCGGAGGCGGCTAACAATCGGTTTCTACAAAGCCAGATCAACGTCATTCACAATCTGTCGCGCCGATTCTGGTTTTCCTTCATTTCCGACACGCACTCCTTTTCCAAGGCTGCGGTCTGCCATGCGGACACACTCCGGGCGATTGCCGATGGCGACCAGGAGATGGCCGCAAGGCACAATTCCGACCTCTTGGATCTGCTGGAGGCGGTGACGCGGCAGGCCATCGATCAGCGCTAGGCAGCTTTCGCCTGCCCGGCGGAGAGCGTCATTTGCCGGCGTCCGGACCCGCACAACTGTCGCCGAGCAGAAGCTCGGGCGGGAAGGTCACCCGGCGCCCCTGTATCTTCGTGTTCTCGTTGCCGATCCGCTCCATCAAAAAGCGGACTGCCTGGTCAATCATGTCGCCCATCGGATGTTCCGTACGGGTGAGCCGGGGCCGCAGGCCGCCCACGCCGGGCAATGTGTCGGTGGAGGCGATGGAGATGTCCTCCGGGCAGCGAAGCCCAAGGTCGTTGATTGCCCGCATCGTGCCAAGCGCCATCAGGCCGTTGGCCACATAAAGCGCTGTCGGGCGGTCGGGCCTCTGTAATATTTCCATGGCAACCGAGTAGGCGATTTCCTCGCGGAAGTCACCGGAGCGCACGTGTTGGGGATCCGGTTTCAGGCCGCGCTCCTCCATGGCTTGCATGAGGCCCTGCAATCGCCCGGCGCCGGTACTCAAGAAGGTGGGGCCGGTGATCGAGCCGATCCTGCGGTGGCCGAGGTCCAGCAGGTAGCGCGTCGCCCGTCGCCCGGCCAGAACATTGTCGAGCGTGACGGCATCGAACCGGTTGTCGCCGATCTCGCGGCCGAAGAGAACGAGCGGCGGCGCGGCCGGGTCGCGCCAGAACTGCTGATAGCGCTCCGGGCCGCCGATCGGGACGAGGATCACGCCGTCGCAGGAAAGCGAGCGAATTCGGCCGAGGATGGTGCGCTCGTTTTCCGGCTTTTCGTCGCTGTTGAAGACGACGAGACTGTAACCCCAGGCGCTGACAGCTGCCTCGGCGGCGCAGACCATGCGGGAGAAGAACGGGTTCTGAAGATCGGCAACCGCGAGTGCGATTAGCTGGCTGCGGCCGCGCTTCAGATTGCGGGCCGCCGACATCGGCGAGTAGTTGAGGCTCTCTACGGCCTCGAGGACGCGGGCACGCAGAGGCGGACTGACATAGGCCGTGTCATTGACGACGGCGGATACCGTAGCCGGTGACACGCCGGCAGCCTTTGCAACGTCCTTGATGTTTGCCAAGTGGGCCTCCACAAAACGGTTCGCTGATAAAATCAAATCGATAAATAGAGCAAGTTCGATATATTCGAAAGGTTTTTCTTCAAAACAGTCTTGCCCGAAAGTGTGTTTTGGGCTTATCTGGCGAAACGTTTTTCTGGCGTTCGCCAGAGCGAAGGGTGGAGACCCAAGGGAGGAAAACATGAAAACCGCAATCTTCTCGGCGCTTGTCACAAGCGCGTTTGTGGCGGCGGCGTCGCCGAGCCTGGCCGATGACGCCAAGCTTCTCGGCATCGTCTCGATCGCAGCGAACGAGGCCAACAATGTTCGCTACATCAACGGTGCCAAGGCGGCTGCCGAAGAACTGGGATGGGATGTGGACGTCGTCGATGCGGCGGGCAGCGCCGATCAGGCCAATTCCGCGATCCAGAACTTCGCCGGCCGCGGCGCTGTCGCGATCATCGACATGGTGTTTCCCTATTCGTCGATCGGGGCAGGTCTTGCCGCTGCCGACAGCGCTGGAATCCCTGTCGTTACCTGGGGCGGCGGTCTTGGCCGCTCGGTTGCCTCGACCAATGGTTCAGGCGCGCCGATCGCCGCGCCGGTGATCGACAAGATGATCGCGAATCTCAACAGCAAGGGCGAGATTCTGGCACTCACCTACCGCACTGGCGAGGTTTGCCGCAATCGCGAAGTCCTGCTTGACGAGAAGCTGAAGGACTATCCCGATATCAAGGTAACCAAGAACGAAGTTCGTATTCCCGGCTATCTGGAAGACGGAGCGCAATATGCCAATGCCTGGCTCGCATCGCGTCCGCCCGGGGGCGATAACCTGGCGATCTGGGGTTGCTGGGACGATCCGGCCATCGGCGCGATCGGACCGCTGCGCCAGCAAGGGCGCACGGATGTCGAAGTCTATGGCGTCAACGGCAATGCCCAGGCGCTTGAGAATATCCGTCGCGGCCATATGACCGCCACCGCTTGGGAGGACAGCTACACCGAAGGCTATGATATGGTGATGCTGCTCGAGAAGATCATTGATGAAGGCGATGCCTGGGAGCCGAAAGCGGTCGAGGTTCCGGCCATTCTGGTTACCCAGGACAATATCGAGACGTTCCTGAAGGAGCATCCCGACGCCTACGGCAATTGAGGAAGGACCGGCAGGGCCGTTCAAATGACTGACTTCAAAGCGGCAAGCGCAAAACAAAATTCAGAAGAACATGCAGTCTTTCTGGAAGTTGAAAATGTCGTCAAGTCATATGGCGGCGTCCAAGCGCTCAAGGGCGTTTCGCTCACGCTGCGCGCTGGCGAGGTTCACGGCCTCGTCGGCGCGAATGGCGCCGGCAAGTCCACCGTCATCAAGGTTCTTGCCGGCCTGACCCGCGCCGATGGCGGTCGGATCAGGATCGACGAGCGGGAAGTCGAAGTGGCGACACCGCACCAGGCCAGCGATCTTGGAATGAACTTCATTCACCAGGAACTTGCCTTCATTCCCTCCATGACCGTGATGGAGAACATCATGCTGGGCCTGCCCAAGAAGACCCGCTTCGGCTGGGTCGACTGGGCGGCGATCGAAAAGGACATTGCGCCGATTGCCGCGCGCGTTGGCCTCAAGGCTTCGCTTTCGGCCAACGTCAAAACCCTGTCGACGGCGGAGAACTGGTTGGTCAACATCTGCCGGGCGTTGGTGCGCAAGGCCCGCCTGATCGTGATGGACGAGCCGACCGCATCGCTCTCGGCCAATGAGGCGGAGCGGCTGTTCGCAATCATCGAGGATCTGTCCCGTTCCGGCGTGGCGGTGCTTTACGTGTCGCACCGGCTGGATGAAATCATGCGGCTCTGCTCAAGGGTCACGGCGTTTCGCGATGGCCGGTCGGTCGCCTGCCTTGAAGGCGAGACGCTGACCAGGGAAAATCTTGTGGAGGCGATTGTCGGCGGCGCGGTTGAACCTCTGGCGCGCGAAGACAGACGCGCGATCGACGGTCCGGTCGCGCTTTCTATCAGCGGTCTCAAGCGACTGCCCAGGGTCAGGGGAGTGGATTTCAGCCTCAGGAAGGGCGAGGTGCTGGGCATAGGCGGTCTCGTCGGGGCAGGGCGCAGCGAGCTTGCGCGCCTAATCTACGGTGCTGATCGGGTTGACGGCGGGAAGATGGAGTTGAACGGCATCCCCTTTGCCCCGCGTTCGCCGAGCGAGGCGGTTCACAAGGGGCTGGGCTTCGTGCCCGAGGAACGCCGCTCCGAGGCCCTGCTCCTGACCAAAAGCCTCGCCTTCAACATGCAGATCGCCAATCTGTCCAATATCATACGATCTCCGGCTCTGCCGCTGATAGATTATCGCAAGCGCCGGACGAAAAGCGAGGAAATCATCCGCGATCTCGCGATCAAGACGGATGGCGTCGATACGCCGGTGGGCCGGCTTTCGGGCGGCAATCAGCAGAAGGTTGTGATCGGCCGCTGGCTTTTGCGTCGGCCGGACGTGCTCATTCTCGATGAACCGACAAGGGGCGTCGATATCGGCGCGCGCGGTGAAATTCACCGGCTTATTCGCAATCTGGCCGCAGAAGGCATGGCGGTGCTTGTAATCTCTTCCGAGCCCGATGAACTGCCCGATCTATGCGACCGCGTGCTCGTGATGGTCGAAGGCCTGATCACGCGGGAGCTTTCCGGCGACGAGATGAACCGCAACGCCATCATCGAGGCAAGTTACGCTCAGGCGTCATAATTCCAGGAACGACCAGATGACTGATACCAATGCGGGCAACCGCAGACTTTCCGCTCAGGCCAAGGCGCGACTGGGCTTTTTTGCACGCTACGCCACCATTATCGGCCTCTTCGCGATGATCGTGCTGTTTTCGTTTCTCTCGCCCAACGCTTTTCCGACGGTCTACAATTTCACCAACGTGCTGAACCAGGCGTCGCTGACCATGATCATTGCCAGCGGCTTGACCATGGCGGTCATCGTCGGCGAACTCGACCTCTCGGTGGGTTTCGCCGCAAGCCTGCACGGCATTCTGGTGACGGGGCTGATCGTCAGCACCGGGCTGCCGATTCCGGTCGCCATCATCGTGGTGATCGCCGCGGGCGCCCTGGTCGGTCTGGTGAACGGGCTGGTGGTCACCAAGCTCAAGGTCAATTCGGTGATCGCGACGCTCGGCATCGGCACCATTTTGACGGGGCTTGCCTTTGCCTACTCCGCGGGCGTGCCGATCGTCTCCGGGGTGCCGGACGCCTTCCTCGACATTTCGCTCGGACGCTGGCTGTTCGGTATTCCCAACAACATCGTCTTCATGGTGCTTGTCGTCCTTGCCCTTTGGCTGCTGGTCGAACACACGCCCGTCGGCCAAGAAATCCAGGCCGTCGGCGGCAATCCGGCGGCCGCGCGTCTGGCCGGCATATCGGTCGACCGCATCAAGATCCTCGGCTTCGTCATCTCCGGCATGTGTGCCTCGCTGACAGGCATTCTGCTCGCCTCACGGCTCGGTTCGGGAACGGCAAGCGCTGCCGACAGCTATCTGCTGACGGCCTTTGCCGCCGTTTTCCTGGGGTCCGCAACGCTGCGCGACGGCGAGTTCCATATCTTCGGCACGGTGATCGGCGCTCTCATCATCGCCTTCGGCTTCAACGGCCTGAACATTTTCGGGGCGCCAACCTTCTCGCAATATGTGCTACAGGGGGCGATCCTGATCGTGGCCGTGGGTCTTTCGAGCCTTGGCCGGTCGCTGGCCGAAAGCTGAAACCTTAAAGGAGGTTCAAATGTCCGACACGCTCTGGGATGTCCACGTTATCGAATATGCGCGCTCCAAGGATCAGCTTGTGGCCGGGATCATCCATGGCGCGCATGACGGCGGGGTCGTCGATCTGCCGTTTTCCTTCGTTCTGGCCCGCAGCGCCGACAGGGTCGTGCTGATCGACACCGGCTTTCTGCGCGAGGGCAGCGGCGCCGCCTTCGCCGAAAAATTCGGCATCCCTTTCTGGCTCTCGCCGCTCACCATGCTTGCCGAACTCGGCGTGAGCGCTGATGATGTTACCGACGTCATCCTCAGCCATGCCCATTTCGATCATATGGGCGGACTTGGCGCCTATGCGAAGGCAAAGATCCATCTACAGAAGAAGGAATATCTGAGCTGGATGGAGATCCTCGCCTTGCCGCCGCAATTCGGCGTCTTGAGTGAGATCATCAACCCGGACGATATCCGCGTTGCCTATGACGCCTCGCTTGAGCACCGGCTCAACCTGGTCGAGGGCGATCAGCAAGACTATTTCCCCGGTCTCGACCTGCGCCTTGGCGAGGGGCATACGCTCGGTCAGCAATTCGTCATCCTGCAAACAAAACGCGGACGAGTCGCCGTCGCCGGCGACTGTATTTACGGCAAGCGCAATATCTGCGGTCACAACAATGACGGGGTCTACGCTCCGCTCGCTAATGCCGCTGGCAGCACATGGGACCAGTTGAAGGCGATCGACAACATCAACAAGGCGATCGAAGGCGATCTCACCCGGTTGATCATCCTCCACGACAGCGATCGCTGGCCGCATCTGAAGCCGGTGACGGAGATTGACGGTTTCGGTATCTTTCAGGTGTAAAGTCGGCTTTGGCGCTGCTCTTTCGTTGCCCTGTTTTCCGTGGTTTCGTGGCAGATTCCCAGGCTGCATGCTCCCTGGTGGTGATCCGCTTATCTGTTTCTGCATCGAAAACATGCGCGTAGACAAAGTCGAAGCGGATGGGCAGGATTTCGTCGGCACGCGGCGTTCGCGCAAAGGATAGCCGATGAAACTGAAAATCACTGCCGGACCGCTTGCTTTTGATGCCGTTCTGAAACCGAAAAGGCGCCCGAGACGACCGCGGCCTTCATTCCCCACCTCGCCTATAAGAGTCAGGTCGTGCATGTGCGCTGGTCCGGAGAGGGCACCTGGGTGCCGCTCGGAGAGACGGGTTTCGGTGTCGGCTACGAAACCCATACCAGCCACCCGGCTCCCGGTCATCTTATTCCTTACGCAGGCGGTATTCCGGAAAACGAAATACCGCCTGCCCATGGCGGCGTCGATTTTTCATCAGAGATGGGCAGCTGGCCGGCAATCACTTCGTTACCATAACGTCCAACCTCGACAAGCTGGCAGAGGTCGGCCGCCTCTGCCTTTGGGAAGGGGCACAGGACCTGAATAGCCCCGAGTTTTGTAGTCACCCTCGGTTTGGATTTTGTTCTGTCGTTCGAACTCGATGGGCGACAGCATGCCGTTGCGGGCGTGTTTGCGTTTAGGGTTGTAGAACATCTCGATGTAATAGAACACATCCCTTCTGGCGTCTTCGCGTGAGCGATAGACCCTTCGTCGTATCCGTTCTCGCTTCAGAAGATTGAAGAAGCTCTCGACGACCGCGTTGATGCTCCTATATCTGTCAAGGTCCAGAAAGCTGGGAAGTTTGCGGCGCGCAGAGGTGTCGGTATATCTCCCGAATGATGTATCGCTTGATGCACCGAACGATTTCTCGCCTAGTTTTGCCTTCCGCTGTTCGCCGTGCCGCGTACATTTTGGTTCTTTCCTCATCACGCATTCGAACGACCGCAACGCGATAGATGGCCGCGTTTGCTTGCCGATTGCCGCCTCGATTGAGCCGCATACGGCTAGTTTTGCCACTGGACGCGGGAATTGGGCAGACACCACACATTTTCGCCAAGGCAGCTTCTGGTTTGATGCGTTCAGGATTGTCACCGATCAGGATCAACATTTCTGCGACGGTCATCGTCGAGATCCCGAACGACTTGATCAATTCAGGAGCTTTGTCGGTCACCATTCGGTCAAGCTCACGCTCGTACTCCGAGATTTCCTCATGCAACATCAACCACCGTCGGGCGATTGCCCCCATTGCAGCTTTTGCCGATGAGCTCGGTGATATGATCTGGCCGGGTCGAAACGCAGCGATGTGACGAATCAAGGCAATTGGCCCTTTGATCTGGTCGAGCGCATCACGCAGATCGGATGGCGCGTTTATTATCAACGTTCGTAAAGTGATCATCGCCTGTGACTTGGCCTTCACAGCACTGTCCCGAGCGATCTTGATATGCCTGATCATTTCCGATGATCCGCTTTGTGCCTTCGCAGAGCCGTTGCTTGCCCGTTCAGCACCGACCGTGCGGCACCCTCGGCATCGAGACTGTCGGATTTGCCGTGAAGGTAGCGGAGTTGTCGATTAGGACGCATCACATCGAGAACCCTATGCCCATGAGCCAACAGCACTCGAGACAACCCTGCTCCATAGGAGCCGGTTCCCTCAATGCCGAATGCTTTGATATGGCCCATCCCAGATGCCCAAGCCTCCAGGTTTGAGTATCCTTTTCGTGTCGCTGGAATCGTGATGGTATCCAAACGTGCTGATCGTGTCCCATGACGTGGTGTAGCTTAGACGACCACGGCTCATCCCAGAGGGGCGGATGAGTGTCAGCTTGCTGCTGGCAGGCTGATGAGCGGATCATCGCTCATCGTGGCGATTGTCTCAAGTGTCATGTAGCGGGACCTCTGGACGGCCCATTCGTCGTTTTGCTCCAGGAGCAAGGCACCGACCAGTCTGACGATGGCGTCGTCGTTGGGGAAGATGCCAACGACTTCAGTGCGTCGCTTGATCTCGCCGTTGAGACGCTCGATCGGATTTGTCGAATGAAGCTTTGCCCAGTGCTGCCTGGGAAAGGTCATGTAGGCGAGCACGTCCTGTTCGGCGTTGTCCATGAGCGTGGCGAGTTTCGGCACCTTCGGCCTGATCTGGTCAGCGACATTGCGCCACTGGGTGCTCGCCGCCTCCGGCGTGTCCTGTGCAAACGCGGTGGCGATGAAGGCGGAGACGACGCGCCGCCCGCTCTTTCCGGCATGAGCCAATGCGTTTCTCATGAAGTGGACCCTGCAGCGCTGCCAGGTGGCGCAAAGCACCTTCGTCACGGCGGCCTTGATCCCCTCATGGGCATCGGAGACGACGAGCTTGACGCCGCGCAGCCCGCGCCTGGTCAGCTTTCGCAGGAACTCGGTCCAGATCGGCTCGGCTTCTGATGTTCCGATCTCCATGCCGAGCACTTCGCGCCGGCCGTCGGTGTTCACGCCCACCGCGATGATGACGGCGACTGAGACGATGCGCCCGCCGCGTCGGACCTTCAGATAGGTGGCATCAATCCAGAGGTAGGGCCATTCTCCTTCGATGGGCCTGTCCAGAAAGGCCTTCACCTTGTCGTCTATTTCCTCGCAAAGTCGCGAGACCTGGCTCTTGGAGATGCCCGACATGCCCATGGCTTTGACGAGATCATCGACGGACCGGGTCGAAACGCCCTGGATATAGGCTTCCTGGATGACCGCCGTCAGAGCCTTCTCCGCCATCCGGCGTGGTTCGAGAAAGCTCGGAAAATAGCTGCCGGTGCGAAGCTTGGGGATGCGCAGCTCAACGGTGCCCGCTCGCGTTTCCCAGTCTCGATCGCGGTAGCCGTTGCGCTGGGCAAGCCGGAACGTGGTCTTCTCGCCGTATCCAGCGCCTGTCTTCGCGCTCACCTCCAGCGCCATCAGTTTCTCGGCTGCAAAGCCGATCATCTCACGCAGCAAATCGGCATCAGCGCTCTTCTCAACAGCCAAGCGCAGGTTCATCATGTCGTCGGTCATCGGTGGTGTCCTTAAGGTTGGTTCTAAGCAACCCGACCCTACCGGAAATCACCGATGGCTATGAAATCCAGCTACACCACGTCATGGGACACGATCTACGTGCTCCATGCGCATTGATGGCGACAGCGACGTGGTGAGCTTTGTGGGTATCGATGCCGACGATGCTCTGATCCATGGCGCCTTTCCTTTAAATGGCCCAGGCACCGATCGAAGAGGACAGGACTGTGAGGGTACGCTGACCGTCAGGCTCCTATAAAGTCACGTCTCGCCCGCTGCCGGGGCAACCTGATGGTCGACACGTCAACGCAATGACACGCGATCAATCGTAGCATGGGTCAGGCCATCAATCTGCGATAACACATTCACAGTCGTGGCAATTTCCCCGGCGGCTCATTGAATGAACCAGATTGTGCTGCTTTAGAAAGGCAGCCCAGTCCATGAAGGTCAAACTGCGATCCCTGATCCGAATGGACCAGCACTGGCTGTTTTGGCTTGCGCGGCCATAAAGCGGAAAGCAGCGCCTGTAGAACGACATCTGTCGCCTGACGACTTTGAAGTGCCCAGCCGATGACGCGGCGGGAATAAAGGTCAAGGACGACCGCCAGATAGGCGAAGCCCTCCAAGGTCCGGATATAGGTGATATCAGTCACCCAGGCCTTATCCGGCATGCCCACGTCAAACTGTCTGTCGAGCGTGTCCTCAGACGGCCGGGGCCGGCGCACCCGGCTGTTTCGGGACCGGTTGTCAGAAATTGGGAGGCGGATGTTCGCCGCAACTGGCGACGAGAGGGCTTCGAATGATCTTCGGGTTTTGACCTGAGCCCTGAAAGCCGGAAGGAGGCTGGGTTCAGGTCAGCACGTTTCGAAGATAGCGGCGATCATCCGTTCTGGAACCGGAATGCGGCCGGCTGGCTATTCGCCCGGCTTTTCCGGATCTGGGAGACCAGAACCGCAATGAAGGCAAATTCCCCGAGTGCCAGCATCGGTATTCGAGCGGCAGGCCGTCAACATGCCGGAAACCCGAATAGCCCAGCATGAGGGCGGCGGCGGCCGAAGCGAGGATCCTTTCGCGAAGGGAAAACACCGTCAGCCCGCAGCCATAAATGGCCGCCGTCAGCGCGGTCATGCCGAGAGGCACGGCGATGACCGTGCCGAGCCCCCAGACCCAGCTGACCGGGTTGAAGGTCAATAGCGGGTTGAAGATGATCAGAAAAGGAATGATGAAGCCGGAAATTGCGAGCTTGGCGGCCGAGAGCGCCGTCTTAAAATAGGGCGCTCCGGCAATTCCCGCCCCGGCCAGTGCTGCAAGCGCCACGGGTGGCGTCAGGGATGAGATTACCGCGAAATAGAACGAGAAGAAATGGGCGGCCATAGGTTCTACGCCCATCTTGATGACCGACGGGATCACCACGATAGCGACCAGCGTATAGGCAGCGCTCGTCGGCACTCCGCATCCCAGAATGATCGAGACGACCATGGTCAGGGCGAGCCCGATCAACAGATTGCCTGCGCTCAGGATCTCAACGAGACCCGCGATCTTGTTGCCGAGGCCGGTTGTGATCAGGGTCTGGGCAATCATGCCCACGATCGCGAGCGAAATCCCGATCTGCGCCCCGATCAGCGCGCCGCCGGCAATGCTCTTGACGAGCTCCAGCGGGCGCGGCCGCGTCTGCGGATCGATATAGGACAGACCAATGGCTAGGAGAATCGCCCAAAAAGCCGATTTTGCCGGACTGTACTGCATGATCAGCAGTGTGATCAGAACGGCAAGCGGCAGGCCGAACAGCGGCAGCCGGCGCATGAGCTTTCGGAAGTCGACGCGCTCGAGCGGCGCCTTGATGCCGAAGCGGACGGCGAGGAACTGCACGCCGAGCATCACGCCCCAGAAGTAAAGGATGGCGGGTAGGATGCCGGCAAGCATCACCGCATCGTAGGAAACGCCCAGGAACGACGCCATAAGAAAGGCCGCGGCCCCCATGACCGGCGGCATGAGCTGGCCGCCCGTGGATGCGGCAGCCTCGATGGCGCCGGCATGCTGCGGCTTGTAGCCGACCTGTTTCATGTAGGGAATGGTAAAGGAGCCGGTGACGGCGACATTGGCAACGGCGGCGCCCGAGATCATGCCGATAAAGCCGCTCGAGACCACAGCTGTCTGGCCCGGCCCGCCGCGAAAGGCCTTGCCGGCGATCTTTCCGGCCTCCAGGAAGAAATCATTCACCTTGATGATGCCGAGCAGCGAGCCGAAGACCACGAACAGGAAGACCTGATTTGCGGATATGCCCAGAAACTGGCCGAAAATGCCCGATAGCCCAATGCTGAGATAGGAAACGACATAGTCGAAATTGAACGGACGGTGGTAGAGGTGGCCGGGGAGCCCGTCTCCCCACAAAAAATAGGCCACAAAAATCGCCGCGACGATCGGAAGCGTCCAGCCCCATGCGGCGCGCGTGGCAATCACCACAAGGCCGATCAGAACGACGCCGACGGCGACGTCCATGGGATCGGGAAATCCGAACACTTCTTTCAGGTGGACCATGTTGGCGAGCACGTAGCCGGACGCGGCAACGCCGAGTGCTGCGAGGGTGAGATTGAGCACCATGCCGATCCGCGTCTTCGACTGGCGCGCCTGATAAAGAAACAGAAGCAGGAAGATGAAAGCGAGATGCACGGCCTGATGTTCGTAGGACCCCAGGAAAAGGTACTGGGTTGTCAACATCTGGTATGCGCGTCCGCAGCCGCCGGTGAACAACTGGGTGCAGATCACGCAGATGTATTTCGACTCCATCCAGGAAATCCTCCTTGGTGGCGCCGATGTCCAGGAGGTCCTGACGGACACCACGCAGCAGATCGATGGTCTTCTGAAATAACAACGCTTCGGTTGGGCCGCGCGCTTGCGTGCGGCCCGGTCCCCCCGCCGCTTTCAAGAGGAATGCCATGCGTGTCAGTTCCCGCTTCACCGGACCGCTGTTCGTGTTTCCAGCGCTCTTTGTGCTCGCCCTGCTGGTGTTTTACCCGCTGGTCTACACAGTCGTCCTTTCCATTACCGATCCTGCGGGCAACTATGTCGGCCTGGAAAACTTCCGGACCATGCTGGATCAGCGCCTGACCGGCATTACGCTGCGCAACACCTTCGTCTACGTGTTTTTCTCGATCGTGTTCCAGATCATTCTGGGAACCGCCGTCGGTCTCCTGCTCAATGCGCCCTTCTGGGGCCGCAGCGCGCTCCGGGCGATGATCGTCGTGCCGTGGGTTATTCCCGGCATCGTCGCCGCCACAACCTGGGCCTGGATGTTCCACACCGAGTTCGGCATCATCAACTACATGGCGCAGGGCGCCGGCGTCATCGATCAGTCGATCGGCTGGCTGACCAACCCGAACACAGTCACGCCGGCGCTCGTCACCGTCAATGTCTGGAAGATGTTCCCCTTCGTCGCGATCATGGTTCTGGCGGGCCTCCAGGCCATCCCGAAGGATGTCTATGAGGCTGCGCGCATCGATGGCGCCAAGCTGCACCACGAAATCATCTTCGTGACGCTGCCCTATCTGAAGCCGGTCCTGAGCTCGCTGTCCCTGCTGCTCGCCATCTGGGGGCTCAACGCCATCACCATCATCTACGCGATGACCGGCGGCGGTCCGGCCAACCGGTCAATCATCCTGCCGATCCAGATCTTCCGGCAGGCTTTCCAGTTCTTCCAGTTCAATCAGGCCGCAGCCCTGTCGGTCATGTTCCTGGGTATCACCGGCGTGCTGATGGTTCTCTATGTCACTGTCTTCGCAGAAAAGGAGTAAGGTCATGGCTTCACGTACCCGGGCCCAATGGCCCCTCTATCCCGCGATTGCCGTCGTCGTCGCCGTCACCATGTTCCCCTTCCTGTGGATGCTGATTTCATCCTTCAAGAAGCTGAGCGAACTCTATACCGTTCCGCCGACATGGATCCCGGAAGCGCCGAGCTGGGCCAACTACACCAAGGTCCTGTTTGAATCGAACGTACCGCGCTACTTCCTGAACTCGCTGATCATTTCCGCGGGTTCAACGGCAATCGCCCTGGCGCTCGCCATCCTGGCCTCCTACGGCTTTGCTCGCTTCAAGTTCAGGGGTAAGTCGCTGGCGATCTCGCTGATCATCGTCGGCCAGCTTCTGCCGACGGCGGCGATCATCGTGCCGCTTTATGTCGTGCTCAACTGGCTGAACCTGCTCAACACCTATCTCGGCCTGATCCTCGCCTATCTCATCCTGACCCTGCCGCTCAGCGTCTTCATGCTGATCTCCTATTTCCGCGGCATTCCGGTTGAGCTGGAGGAGGCCGCCATTGTCGACGGGGCTTCAAGGCTCGGCGCGCTGCTGCGCATCACGCTTCCGCTGTCGCTTCCCGGCGTTGTCGCGGTGATCGTCTATGCCTTCGTGACCACATGGAACGAATTCATCTTCGCGCTGTGCTTCGCCATCGATTCCTCCACCAAGACGCTGCCGATCGGATTGTCGGAATTCACCACCGAATTCAACACGGACTGGGGTGCTGTCATGGCCGCCTCCGTCATCATGACGGTGCCGATCGCCATTCTTTTCCTCGCCATGCAGAAGCTCTTTGTCGGCGGTCTGACGGCCGGCGGAACCAAGGGCTGAAGGAGATATCATGCCTGACACAATCCCGATGATGGGCCTTGGAACCTATGGCCGCCTCGAAGAAGAAGGCATCCGCGCCATCCTGTCCGCGCTCGAAATCGGCTATCGCCACATCGACACGGCCCAAAGCTACGGCTCGGAGTCATCGGTCGGCGAGGCCGTGCGCAGAAGCGACCTCGATCGGGATGAGGTCTTCATCACCACCAAGGTTGCCCAGAAGAAGCTCGACCGGGCCCAGTTTCTGCCTTCGGTCGAGACCAGCCTGAAGGACCTGCAGGTCGACTTCATCGATCTTGTGCTGATCCACTGGCCGTCGATCGATCCCGATGTCCCGTTCGAAAGCTATATGGAAGATCTCGGCCGTATCCAGGATGAGGGCAAGGCACGCCATATCGGCGTTTCCAATTTCCCGATCGCGCGCTTGAAACAGGCCGAGGCGATCCTTGGTCCGGGGCGGATCCACACCGATCAGGTGGAAATCCATCCGTTTCTGCAGAACAACAAGCTCGTCGACTTCGCGCTTTCGAAAGGCATCACGTCGACGGCCTACATGCCGCTGGCTCAGGGGCGCGTGGCCGAAGACCCGGTGCTGAAGGAGAATGCCGAAAAGCATGGAGCATCCGCCTCGCAGGTTTCGCTTGCCTGGTTGATGCAGCGCGGCATCGCCGTCATTCCGGCGTCCGCCAGCGCCGAGCGTCAGAAGAGCAATTTCGACGCGCAGAAGATCGTCCTGAGCAAATCGGACATGGAGCGGATTGCCACGCTCGATCGTGGTTTCCGCATCGTTGTGCCCGAAGTCGGCCCGGACTGGGACTGACGTCTTAATTCGGTCCCCCAGACTGACATTAGCAGCAAGGGTACGGGCGTCTGGTGCCCGGCCTCAACCTACCGGAAGAGCAATCATGAAAACCGTTCTCGGCGTCGGGCTGATCGGCTGCGGCAATATTTCCTCGGCCTATCTGGCGCGTGCCAAAACCTTCGCGAATATCGCCTTTGTCGGCGTCGCCGACATGAACGCCGCTGCAGCCGAGGAACGTGGCGCTGAATTCGGACTGCTGGCGATGACGCCCGAAGCGCTTCTGGCGCACCCCGACGTTGACATCGTCCTGAACCTCACACCGCCCGTCGCGCACTTCACGGTCTCGAAAATGGCGCTTGAGGCCGGAAAGCACGTCTATTGCGAAAAGCCGTTCGTGCTGGATGTCGCGGAGGGCAAGGAACTCATGCAGCTTGCCGAGCCACGCGGGCTCAGGATCGGTTCCGCGCCAGACACGATCCTTGGCGCCTCGCACCAGCTTGCCAGACACATGATCGACGTGGGTGCGATCGGGACCGTGACGTCGGGAACCTGTTTCGTCATGAACCACGGCATGGAGGAATGGCATCCATCCCCCGATTTCTTCTTCCGCAAGGGCGGTGGTCCGATCCTCGATCTTGGTCCTTATTATGTTGCCAACCTGGTCCAGCTTCTCGGCCCGGTGGCCCGTGTCACGGCTGAAGCTTCAATGCCGGAGACATCGCGTCGCATTGGCTCCGGTCCTCGTATAGGCGAAGTGATCCCGGTCGAGGTCGCGACGACGGTCCAGGCGATCCTCACCTTCGAATCTGGTGCGCTGGTGACGTTGGTCGCAAGCTGGGACGTCTGGCAGCATGACCTCGCGCCGATGGCGCTCTATGGCAGCGAAGGAAGCATCCACATTCCTGACCCGAACTTCTTTGACGGGCTCGTGGCGGCAACAAAAAGGCGCGAAATTGCCGCGTTGCCGCAGTGGGATCATCCGCTCGGTCCGCCCAACCGCACGGTTTCGCGCGGCGACGTGGCTGACTATCGCACCGCCGGCCTTGCCGACATGGCCCAGGCCATTGTCGAAAACCGCGAGCATCGCTGCAACGGTGGACTCGCGCTCCATGTGGTCGATATTCTGACAGCTATCCTGCGCTCAAGCGAAGACAAGACCGGCATCGATGTGTCGACCCGTTGCCGCAGGCCCGAGCCTCTGGGACCGGAACAGGCAAGGCGACTGCTCCAGACAAGGCAGGAGTGTTAAGAGTGGACGGATCATGGTCTTGTCTGGTGTCGGGCTTGAACGATGGCATCGCGCCACCGCTCGCGCCGCTCCAGACGACCGCCGCCGGCTTCCTGTGGAGCGAATGTGAGCGCTGCTTCACGGGCAAAACCACAGGCGTCTTCTTCATTGAAAATGCCGGTTGCAAGGCCTGCCAACAGGCCGGCGCCGTATCCGCTCAATGCGTTGAGTGAAGGAACGCTGACCTCGGCGCCGAGAAGGTCGGCCTGGAGCTGCATCAAAGACGGGTTTGCGGCAGCACCTCCATCGGCGCGCAGACCGTTGATCTCGCCTTCAAGATCGGCGGCCATCGCCTCGGCAACATCACAAACCTGCATGGCGATTGCTTCGAGCGTTGCACGCGCGATAAGGGCAGGCCTTGTCGACAGCGAAAGACCGGAAATGGTCCCCCGCGCATTCGCATCCCAGTAAGGTGCGCCGAGGCCAGCGAGTGCTGGTACGAAAACAACGCCGTCCGTGTCATCGACGGTTTGTGCAAGCGACGACAGTTCTGCAGGGCCGTCAACGCCCAGCACCGTGCTCATCGCTCAATTCTCCTATTGCCTGGTCGTACTGGTTCGTGTTCAGGGCGCCGTGGTGCCAGAAGCCGTTGCGGACGATGAAACCCATGAGCGAACGCAGCTTCTTCACGGAAGTCACCGCGATGCTGCCATCCATGGGGAAGGGGCGTCGGTAAAGTCGCCTTCGCCGGCATAGGCCTTGAGCGTTCCGGCGGTATCGTCGCAGGACAGGCGAAAATAGGTCATCGAACCGGCCTTCACCTTACCTTTGACCGCGCCGAAGCACTTTTCCTTGCCGATCACGGTGCCCAGAACATCGAACTCGGAGATTTCCGGCTCTGGGCCGATAAAGCTTCTCGGAAAATTGCCGCAATGCGTAAAGACGCATTTGTCCGCCTCGCGGGCGATAAGTATATGAAATAACATTTAAAATCGGACTTTTGCGGGTCTGTCGTTTTGTCGCAGGCAGCCATCGTTGTATATCTAATATAACTGGTATACAAGATATACAACACTGATGGAGGCACGGATGGCTTACGCATCTGATGGCCTCGTTTATGCTGCCTCTGATATCGCGGGCAGAGCGTTGAAGTAAGCCTGATTGGGTGTCTTTCGGTCAAGCGATGAATGCGGACGGCGGCTGTTGTAGAAGGCCAGATATCGCCCGATCCCGGCTCGGGCTTCTGCGACCGTCTTGTAGGCGTGAAGATAAACCTCTTCATATTTGATCGATCGCCACAGCCGCTCGACGAAGACGTTGTCGCGCCATGCGCCCTTGCCATCCATCGATATCTTGATCTCGGCATCTTTCAAAACCCCGGTAAAATCAATGGATGTGAACTACGATCCCTGATCGCTGTTGAATATCTCTGGCTTGCCATATCGACCGAGCGCTTCCTCGACGGCTTCAATGCAGAACGCGGTTTCCAGCGTAATCGAGAGCTTCCACGACAAGACCCGGCGGCTGAACCAGTCGATGACGGCGCACAGATAAACGAAGCCCCGCGCCATCGGGATATACGTGATGTCGATTGCCCAGGCTTGATTGGGGCGGATGACGGCAAGGCCCTTTAAAAGATACGGATAGATCTTGTGGCCCAGCGCCGGTTTCGAGGTGTTCGGGCGCCGATAGATCGCCTCAATCCCCATTTTCCTCATCAGCGCGTTCTGACATACAGCCGCCCGACGTGATAGCCTTCTGCTATCAATAGCCCCTGCAACATCCGGCTCCCGGCGAAGGGGTAGTCCAGATGCAGCTCATCAATCCGGCGCATCAGCGCCAGATCAGCCGCCGATGTCGCCCGAGGCAGATAGTAGACACTGCTTCGGCTGATGCAGAGAGCCCGCGCCTGACGGGAAATGGGAAGAGTATGGTTCCGGTCGATCATCGTTTTCCGCTCAGCGGCCCGGCCTTGCCGAGCGCGCCTGCTAAAAAATCATTCTCCAGCGTCAGTTCGCCGATCTTCGCATGAAGGTTTTTGACATCGACAGCAGACGCCGCATCTTCCTTGCGTCCATCGTCGAAAACGTTCATCGCTCCTTCAAGCAATTGATCTTTCCATTGCTTGATCTGTTTGGCGTGAACGTCGAACTGCTGCGAAAGCTCAAGCCAAAAGTCTTCTCGCCCTTGATCGCTGCCAGGGTGACTTTCGTTTTGAACGCGGGTGTAATTGCGGCGGGGTCTTCTGATCATTGTGGCTCCTGTTGACGGCATGATGCCGAATTCCAGAGCCGAAAACCACTTATACCGCCTGTTCAGTTTTCCCGAGCCACTTAAGGCGGCACGCCAGTCACCTCGCTCGCGCTACCGCCTCCAAATCAAGTTTCCCGCTGTCACAGAGTCATTGGTTGATTTGCAGCTGCCCCTGTTATTGCCGCTTCAGACCGATGCAATATCTCCTGCGTCTATTCGTCCTTCACGCCTTTCAAAATTGCCGACATCCGGTCGACCAGTTCTTCCGGCACGTCGGACATTGGGCTTTTCGAGAAGCCGCAATCGCGCCCGAGAAGCCCGGCTGCCGCCTTCATGCGGGCGGGAAATTGCGGTCCGCGCACGATCTTCCAGAGGGGATAGAGGCGATTTTGAATCTTGAGCGCCTCGTCGTATTTTCCGGCCCGCGTCAGGTCCCACATGCGAACCGAAAGCCGGGGGAAAAGTGCCAGAATGGCAGAGATCGCGCCATCGGCGCCGAGCGCGAAACACGAATGGAGCATTTCGTCGGTTGCGGCATAAACCATGCCGCGATCGCCGCAGGCGATCCGCATGTCGTACATGGCCATGATGCCGCCGACGCTCTGCTTGACGCCGATGACGTGTTCGATGTCGAGCAACTCGGAAAAGAGTTCGGACGAGATCTCGTTTTGCGGCACGACGTTGTAGATGATGATCGGCAGGCCGACCGCCTCGAAAATTGCGCCGTAAAAGCGCTTGTTGCCGGCCGCGTCCGGCACCAGGACATTGTAGAATGTCGGCGTGACCATAAGCGCATCTGCGCCGGCCTTCTTGGCCGCCATCGCGGTTTCGATCGCCGCAGCTGTGGAGCAGCGGGCGACGCCGGCGACGATGGGAACGCCCGCCCGGTTCTCCGATTTGATGATCTCGATCATCTGCACCAGCTCGGCATTCGTGAGGGCCGCGCCCTCGCCGGTGCTACCGCCGGGCGAAATGCCATGGACGCCCGCATCCAGCAGGTAGCGAACCTCGCGGCGATAGAGTGCCGTATCGATCTCCTCGTCTCTGGTGAAGGTCGAGACGACGGGTGGAATGATCCCGTGGAATGATGTACCTTTTTTCATTATCTGTTGTCCTGTGGCCTTGCAGCTGGATGTGTCAAATCGGTTCGGGGCTCCAGAAGAGGACGCCCGCCAGCGTCCTCTCCCGGTGGTTGCGTCAGAGGATGCCGAAGTCGGAAAGGGCTTTTCGAACAGCTTCGACTTCTTCTGGCGTGCCCGGGGTCAGGGGCAGGCGCGGCAGGCCCGCATCCCCGCCGGTCAGGCGGATGGCATCCTTCCAGAGGCATACCGGGTTTGTGCGACCGTTTAGTCCCATGACCTTCAGCAACGGATAGAGCTTGCGCTGCATTGCCGCGGCCTCGGCAATATTGCCTGCCAGAAAAGTGTCGATCATCTTGCGAATATAGTCGCCGACTACATGGGAAGCGCCGGATACGACACCGCCGATCCGCTTTTCGCCGCCTTGCGTGAAGGCTTCGAGAACCATGGTGTCGTCGCCATTATAGACGATGAAGTCTTCCGGCGTGGCGTTGAGGAAAGCGGTCATTTGTTTGGGATTGAGTTCTGCCTCCTCCTTGATGGCCACGATATTGTCGAGCGCTGCAAGCTTGCCGACCGTAGCGGGTTCAATGTTGACGCCGGTGAAGATCGGAATGTTGTAGAGCATGATGTTGAGGTCCGAAAGCGCTTCGGCGACCTTGACGAAGTGGTTGTGGATCTCCTGCTGGGCCGGCTTGGTGTAGTAGGGCGCTACGACCATGACTGTGTCGAAGCCCAGCTTCTCTGCTTCCTTGCCGAGCGCGATCGTTTCGATCGTCGAAGTGCTGCCGACGCCGGCGATCAGCGGAACGCGGCCATCCACCGCTTTTTTGACCGTTTCGAGAATGGCGACCCGTTCGGCGAATGTCTGGGTGTGAAACTCGCCGGTGGTGCCTGACAGGATGAGCGAGTCGGCAAAGCCGTTGTCAACCAGATGGGTTGCGAGTGCCGCGAGTTTTCCGTGATCGATGCTCTGGTCTTCGCCGTAAGGGGTGACGAGCGGGATGAGAACGCGGCCGTAAGTGTCCTTGTTGTACATTTCAGTCTCTTTCTGGAGTTTTCCAAACGATGGTTGTCCCGGTACGGGGGTGTCGTCCGTATTGCTTTTCCGTCATCTCCTTTCTTTTCGAGTTGCCGGTTTCTCGCGCCTTACTGCGGGCCCCGGTCGGTATTGGCGATCCCGCCGGTCGCGCCGGCAAGCTTGCGGGTTTGGCTGACCCCTCTGATGATCAGGGGCAGCACCCAGATGGCGATTGTGAAGAGGCCCAGTCCGGCGGCGATCGGGCGTTCGAAGAAGCCCAGAAAGTTCCCGTCGGCGATGATCATCGAGGTGAGAAAATTCTTCTCGACGAGCGGCCCGATCACGATGCCCAGGATGATCGGAGCGATCGGGAACCCCTTGCTCTCGAGAATGAAGGCGAGCACGCCCATGGCCAGCATCACGCCGACGCCGAAGACCGAGTTGTTGACCGCATAGGAGCCGACGATGCAGAAGGCGAGAATGGAGGCGTTGAGATAGGTGCGCGACAGGCGGAAGATCGAGCGCGAAAAACGTACGGCTAGCCATCCGAGGGGGATGATCAGCAGGTTCGCCAGCGCAAAGACGATCATGACCGCGTAGAAGTTCTGGGGATTGTTGATGAAGATTGTCGGGCCCGGATTCATCCCCTTCATCACCAGAACGCCAACGGCAATGGCCGTGACCGCATCGCCGGGAATGCCGAAGACCATGGCCGGGATCCACGCCGAACTCAGCGCGGCATTGTTGGTCGCGGAGGCCTCCACCAGGCCTTCGGAATGTCCGGTCCCGAATTTTTCCGGCGTTTTGGAGAATTTCTTCGAGATGGCATAGGAAATCCAGGCGCCGAGATCGCCGCCGGCGCCGGGCAGGGCGCCGATCACCGTGCCGAACGCGCTGCCGCGAAGCACATTGAACTTATGACGCCAAAGCGTGCCCGCCATACCGGCAAGCGGATTGCCGATCTTCATGACCGGTTCGCGTTTGCCGGGCTCGCTGGCCTTGTGCCGGAGGATTTCGGACAGGGCGAACATGCCGATCATGGCCGGTATGAAGCTGATGCCCCCCATCAGTTCCGTCCAGCCGAAGGAAAAGCGGGGCGTGGCCGTCAGCGGGTCGAGGCCGACGGTCGCGATGAACAGACCGAGAAGCAGCGAAAGCGTTCCCTTGACCTTGCTTCCCGAACTGATCAGCGCCGCGCATGACAGCCCCAGCATGGCCAGCCAGAAATATTCAAAACTCGAAAACTGCAGTGCGATCTTGCCGAGGGCCGGCGCGATGAAGAGCAGGGCGACAAAGCCGATCATGCCGCCGACCGAAGACGAGCAGATGGAAATGCCCAGCGCTTTCGCCGGTCGGCCGGCCTTGGTCATGGCATAGGCCTCGTCGACATAGGCTGCGGATGCCGGGGTGCCGGGAATGCGCATCAGCGCTCCGGGAATGTCGCCGGCAATGATGGCCATGGTGGTGCAGGCCACGATCGCTGCGATGGCGGGAACCGGATCCATGTAGAACGAGAAAGGCACGAGCAGGGCCGTCGCCATCGTGGCGGTGAGGCCGGGAATGGCCCCGACGAAAAGGCCGAAAGTGGCCGCGGCGCAGATCACCAGCAATGTATAGGGCGTGATGACAAGTTCGGTTGCTTCGAGAAAGACATGCATGGCCGTTTCTCCTCACCCGAGAATGCCGACCGGCAACGGAACGCGAAGTCCGTTGACGAAGAGGACGTAGATGAACACCGTCAGGAATGCTGCATAGAGGCCGCCGCGCACCAGGCCGCCGCCGCCGATGCGGATCATCAGCAGGATGAACAGGAAGGTAAGCGGCAGGAAACCGACGGATTCCAGAAGCAGGGTATAGAGGCCAAGGCTCACCAGCACGGTGACCGGAAACCAGGTGAAATCCTCGCGTTTGAAAAGCACGGCCGCATGACGGCGCAGCATCGCGATTTCCGCGCGTCCCTGAAACGCCAGGATGCCGCCCGCCAGAATGAATGCGCAGCCGATGATGATCGGCAGGGTTCCCCCGCCGATCGTCATGCCGCCGAGCCCTTCCATCCGCGTTCCGGTGATAGCCAGAACCACGCCGCCGATCACGAAAAGCAATCCGAGGACGGTGTCCGGAACGCCGGTGGCGATGCGGTCTGCATTGTGGTCTTCTGGTGAGGTGTCACTCATGGCCTCACTCCTTTCCGTTGGTGTCGGGAGCAGACGGCCGAAGGCGCTCCGACCGGGATACGGCCGAAAAATCCGTACTTCAGTTGTTGAATGGCGTGCCTTCGGCGGCCGGTCCGGTCCGTCAGTCCTTGACGAGACCGGCGGCGTTCATGGCCTTTCCGAAGGCCTCATCACGCTGGGCGAGGTAGTCGACGAAGGCGTCGCCGCCTTCCCACACGACGCCGTAGGAGCGCTTGGCCATCAGGTCGGCGAATGCGTGGCTGCTGACGACATCGGCCATGACCTCGATCAGCTTCGCGCTGACGTCGTCGGGGAGGTCGCTTGGCCCGCCGAGGCCACGCCAGCCATTGATCGGAAAGTCGATCCCCGTGCTTTCCTTGATCGTCGGCAGGTCAGGGTGTGCCGGATCGCGCTTGGTCCCGAGGATCGAAAGTGCCTTCAGTTCGCCCGCATCGATCAATCCCTGAGCCTCGGGAAGCTGGACGACGCCGACATCGATCGCTCCGGATGCCAGCAGTTGCAGGGCGGGAGCGGCGCCTTCGGTCGGCACCCAGAATGCCCTGTTGCCGTCAAGCTCGTTCACCAGCGTGACATAGGCCAGGTGATTGACGCCGCCCTGATTGGCGCCGCCGGCCCGGATCGCCGCGGCATTTTCCTCGATCGCCGCTGTAAGCGCGTCCATGCTGTCGAACGGGCCGTCGGTTCTGACGACCACGGCGGACGGGTCGGCGTTATAAAGGCCGAGCGGCGTGAAATCCTTGTAGGTCAGTTCGGATGTGCCGAGCCAATGGAACATCGACAGTTCCGTGGTGATGATGCCCAGCGTGTAACCATCGGGATCGGCATCGGCGATTTCCTTGTGGCCGATGACGCTGCCGCCGCCGGTGCGGTTGACGACATTGATCGGCTGGCCCAGCTCTTCTTCCATCAGCGTTGCCAGGATCCGTCCGGTGGCATCCGTTCCGCCGCCCGCGCCCCAGGGCACGATCAGCGTGATCGGCCGTTCCGGGTATTCGGCGCACGCTGCCGAAATACCGCCGACAACGATCACCGTCGTTGCCAGAAGCGTCTTCAGAATAGTCATTGAATTCTCCTCCCAATCTTCCTTTTGGGTTCCGAAAAGGGCCGACAAGGCCCTGCGGTCCAGAATCCCCCTTTGTTCGACGCGGGCAGAAAAGCCGACGCCCTTTGCAGTCTGAAACGGCCGCGCTCAATCGCAATGGCGCTGCACGCCAGTCAAGCCTCCCTGGCGCAATACCGCATAGCGGAATGCTGTACCGCGAATTAATGCTCTCATCGGAGGTCGGGACTGTCAACACAAATCCCAAAAAAAAGAATGGTGTTCCGAATAGCGGGATTTACTGCGCAGGCGATGTCGGTTATGATGCCTCTCAAGAAATCCGTTTCAAACTTTGTCTAGAGCCTGAAACGATTTAGTTCTTCCGTATAACGGGATTGGATTTCTTATTTTGGAAGGTGGGTTCACGGAACGCTGTTGGGGGTAATCATGAAAGACGATCAGGCAGCACGGGTGAAAACCAGAGGCGATGAGGGACTGAAGTCACTGTCGAAGGTGGTGCGCATCCTGGAGTGCTTTTCGGTCAATGACCGCGCATTGTCGCTTGCGACGATATGCCAGCGGACGGGGTTTCCGAAGAGCACGACGCACCGGCTTGTGGCTTCCATGCGGGAGGTCGGGTTCCTGGATCAGGACAGGGAGCGTGACAGCTATCGCCTGGGGCTCCGGCTGTTCGAGTTCGGCGATATCGTGCTCGCCAATCTCGATGTGCGCCGGGAAGCCCGGCCGATGATGGAATCTCTTCAGCACATGACCGGCCAGACCGTTCATCTTGCTGTTTTCGACGGGATGCAGGCTGTTGTCATCCATCGTGTGGGTACCGGAAACGAAAGCCATACCAAAGCGGGCATGATCGAGAACGCGCCGGTGCATTGCACGAGCATCGGCAAGGCGATCCTCGCATTTCAGACTGAGGAGGCCGTCGAACGGGTGATTTCGGCGGGCATGTCGCGCTACACCGACCAGACAATGACCGATCCCGATGACCTGCGCAGGGCCCTGGCCGAAATTCGCGAGAAGGGCTATGCCGTGGACAATGAGGAGCATCAGCCAGGACTGCGATGTCTCGGCGCTCCGATCCACGATCAGAACGGCCGCGTATTCGCCGGCATCAGCGTCAACGGTCCGGCCTGGCAGATTCCCGAAAACGAAATCCCGGATCTGGCCAAGATCGTCGTCTATCAGGCGCGCGTGATCTCCCAGCGCCTTGGTTGGCACGACTGAGCGGCCGGCCGGTGTTTCGGCGCCTGCGGTCTTTGCCGTGTCAGAGACTGGGGCTCGATTGCCGCCCGTCATGCAGAGCGAGCACGCTGGAACGCGCTATCAGGCTCGGTTGAACAAAGGTGCGAACGGGCCAAGGGCCTTTACGGCCCGCGCCGATCTGTCGGATGAGCAATTCCGCTGCATGACGGCCCATTTCTTCGACATGCTGGCTGACGGCGCTGATGGTCGGGGTCACCATGGTCATCCAGAGCGCATCGTCATAGGCCACCACCGAGACATCTTCTGGAACGCGCACACCGTGCTTGCCAAGCGCCACGTAAAAGCGCTGCGAGACGACGCTGTTGGCCGAGAAGATCGCAGTGATCGATTTTGTTTTCAGCGCGCCGACGAACCGGTCAAGACCGGAGGCGATTTCCGCGTCGGAGGAGCCGAGCTTGAAAATGAGGTCTTCCGGCACGGCAAGGCCGCGCTCGGTGAAGGCTTCGCGCCAGCCCTCGATGCGTGCCCGTCCGGTCGTCCACTGGTCGTGATCGATGAGGAGGGCGATCCGTTCGTGGCCGAAGCCGATCAGATGTTCGGTCGCCATCTTGCCGCCGGCCCGGTTGTCGCCTGCGACAAGGGCGTTGGCGTCGCTGACGGAACGGTCGATCTGCAGGACCGGCCGGCCGAAATCGCGCACGCTCGCCACCGCCTCGGCCGAGACCGGCGTGATCGCGATCGCCGAAACACCCATGGCGATCAGCGATTTCACCGCCGCCTTCTGCTCCTTCGGATCGGCGCGATCGATGATCAGGATAACCTCGTAGCCCTCCGCTCGGGCGACCTCCTGAAAACCCGTGGCAAGCTCGGCATAGAAGGGGTCCAGAATACTCGAGACGACGAGACCGATCTGTGTGCTGGAGCCCTGTCTGAGATTGCGGGCATTGAGGTCCGGCACATAGCCGATCTTCTGCGCCGCGGTGACGACGCGCGCCTTGACGTCGGCGGCGACATAGCCCTTGCCGCTGAGCGCGCGCGAGACGGTCGAGGTCGAAAGACCGACCGCCTCTGCGATATCGCCGATCGTGACGCGCTTATCTGCCATGGAGTACGAGCCTCATCAAAAATGCTCTTTTAGCGCGTTTTCTGGTATCTGTTGAAGTACTCATCGAGCGCGAAAAGCCCGGTGCAGTCCTGACATGTCGTCATCCGCCCCAAAACGCGTGAGAAACTGGTCAGGCCGAGGCCATACCTTTCGCCGAGCAGGGCCTTGGCCGAGCCGGGATAGCTCTGTTCCAGGGCCATATCTCCGGCAGTCAGCAACAGCGAGAGTGCATCGGTCTCCTCGCTCGCAGCCCGCTGGAGCAGGTCCGGAAACACATTGGCCATCAGGCCGCAGAACCCGTCCGCACCGGCCTCGAACGAGGCCCGAAATGTTGCCACTTCGGCGTTCATCAGCTTCAGTCGGCTGCCGCTGACAATTCCGATCCTGCGTTTTATTTGCGCAAGGCTGCAGCAGGTATCCTTCAAGAAGGTGAAGCGTCCGCTCTGCGCCGCACAGGCAAGAGCCTTGTCGGAGATCAGCCGCTTGTAGGGGCGGGGCGCCTCGTAGAGACCGAGATCGCCGGTGCTATCTGCGATGATCGTCTCAAGGCATGCGAGAAAGGCCTCGTCGCTTTCGCCCTCAACGACCAGGTGTCCGGTCAGAAGGACGCAGCAGTCAACGCCGCCGATCGCCCGCACACGCGCAATCGCATCCGGCCAGCCTTCGCCTTGCCTGCAGAACACCGAGGCGGCGACGGGAACCCTTCCCGCAACCGCGCGGACAGCGGCCCTGATAACCGCTGCCCGCTCGGTATCGTTCATCGTGAGCGGTTCGGCAGAAAGTCCGGTGACAAGCAAGCCGGCGACGCCGCGCGCGACATAGAAATCGACGAGGCCCTGAATGGCATCAAAATCAATCTCCCCGTTTTCGAGAAACGGGGTGAGGAGAGGCGGCCAGATTTCGGGTTGGCGGGCCATGGTCAGATACCTTCGGACAGGAGGTGAAGTTTGCGGTCGGGTTCGAATTCGAGAAGGTCGAGGGTGACGATCTTGCCGGAGGGCGTTATGGCCAGCGTACGGATTTCGAACGGTTCGAGGGCGAGCGAAAGCAGATGGCCGCCGGCAAAGTCAAGCCCAAGCCGGGCCGAAATCGGGCCGGGCGTGTCGTTGACGAAGCGCATCACGGTCGCCGCAGGATCGTCTTCCCAGGGTTTGAGCGCCGTCAGCCGCAGACCGGGCGTTTCCTCAAGACCTGAAATCAGTTCACGTGCGGCAGGCATGTCGCCGGGATGGAAGCTTTCCATCATCACCCGGGGCGGCATGACCATCATTTCAGCAAGCCGGCTTGCCTCTCCCATATCGTCGCCCGTCTGGGGCAGGAGCCGCACGCTGAAGCGCTGCAGGCCCTGGTCCTGATAGTGATAATGCTCACTGTCGCGCAGCTCGCGCGGATCGTGCCAGGCAAAGACAGGGCTTCTCGCGGCGGTGATGCCGATATCGCCGTCAACGCAGTCATAGGCGTATTTGGC
This sequence comes from Martelella sp. AD-3, assembly GCF_001578105.1. GTDB lineage: Bacteria > Pseudomonadota > Alphaproteobacteria > Rhizobiales > Rhizobiaceae > Martelella. The sequence goes on along the minus strand of NZ_CP014275.1, from coordinate 3,309,024 downwards.
ATTGTTGATCACGCTGATCCGCGTGCCATCGGAGCCGGCGACGCTGACCCAGCGCTGGCCGGGATATTCGAGCCCGTCCGCGGGCCGCTCCACATAGCCATATTGCATCTGGTAGCGCGCCGTACTGGCCGATATCGCCGTCGGATAGCGCAGTTTCAGAAGGTGAAGCTCTTCCTGCCAGTCGATTTCGGTGCGGATTTCAAGCGAGCGGGCATCGCTGTCGAGCACGAAGAGTTCGCTCAGGCGTGAGCGTCCGAGGCGGGCGTTGACGCGAATGGAGGCGCGAACCGGGCCGGCATCCTCGATGTGGATGCTCTCGACTTCGAACTGGCGGCCCTGGCCGACATAGGACTCGACCCGGTGGCCCCAAGTGTCCGAGCCATCGGCCGAAACGACGGTATGGATGGCGCCTTTGGCAGGGGCGAGATCCTTCCCGTCGGCAAGGGTGACAAATTCGTCAAGCCAGCCGGTCTGCGGGTTGATCGTCACCCGCAGATGCGCGTTTTCGATCGTTGTGCCGCCAGCGCGTGCCTTCCCTCGCGGCGCGGCTCGCGGCGCTTCGGTCCGGCGAACGCGATAGAGCTTGTGGCCAAAGGCTGGCACCCTGGCGGGGAAGGCTATGCGGGCGCGATAGCGGTCGCGGAAGATGTCTTCCTCGCGGATGGTCGCGTCGGCCCTGATCTTCTGCCAGGGCGTCTCCTCGCCATCCTCGGCGCTGACGATCCAGTTGCCCGGCAGGAAGGAAAGTTCCAGTTCCGCGGTGATTTCGGCTTCGAACGGATGCGGGTTGAAGACGATGAGCGGCTGCGTTTCCTCGTCTGCCGGTATGGCGATGTCGCGGGCCGCGATCTGCAGGGCGCGGTTGGTGACCCTGTCCGCCGTCGCGATCACGCCGCCAAGGGCATGGACCGCGTCTTCGCAGGCGGGAAGGATCGAGCTTCCGGGCAGGATGTCGTGGAACTGGTTGAAGAGCAGCGTCTTCCATGCCTCGTCGAGCTTTTCGCCGGGGTAGGAGACCCCCTGTGTGGCTGCGGAAAGCGTGGCATAGCGCTCCGCCTCCAGAAGTGCGGCTTCTGCCTTCAGATTCATCTGCTTGATCTTCGCAAAGGCCGCGTAGCACCCGGCGGCGTGGCGCTGAAGCTCGCCCTCGTGAACCGGCATGGGCTTGTCGCTGTTCCGGCGCTCCTCGAAAAAGCGGTCGGGGCCGGACATGATCAATCTGCCGAACCGGCCGTCTGCATCAAGCGCCTCGATGCTCTTCAGGTTTCGCCGGGTCGGGCCGCCGCCATGATTGCCGACGCCATAGAAGACCATGGCCTCGTCCTCAAGCGCTGTGCCGATCTTGCTGATGGCGGTCTCCATATGCCGGTCGACGTTTTCCGCCGTCGTGCAGTATTCATGCGGGATCCGGTAGGCGGCAACCGAGGCGCCGCCCAGCCCTTGCCATTCAAACAGCGTATGCGGCATGTCGATTTCGTGCGGGCCGGGGCGCAGGAAGCAGTAAGAGGCGATCCGGTGGCCGGCAAGCACCTGCGGCAGAGCCGCGGAGTGGCCGAAGGGGTCGGCATTGAGGCCGACATTGGCGATGCCGCCGAAATGCTCAAGCAGATAGCGCTGGCCGATCAGACCCTGGCGCACGAAGGATTCGAGATTCGGCAGATTGCAGTCGGGCTCGACCCACCAGCCGCCGACCATGGCGATGCGCCCGGAAACGACGAGGTCGCGAAGCCTGGAGAAAAGCTTGGGGTCGCTCTCGCGGATCCACTCCACGACCGCGACCTGTTCGAAGGTGAAGACGTAGTCCTCGAATTCCTCAAGAAGGGCGACGGCTGCTGTCAGCGTCGCGCGGGCCTCCTGATAGCCTTCCGTCCAGCGCCACAGCCAGACGGGGTCGAGATGGGCATGGCCGACCATGTGAATGGCGGCGAAACGCGATTTCTGCTCAGACATTTTCGCTCTCCGCGACAAGTGTTTCCAGACGGGCGCAGATCAGGTGCATGGCAAGCTGGTGCATCTCCTGAATGCGGGCTGTCATCGTGTGGGGTGAAATGAAGGCGAGGCTGCAATCCTTCGCGATTTCGGCGCCGTTCTGGCCGGTGAAGAGAACGGTTTTGGCGCCTTTTGCCCGGGCGGCGGCAAGACCTGAACAGATATTTTCCGACCGCCCGCTGGTGGAAAAGGCAATGACGATATCCCGCGGTCCGACAAGGGCCGTGACCTGACGGGCGAAAACGGCATCGAAGGAGAAGTCGTTGCCGATGCAGGTGAGCGCCGAAACGTCGGCGGAGAGACAGGTCGCGGGCAGGGGGCGCCGGTTGGACTTGTAGCGGCCGATCAGCTCGCCGCTGAAATGCAACGATTCCGCGGCCGAACCGCCATTGCCGAACAGATAGACGCAGCCGCCCGCAGAAACGCTCTGCCAGATCGCGTCGGCAATGGCTGTGATATCGCGAATGCGCGCCCGCATCTCCGCATTCATGGCAAAATGGTCTGCCATTTCCTCTTCCAGGCTTGCCGTCATTCTCTGATCCTCACCTTGACGCCCGTGGCGCTGCCGATTTCGTTCCATGCGACGGAGGCCGCCGAGGCGACGCCCGAATTGCGGCCGAAGCCCGTCTTGCGCACCGTCAGGCGTTGACCGACGCCGGCGGCCATGCTGCTGCCGACGAGCGCCATCGCGGGCGCGAAGAGCTCTCCATCGGCCTCGGTCACGCCGCCGCCGATCACCAGCAGGGCGGGGTCGAACAGGTCGGCCGCCGCGCGCACCGCACGGGCAAGCATGCCCATCGAACTCTGCCAGAAGGCAAGGGCCTCCTCGTCGCCGGCAAGCGCCGCATCGGCGACATCGCGCGCGGAATAGGGCCGCGGCGTCGCCATGCACATGGCTTTGGCCTCGGTGTAGCGCTTGCCGATCGATGTTCCCGAGACATAGGCTTCAAAACACCCCGTCAGGCCGCAGTTACAGGTGCGGCCATCGTAAATGAGCGGGATATGGCCGAGTTCCGACCCGTTGCCGGTATGGCCGGTATAAAGAAAGCCATCGGTGATGACGCCGCAGCCTATCCCTGAGGACACGGTAATATAGGTCACATCCTTTACTGCGTCGGGATTGTCCCAGAGCGCGGTGGCGATTGCGCCCGCCGCCGCGTCATTCTGCAGATAGGCCTTCGCGCCGAAGCAGGTTTCCATTTGCCGTGTCAGCGGTATGCGATCCCAGTCCGGTAGGTTGGGCGGAGACAGGACTAGGCCTTTTTCGAGGTCGAGCGGTCCGCCGCAGGCGATGCCCGTTCCCTCTATGGCGAGCCCGTTCCTTCTGGCGTGGGTCTCGGCTGCCCTGCCGAGCCGCTCTATCAGCGCCAGGCTCGGTTCCGCCCTGACGGGCGAGCGCTCGCGAGTCTGAAAGGCGATTGCGCCATCGGCATGCACGAGGCCGACGGCGATCTTGGTGGCCCCGATATCCACCGCCAGGACGACGGGCGTCATAGTGTTACTCTGCTCTGCCATATCACTTATCTGGTAACGATTGCATATCTGCATCATTGGCACGAGCCTTAAATTTAGTCAATATGCCTGATTGAAATCGCTAATAATGTCAAAATATGAGCATATATCGTGCATCCAAAGCGAAATTTGGTATGCGGCTTTGTTGACCGGAAGAAAATATGTGATATCGTTTGCAGGTCTTTTAGGGAGGAACCAACATGAACATGCGTGCTCAACTGAAGCTTTCAACGCTGCTGGCCGCGGGCTTTGCCTGCGGCCTGCCTGCTCTGGCGCAGGCCGAGGAATTGTCTGTTGTCTATCGCGACTCGCCCTATGTGTCGGCGGTCATGGAGGCGGCCAAGGCCGAATTCGAAGCCGAACACCCCGGCGACACGATCGAGCTCAACGCGATCAGTTCGTCGGCGCGCGACTACTACACCAAGGTTTCGCTGATGAACCAGTCCGCGTCGACGGCGCCTGACATCATCTATGAGGATGGTTTTCAGATCACTGCGGATGCTGCCGCGGGCTATCTCGAGCCGCTGGATGAACGGCTCTCCGGCTGGGAAGAGTGGGATCAGTTCTCCCAGATCGCGGTCCAGAACGGCAAGTCTTTCGTCGATGGCAAGGTCTATGGCATTCCGCTCGGCACCGACACCCAGGCTATCTGGTACAATAAGGACCTTCTCGAAAAGGCCGGAGTGGGGGCTGACTGGCAGCCGAAGACCTGGCAGGACATTCTCGATGCCGCGGCCAAGGTGAAGGAAAACCTCCCCGGCGTCGATCCGATCAATATCTATGTAACGAAGGCCGGCAACGAGGCGAGCACGATGCGCGGTCTCATGAACCTGATCTCCGGCACGCCGGGCGGGCTCTCGGCAACGCTTTTCGATCCGGAAACGCAGAAATGGGTCGTCGGCTCGAAGGGCTTCCGCGATGCTCTGGCCTTCCTGAAAACCGCCTATGACAACGGCTATCTCGTATCCGATACCGATCTTCAGGATTCGAGCTTCCAGAACGTTCTGGTCGAGCAACGCGTGCCCGATGGCAAGGTTGCCATGTTCATTGACGGCAACTGGATCTGGGCGCGCTGGATCGAGGGCGGCACCGCGCCCTGGGCGGCGTGGAACGAGACGCTCGGCATGGCCAAGATCCCGACGCAGAATGGCCAGGGCAACGGCTTCACCTCCATGTCCGGCGGCTGGACCATCGCCATGAGCCCGAAGACCGAGGACAAGAATCTCGCCTTCGATTTCATGACCACGGTCGCCAATTTCGAAAACAGCCTGACCTATGCCATTCGCGCCGGATCGATCGGCGTGCGCAAGGACGTCATCGCGGACGAGACCTATCTCGAAACCAATCCGACCGCCGGTTTCTTCTCCTCTTTGGTTGAGGTGACCAATTTCCGCCCGGCGCTGGAAATCTATCCGCAGGTTTCCTCGCTCATCCAGGAGACGATGGAGGCCGTAACGGTCGGCGGAGACAGCGTCGAAGACGCGGCCGGTCGCTTCGACCGCCAGCTCACCCGCCTTGCCGGCTCGTCAAACGTCGAAAAAGCGAACTGACATGGCGCAAGGGGCAAGCGGAACGGGTCAAGGGCCGGCAGCAGTGCTGATGCGCATTGTGCCGCTTGCCCCGGCCACCCTGATGATCGTCGCCTTCTTTCTGGTGCCGATCATCTGGGCCATCTACACATCCATGACCAATCTCGGATTGTCGGGCTATGCGGCCCGCAATCCAAGTTTTATCGGCTTTGAGAACTACTACTATCTCTTTACCGATCCGCGCACCTGGGCGGCGCTCGGGCGAACGGCGGTTTTCGTCGGCCTCTCCGTTGCCGGGCAGAACATTGTCGGCTTCTGCATCGCCTATGTGCGGCAGATGGCGACGCCCGCCATTCAGAGTCTGGCCTCGGTCATCGTCATCACGGCCTGGGTTGTGCCGGAAGTCGTCGCGGGCTTCCTCTGGTACACATTCCTGCGCGGCGACGAATCCGGCATGAACCAGATTTTCGATATTTTCGGCTTTGCCCACCAGCAATGGCTTCTGACGGCGCCGCTCGCCGCGGTGATCGTCATCAACATCTGGCGCGGCTGCGCCTTCTCGATGCTCGTCTACTCCGCGGCGCTTCAGGATGTCTCGAGCGAAGTGCTTGAAGCAGCCGAGATCGACGGGGCAGGGCGCATGCAATCGATCTTCGGCGTCATCCTGCCGATCATCCGCCCGGTGATCGCCATCAATGTGGTGCTGACCACGCTCAACACGCTCGGCGTGTTCGGTATCATCTGGATCACCACGGCGGGCGGGCCCGGCACGCGCTCGGAAACGCTGCCGCTCCTGATGTACAATCAGGCCTATGATTTCGGCCTTATCGGCTACGGCTCGTCAATCGCCGTCCTGCTGCTTGGCTTCGGCGTCATCGCCTCCCTCATCTATGTCCGTCTGTTCAAAGTGGGAGAAGCGCGCAATGGCTAATCTCGCCAAGGCCAAGACCCGCGACCGGCTGGCCGCCGATATCGCGCTCACCTTCGTTGCCATCGCCTTCGTCGTGCCGATGGTGTGGATGGTGCTGGCCGCCTTCGATGCCGAGGCGACACTTGCCATCCAACTTCCGGCACGCTGGAGCCTGACGAATTTCGGCGCGATCCTGACGGAGGATGTCGCGATCCGGCCCTTCATGAACAGCGTCATCATTTCGGCCGGGACGTCCTGCCTGGTGGTCATCCTCGCGCTCTTCGCCGGCTATCCTTTGTCGCGCTACAGGCTGCGCTACGGAAAGCAGTATATCTACACCATCGTCTTCGCCAGCGCGCTGCCGATCACCGCCATCATGGTGCCGATCTATGTGATGTTCGTCCATATCGGCCTCGTCGATACGCTTGCGGGTGTCATCGTCTTCCGCACGGCGGCGGAGCTTCCCTTTGCGGTCTGGCTGATGAAGGGGTTCATGGATGCCATTCCGACCGATCTGGAAGAGGCGGCGTGGACGGAAGGGGCATCCCGCATGGAAGGCGTCGCCTATATCGTCGTGCCGCTCCTGGCGCCGGGGATCGCGACCATCTTCATCCTTTCCTTCATCGAGAACTGGGGCAATTTTTTCGTGCCCTTCATCCTGCTGCAAAGCCGCGACAACTATCCGATGGCCGTCTCGCTCTACAGCTTCTTCGGGGAATATGGGGAGGCCATGTATGGCCAGCTTGCCGCCTTCGCGCTGCTTTACACGGCGCCCACGCTGCTCGTCTATTTCCTGATCCAGAAGCCGCTGCAAAAGGGCGGACTCCGGCTCGGCGGCGCGGTCAAGGCCTGAGGGAGACGTCATGCAGAAGAAGCCCAATATCCTCTTCCTGTTTTCCGACCAGCACAGCGTGCGTGCGATGGGCGATTGCGCGGAGACGCCGGTGGAAACCCCGTCGCTCGATCGGCTGGCCGCAGGCGGCGTGCGTTTCGACAATGCCTATTGCCAGAACCCACTCTGCGTGCCGAGCAGGGCGAGCCTTCTGACCGGGAAGTATTGCCGCACGACTGGCATTTACGACAACCGCCACGTCCTGCCCGCCAACGGTCCAACGCTGGCGCGCGCGCTCGGCGGCGCCGGATACCGCACGGCGCTTGTGGGCAAGACGCATTTCAACGGCGAGCAGTTCCAGGGCTTTCAGGAACGCCCCTACGGCGATCTCTATGGCCAGGCCCACCAGCCGGATCCCGCCCGCCACCCAAACGAATCCGGTCTCGGCGATATTCTCGGCGATGCCGGCCCTTCGGGCATTCCCCTTGCCATGACGCAGACGGAAATCTGCGTCAGCGAGGCGGCCAAATGGCTGCAGGGTCACGCGGCCCGTCCGGGAGATGCGCCGTTCTTTCTGGCCGTCCATTTCGACAAGCCGCATTTTCCGATCAACCCGCCGCGTCGCTTCTTCGAGCGCTTCGCGGGCAGGGTGGAACTGCCGGATTATGATCCCGACTGGCTTTCTCGCGCGCCCGCCTTTGTGCAGAAAGCGGCAGCGGCAAGCGGCACGGCGCATCACCGGGGCGATGATGCGGTGAATGCCCGGGCGCTTGCTGCCTATTACGGCTGCGTCGAATGGGTCGATGATGCCGTCGGCCGACTTCTGGACGTAATCGACTATCTCGGCCTCTTCGAGGAGACGATCGTCATCTACGCCTCCGATCACGGTGAGATGGCGGCGCGTCGGGGGCTCTGGCAGAAGACCGTCTTCTATGAGGATTCCGCCCGTGTTCCGCTGATCATCCGCTGGCCGGGCGTGGCGGAGGCGGGGATCCGGACGAATGCTCTTGCCGGGCTGATCGACCTTTACCCGACCCTTTGCGCCGCGGCGGGGATTTCTCCGCCCGAGGGTTTGGAAGGCTTGGACCTCGCGCCGGTTCTTGCCGGGGGCGGGCCGCCGGAGCGGAACCTTTTCTGCGAGAGCGCCGTGCTGAAGCAGCCGGACCACGCTGGCTGTATGCTGCGCCGGGGCGACTGGAAATACTGCCTCTACCTGGACAGCGCCGAGGAACTCTACAACCTCGCCGATGATCCCGACGAGTGGAACGATCTCTCCCGGGCGCCGGGAGAGGCGGCGCTGAAGGCGGAACTGCGGGCGGCGACCGAGGCCTTCTTCAGGCCAGAGGAGTTCGCCGCGCGCTATGCCGCCACCCCGCGCATGCCCTTCGAGAAGCATTTCTACCCTTATTCGAACCAGTTCATCACCGGCAATGGCGTCGTCTTCGACGCGCGGCCCTGACAGACGCGAAACAGCCGAGGAGGAAACCAATGGCCGGCTTTACCCTGAAAAATCTGAGCAAGTCCTATGGTGCGCTGGAGGTCATCAAGGGCATTGACCTTGAGGTGCGCGACGGCGAGTTCATCGTTTTTGTCGGCCCGTCGGGATGCGGAAAATCCACGCTCCTGCGCATGATTGCCGGGCTGGAGGAGGTCAGCGGCGGCGATCTGATGATCGGGGAGAGGCGCTGCAATGATATTCCGGCCAAGGCACGCGGCATTGCCATGGTCTTCCAGTCCTATGCGCTCTATCCGCACAAGACCGTTTACGAAAACATGTCTTTCGGCCTGAAGCTCGCCAAACGACCGAAGGACGAGATCGACCGCAAGGTGCGCGCGGCGGCTGGCATTCTCCATATCGAGCATCTGTTGGAGCGGCGCCCCAGCCAGCTCTCTGGCGGTCAGCGCCAGCGCGTTGCCATCGGCCGGGCGATCGTCCGCGACCCGCAGGTGTTCCTCTTCGACGAGCCGCTGTCGAACCTTGACGCGGCGCTGCGCGTCCACATGCGGCTCGAGCTGTCGAAACTGCATGACGACCTTGGCACCACCATGGCCTATGTCACCCATGACCAGATCGAGGCGATGACGCTTGCCGACCGGATCGTGGTGCTTGACCATGGCGATGTGCAGCAGGTGGGCACCCCGCTGGAGCTCTATCACTTGCCGCAAAACCTGTTCGTTGCGGGCTTCATAGGTTCGCCGAAGATGAACTTTCTGGAAGGAACCATCGCCGCTGTGGAGGCCCATTCGATTGTTGTGGAGGTTCCCGGGTTTGCCCGGGTTTCCGTGCCGGTTCGCCCCGCTCCTGATACCCGCAGCGGCGACACGGTGACGATCGGCATTCGCCCGGAACATATCGACCCCGCTGGCGATGCCGGCGGTTTCGCCTGCGCTATCGAGGTTGCCGAGAATATTGGTGATCATGCCATGCTGCAGTTGCAGGGGGCAGGTGGTCAGTCGCTGATGGTGAAAGCCAGCGGTGATACGTTCTGGAGCCGCGGGGGCGCGTACCCTGTTACCTTTCAGCCGGACGCTTTGCACCTCTTTAATGACGGAGGTACGGCGTTTCCCAGGGTCAACCGTCCGAAAGTGCTGGGCGGCGTGGATGGATTTCGGCCAGCTTGAAAGCGAAGCCTATATTGATTTTGGCTGACGGGAGGTCTCTCTTAGACAGCGGTACGATCTTTTCAAAGCGTTGGAGAGCGCGGTGTGATGGCGGGGTGGAATCCGCAGTGTACCAATTGCGCACTGCTTTCGAGTGCCTATGCGCAGTCATCGACATGCCGGTACGGATCGAACATGTTGCGGGCAAAGCCGGTTGTCGCCCCTTTCCCAAACGGTTGCGGCCTGCCGAACGCCGGGGCCGCTTGCACTTGGGTTTATCTTTCCTCAAATTGGGGGGAGAGGGAATATGCGTCGGCCGTCATGCCGTCACCGGGGGAGACGTTTTTTGCCAGAAGAGACCAGAACCAAGCCGGCAGGTGAGGATTTAATCCCGCGCGATTTTTTTTCGAGCACCGATTATGGCCAGTGGCGGGAGGCCATGAGCCAGCTTTACGTGCCCACTCTGGATCAAGGGGCCGGTGATCCGTTCCGGGTTGAAGTGGACAGTTTCATGCTCGGGATCGGCACGCTGGGACGCTGCATGAGCGTTCGGCAGGCCTTCGCCCGCAGCCGCACGCAGATCGGCCGTGACGGCATCGACAATTACATGGTTCAGATTTTCCGAAGAGGGCGATGCCATGCCCGCGCGCCTGGCGGCGATATCACGCTTGACGCCGGCGACATCTGCATTTTCGACAATGCTGAGCCGCTTGATACCGTCAACGAGGACTTTGACCTCATGGCACTTGCGGTTCCGCGCAACCGGCTTGCTCCGTTGCTGCATGATCCCGATGGGCTGCATTATCGTCGCGTCCGCCGCGACATGCCGCTCGCCCGCTTGTTCCGCTCGCATGTGATGGAAGTCTATCGCATGGCTCCCGCCATGCAGGCGCAGGATGGCCCCCGGGTTTTTTCGGCGCTCGTTCATTTCCTCGCTGCCGTTATCAATGGCGGCAGCGATCTTACCTGTGACCAGAAGGCCCTGTTGCGGCACAGCCTGATGCAGGACGTGCGCCAGCATATCGATGACAACCTAGAGAGCGACAAGCTGACGGTGGAGGACATCGCCGCCCGGTTCGGCGTCTCGCGCACCCGCCTCTATGCCCATTTCGAACCCCATGGCGGGGTCGCTGCCTTCGTGCGTCAGCGGCGCCTGGCCGCAGCCTATCACAAGCTCACCGATCCGCTGGCGCCGCAACCCAATATCAACATCATCGCAACGGCGGTCGGGTTCCAGTCCGAAAGCGCCTTCATCAGGGCTTTTCGCCGGCAATACGGAATGACGCCGGGGGAGGCTCGGCGGCAGCGACATGCGGCCGCGGCGCCGGTGACAACATCCCCCGCGACAAAATATGTCTGGTCCGAATGGTTCACGCGTCCCTGACGCCGACCGAGCTTTGGTGCCGGAAAAGCCATTTCAGGACGTTCGGCATATGATTAGGGACGTGCGAGCGATACATGGCGTTTTCCTTCCTTTAGTCAGGAAATCGATCCGCCGGGCAGCGATTCCCGGTGCTCTAGCGCATCGGCCCGAAAATCGGAATCGATTTTTGGAAAGCACGATGCGTAGATTCAATAGGTTAGAGCGCCGTGCGTCCGAAAGGACGCACGGCGCTCTAGGCAAACTCACGGCTATCAGGGGCAGACGATATGAATTGCCAGACTTTGGACAGGGGCGGCGCCGCGCGTTTCCCACCGGATGCCGAATTGCATTTTGCGCATCCGTACGGACCACGGGGCGTCGCCGCCGTTCTCGATTGCGTCTCCGCGCCAGGCGTCAGCCCGTCAGGTTTCGCCGTCAGCCCGTCAGCCTGGCGCCTCGGGCGTGCGCCTTTTACTGACGTCGAACGGACACGCCGTGGCCGCAGGTCCATCTTCGTGCACCCATCAGAAACATGACTTTCAACGCCAGATTCCAGCCGTCAAGATCCAGCGCTTCCGGCCGAAAGACGTTGCGCCTTTTTACCTGTTCCTGTGGGCACCGACTACGTTTCGGGGCATCTTTCTGCGGGCGGTGTTATCAAGGAACGCCTGTTTACAATCGGCGCTGGCCTTTCAGGTTCTTCTGTTTTTTCTTTATTGTCTTCCTTTTATTTTTATTACCAATGCTGTTTTACGATTTATTTCAGTAGAAATTCCCGAACTCCATTTTATAACCTATGAATATCAGAAAATACGAGCAGTAGGTTCTGCCGGCGCCGGTCCTCAAGACCGGCCGAAGTCGGAACCGAAACGCGCTGCTTTGGGCGCATGGCGATGATCTGCATGAGAGCGTAGCTCGACCGGAGGTCACTGCCATGCGCCGCTTTTCTTTTCCGGACGCTCCGGTTCGTCCGTCCTCGCCTTGTCGGGGCGGTCGCGGGCAAAGGCGTTCTTCCGGCAGCCAGTCCAAGGGAGCAGGTCAGGGGCTGGCCGGCGCTTGCGCAACCCGCGCGCATCTTTGCGGAAACAACGGACGGCAAATCGCCAAAGATTGAATTTAATTTTCCAATCGACGCGCATTGAGGCGAACGGTTTTCTTGGATTGGGGGATCAACTTTTCTAGATTTCGCCACAGTTCGAAACACGAGAAAATGGTTTCCCAATGAAAAAGACAGTTTTTGCCGCGCTTGGCGCCGCTCTCCTCCTGACCGCCGGTGCGCCAGCAAAGGCCGAGGAACAGATGGAAATCCTCAACGTTTCCTATGATATCGCGCGCGAGCTTTACGCGACGATCAATCCGGCTTTCGCCGAGTACTGGAAAAACGAGAGCGGTGAGGACGTCACCATCAAGCAGTCCCATGCGGGCTCCTCCAAGCAGGCCCGCGCCATCCTTCAGGGACTGAAGGCCGATCTCGTGACCTTCAACCAGGTGCTCGACGTTCAGATCCTTGCCGACAACGGCTTCGTCGCCGAGGACTGGCAGCAGGCCCTGCCCAACAATGCATCGCCCTACTATTCGCTGCCCGCCTTCCTCGTGCGCGAGGGCAATCCGAAGGATATCAAGGATTGGGACGATCTCGCCCGCGAGGATGTTCAGCTCGTCTTCCCCAATCCGAAGACCTCCGGCAATGCCCGCTACACCTATCTGGCGGCCTATGCCTATGCGCTCGAAAAGTTTGATGGCGATGATGCCAAGGCGCGCGAATTCGTTGGCGATGTTCTGGGCAATGTCGCCGTCTTCGATACCGGCGGCCGCGGCGCAACGACGACCTTTGTCGAGCGCGGCATCGGCGACGTGCTGATCACATTCGAAGCCGAAGTCGAAAACATCCGTGCGCAATATGGCGAGGATGAATATCAGCGCGTCGTGCCCTCGATCTCGCTCCTGGCCGAGTTCCCGGTTGCCGTGGTCGAAAAGGTCGCCGAAGAACGCGGTACTGTTGACGTTTCCAAGGCCTATCTCGAATTCCTTTACAGCAAGGAAGGCCAGGAAATCGTCGCCTCCTTCAACAACCGCGTCCACAATCCGGAAGTGAAGGCCGAATATGCCGACAAGTTCCCGGAGGTGAAGCTGGTGACGGTCGAAGAGATCTTCGGCGGCTGGGGTGAAGCCAACGAAACCCATTTCAGCGACGGCGGCGTGCTGGATCAGATCCAGGCGGGGCGGTAACAGTTGTGGGGTCGTCTGCCCGACGGCTTACAATACCAGGAAACGGTCGGGTGCGCGTATGCCTCGCTTTCCCGATCTCCCCCCTTGAGGGGGAGATGTCGCGAAAGCGACAGAGGGGGGTATGGTACGCGAGCCATGCATTCCCAGTCCGCCGGGAAGGTTCACCCCTCTCTGCCCTGCCGGGCATCTCCCCCTCAAGGGGGGAGATTGGCGTGTGGAAGGGGCGGTCGGAACGCGCTGGCGTCGGCGTCATGCATCGTGGGTGTAATACTTCGTCGTGCCGTCCAACAAACCTCGCACACCGCCAGACAGGACTTTCGGGAAACCTCGGCATCATCTTCGTAAGGCCATCATGACTCTCATCATGCCGACAGCGAACAGAGGCGCGAGCCGCAGGGTCATGCCTGGTTTCGGGTTGACGCTCGGCGTCACGCTGCTGTTTACCTGCCTGATCATCCTGCTGCCGCTCAGCGCCCTGTTCTTCCAGCTCGGGCAACTCGGGTTTGGCGATTACTGGCGCATCATCTCTTCGGACCGTACGCTTGCCGCCTTCCGGGTAACGATCTCGGCGGCGCTGACGGCAACCGTATTCAACGCCTGTTTCGGCCTGCTGCTCGCCTGGGTGATCGTGCGCTACAAATTTCCGGGCAAGCGCCTTTTGGATGCTTTGATAGATCTTCCCTTCGCATTGCCGACGGCCGTTGCGGGCATCGCGCTCGTCGCGCTCTACGACCGCAATGGCTGGATGGGCATGCTGCTGGCCGAAATGAACATCAAGGTGGCCTATACCTGGTGGGGCATCGCGATTGCCATGACGTTCACCTCCGTGCCCTTCGGCGTGAGAACCGTGCAGCCGGTGATGGAGAGCCTGCGCACCGACCTGGAAGAGGCGGCACAGACGCTGGGCGCAAGCGATCGTCAGGTGTTCCGCCACATCATCTTTCCGCAGCTCTGGCCAAGCTTCATCATGGGCGCTTCGCTTGCCTTCGCCCGCTCGCTGGGCGAATTCGGCGCGGTGATCTTCATCGCCGGCAACATGCCCTACAAGACCGAGATCGCCTCGCTCCTGATCATGATCCGCCTCGATGAATATGATTTCCCCGCCGCAAGCGCGATCGCCGGAACGCTGCTTCTGCTGGCGCTCGCGGTGCTGATTGCCGCCAACATCGCGACCGGTCGCGCCGGGCGGCATCTGAAGAGGGGAGGCTGATCAATGGCGACAGACACCATGCATCCGCAGGTTCGCGCCCTGATGCGCCGCCGCCGGGCGCGGCGTTTCATGCTCGTCATCATCGCCGTTGCCTTTGCCGCTCTGGTCATGGGCCTGCCGAGCCTTGCAATCTTCGTCCGCGCCTTTTCCGAAGGGATCGGCGCCTATGTGGCCAGCATCAACGAGCCGGAAACGCTGCATGCGATCAGGCTGACGGTGATCACCGCGCTGATCGCCCTGCCGGTCAACATCGTCTTCGGCATCTCGGCCGCATGGGCGATCACGCGGTTCCGCTTTCCGGGGCGCCGCGCGCTCGTCACCATTATCGAGTTGCCGTTTTCGATCTCGCCGATCGTGGCCGGTCTTTGCTATCTGCTCGTCTATGGCTCGACCGGCCTTGTCGGCGGGTTCCTCGACCAGTGGAACGTGCAACTGATGTTCAACCTGACGGGCATCGTGCTGGTCTCGCTGTTCGTAACCTGCCCCTTTGTCGCCCGGGAGCTGATACCCTTGATGGAAATCACCGGTCGCGATCAGGAAGAGGCGGCGCTCACGCTTGGCGCCAATGGCTGGCAGACTTTCTTTTACGTGACGCTGCCGAATATCCGCTGGGCGCTGCTTTATGGCGCGATCCTGGCGAATGCCCGCGTCATCGGCGAATTCGGCGCGGTCAGCGTCGTTTCCGGCAATATTCGCGGAGAAACCATGACGCTGCCGCTGCAGGTCCAGCTTCTCTATGATGATTACAACGTGACTGGCGCCTTCGCCGCCGCCACCATCCTTGCCGTGATCGCCGTTCTCACCCTGATCCTGCGATCGGTGATCGAGGCGCGGCATCCACATGGGCACTGAGTTCAACCGGGAGACCGATCATGGGTCTTGAAATCGAAAACATATCGAAATCCTATGGCAGCAACCGTGTACTGGATGCCGTCAATCTGGATGTTGCCCCCGGCGAATTCGTCGCGCTTCTGGGGCCTTCGGGTTCGGGCAAGACCACGCTTCTGCGGATCATCGCCGGCTTGCAGTTTGCCGACAGCGGCAGGCTGGTGATGGAGGGCGAGGACATTACCGGGCTGGAGGCGCGGCTGCGCCGCTTCGGCATGGTGTTCCAGAGCTATGCGCTGTTCGAGCATATGAGCGTTGCCGACAACACCGCCTTCGGGCTGAGGATGCGTCCGCGCGGGCGTCGCCCATCGCGCTCCGAGATCGGCGAACGGGTGAAAACGCTGCTCGACATGGCGGAGATCGGCCATCTGGCGGACCGCTACCCTTCGCAGCTTTCCGGCGGTCAGCGCCAGCGCGTGGCGCTGGCGCGCGCGCTGGCCATCGAGCCGCGCATGCTTTTGCTGGACGAGCCGTTTTCCGCGCTCGACACCAAGATCCGCAAAGGCTTGCGCACGGCGCTTCGCGACCTGCAGCGCCGCGTCGGCATTTCCGCCATTCTGGTGACGCACGATCAGGAGGAGGCCTTCGAGATCGCCGATCGCATCGCCGTCATGTCGGAAGGCCGGATCGAGCAGTTCGGCACGGCCGAAGAGCTCGTCCGCTCGCCGGCAAGTCCCTTTGTGGCTGAATTCCTCGAGGGGATGGCGAACTACGAAAACCAGGGCGCCGGCATCTGACCGGCCCCCGGGCTCCGCTCAAAGCCCCAGCTCCTGCCACATCCGGTCGACGCTGTCCTTCACCGGCTCCGACATCGTCAACACCGCGCCCCATTCGCGGCTCGTTTCCGGACCGATCTTGTTCGTTGCATCAAGGCCGAGCTTGCCGCCGAGCCCCGGTTTGGGCGAGGCGAAGTCGAGATAGTCCACCGGCGTGCTCTCCAGAATGAGCGTGTCGCGCGAGGCGTCGAACCGTGTCGCAAGCGCCCACATCACATCATCCCAGCGTCTGACGTTGATGTCGGGGTCGACGATGATGATCAGCTTGGTCATGTTGAATTGCGAGAGCATCGACCAGAGCCCCATCATCACCCGCCGGGCCTGTCCGGGATAGCGCTTGTCGATCGAGGCGACGATGGCGCGGTAGGAGCAGGCCTCCGGCGGCAGATAGATGTCGGTGATCTCGGGAAACTGCTGCTTGACCAGCGGGATGAAGAGCTCCGTCATCGCTTCGCCCAGCACGGAGGGTTCGTCCGGCGGGCGTCCGGTATAGGTCGACAGGTAGACCGGTTTTTTACGCATGGTGATGGCCGAAAGCGTGACGACGGGAAACCGCTCGACCGCATTGAAATAGCCGGTGTGGTCGCCGTAGGGACCTTCATCGGCCTCCTCAGCCACCGAAACCGTGCCTTCCAGCACGATTTCCGCATTGGCCGGAACGGCAAGCGGCTGGGTGAGGGCAGGGGCGATGCGCGTCTTCCGGCCTCTGAGGACGCCGGCAAAATCAAGTTCGCTCATATCCTCCGGCAGCGGCATGACGGCGGACAGGATGGTTGCCGGATCGGCGCCGATCGCGATGGCCACCGGCATGTCCTTGCCGGCCTTTTGCCATGAGCGGAAATGCTTTGCGCCGCCGCGCTGTTCGAGCCAGCGCATGATCAGCCGATTCCGGCCGAGCACCTGCATGCGGTAGACGCCGACATTGGCGGGGCCGGCGCCCGCGCATTCGCGGGTGATCACCAGCGGCCATGTGACGAGCGGCGCCGGTTCGCCGGGCCAGCACCATTGCACCGGCAGGCGGCCAAGATCGATATCCGCGCCGCGCCAGACGATCTCCTGGCAGGGCGGACGGCTTTCTTCCTTCACGCCGAGAGAGAGCGCCGAACGCAACAGCGGCAGGCTGCCCACCGCGTCCATCAGGCTTGCCGGCGGATGAGGTGATTTCAGTTCGCTGAGGAGCGTCGCCAGTTCCCCGATCCCGCCTTCGGCCAGACCGAACCCCCACTCGATGCGCTCGCGCGTGCCGAAAAGGTTGGTGACGAGTGGTATCGAGCTGATCCGGCCCGCGTCATCCACGGGTTTCTCAAACATCAGCGCCGGGCCGCCCTTCGCGAGCACCCGCCCGTGGATCTCCGTGATTTCGTGTTTCAGCGCGACCGGCCTTGCAATCCGCTTCAGCCGGCCACGGCGTTCAAGCGTTTCGAGGAAGTCCTGGAGCCCGTCATAACGGTGCGGCGGTACGTCTTTTTTCATGTGTTTTCATTGACTGCCGCAAAAGCGGCGGTCTTTGCGCTAGCTCAAATCGAAGCGGCCCCGCTGCCGATAGTTTGCAGCCATCGCGGCTTAACAAAAGGCAGAACTGATGAGATTCCCGCCAGCACTCGCAATCCCGTTCGATCTTGTGCCGGTTCCGATCGCCGAGCGCACCGCCAACATGCTGCTGCAGCGGCTGGTCCGCCGCCATCCCGGCCTGTTCGAGCGTCTGGGCGAGCACAAGTCCAAGCGCTACGCCTTCCGGCCGATCGACCTGCCTTTCGTCTTCGTCGTCGCGCCCGCGGATGAAGAGGTGACCGTGTTGCGCGGCGATGCCGAAGACGGGGCAGATGCGTCCGTCGAAGGGCCGTTCTTCATGTTGCTGGCGCTGATGGAAGGCCGGCTGGACGGCGATGCGCTGTTCTTCTCGCGCGACCTGGCGATCTCGGGCGACATGGAAGCCATGCTGGCGCTGAGAAACGCGCTTGATGATTGCGACATCGACCTGCCGACCGATCTTTCGACGCTTGCCGGTCCCTTCGCCCCGGTCGTTGCCCGTACGGCGGCGCGTATCCGCGGCAAGGTTCTGTTCGAGGAGCCGCGTTCATGGAGCTGATCTGCCCCGCGGGGACCCCCTCCGCCTTTCGCGCCGCCGTCGATGCCGGCGCGGACGCCGTCTATTGCGGTTTCCGCGACGAGACCAATGCCCGCAACTTTCCGGGCCTCAATTTCTCGCGCGAGGAACTGGGCGAGGCGATCGCCCATGCCCATCGTCACGGCACGAAGGTTCTGGTCGCGCTCAACACCTTCATGCGCGCCGGGGCGGAAGAGATCTGGTACGAGGGCGCGCGGGATGCCTCAAGGCTCGGCGCCGACGCCCTGATCCTGGCGGATATGGGGCTGATGGCCTATGTGGCGGAAAACCTGCCCGAGCAGCGCCTTCATGTCTCGGTGCAGGCCTCGGCCTCCAATGCGGACGCGATCAGCTTTCTGGTCCAGGCCTTCGGTGCCAAGCGGGTGGTGCTGCCCCGCACGCTGACGATTGACGACATCGCCGGGATTTCGAGGGCCGTCAACTGCGAGATCGAGGTCTTCGTTTTCGGCGGGCTCTGCGTCATGGCCGAGGGGCGGTGCTCGCTCTCCTCCTATGCCACCGGCAAGTCGCCGAACATGCATGGCGTCTGCTCGCCCGCAAGCCACGTGCGCTATCGCCGGGAAGGCAACGAGATGGTCTCCGAGCTCGGCGGCTACACGATCAACCGTTTCGGCCAGGGCGAGCCCGCCGGCTACCCGACGCTCTGCAAGGGCCGGTTCGATATCGGCGAGGCCTGTGGCTATGCGTTCGAGGATCCGGTCTCGCTCGATGTCATGAGCGAGATCGATGCGCTGCGCGCGGCAGGGGTCTCGGCGCTCAAGATCGAAGGGCGCCAGCGCGGCAAGGCCTATGTGGCCGAAGTCGTTTCAACGCTCAAGGCCGCTCTTGATGCCGGTCCGGAACGAAGGGCCGCGCTTCTTTCGGGGCTGCGCGGCCTGTCGGAAGGGCAGAAGACGACATCGGGCGCCTATGAGAAGAAATGGCGATAAGGAGGAGATCGCATGACCAACACGCAACTCACGCTCGGCCCTGTCTATTATCTCTGGGACGGTCCCAAATGGCGCGACTTCTATTTCCGCATTGCCGACGAAGCGCCGGTCTCCCGCGTCATAGTCGGCGAGACGGTCTGCTCCAAGCGTCAGCATTTCATCGACCCCCATATGGATGAGGTGATCGATCGGCTGGAGGCTGCGGGCAAGGAGGTCGTCATTTCCACCTACGCGCTTGTGACGCTGACGCGCGAGACCAGGAAACTGCGCGCCATTGCCGCCGAAAGCGAGCGGCTGATCGAGGTGAATGATCTCTCCGCCTTCATGTATCTCGACAGCAGGCCACATACGGTCGGCCCGCTGGTCAATGTCTATAATGGCGCCACGGCGCGGCTGTTGAAGACGCGGGGCGCGACCGCGCTCTGCCTGCCGCCCGAATTGCCGATGAGCTCGATTGCGGCCATCGCCGGTGACGATCCGGGGATCGAACTCGAGGTCTTCGCCTTCGGCCGCGTGCCGCTGGCGATCTCCGCCCGATGCGCCCATGCGCGCTCCAAGGGCAAGATCAAGGACAATTGCAGTTTCGTCTGCGGCGAAGAGCCTGACGGACTTGATGTGCGCACGCTCGATCGCCAGCCCTTCCTGAGCCTCAACGGGGTCCAGACCATGTCGCACACCTGCCAGTCGCTGATCGGTGAGCTGGACGAGTTGCGGCGGGCGGGTATCCGGCGTTTCCGGCTTTCGCCCCAGGACTGCGATATGGCGGCGGTCGCCGAGGTGTATCGCGCCGCGCTCGACGGCCGGATCGATGCCAGGGAAGCAAAAGCGCGGCTTAACGCCATCTATCCGAATGTCCCGCTTTCCAACGGCTTTCTCTACGGTCGTGAAGGGGCGGCGCTGGTGGGATACGCAGCCGACGCCTGAAAGGCTCAGCCGGCCATCGAAGCGGCAAAAAGGGTCAGCCCCATCAGCATCACCAGCAGCGCGCCGCCGATCTCGATTGCGCGGCCTATGGCCGTGGCGCGGCCGGAGCCGGGGCCGGCCAGCCGTATGGCGAGCCCTTTCGCGGAGACGGCGATGATGGCGAGCGCCGAGACCGTGATCGCCGTGCCGATCGCCATGGCGAAGACCGAGGCGATGCCGCCGAGGATCAGGCCGTTCAGCAGCGCGAAGGTGAGCACGATCAGCGCGCCGGAGCAGGGACGCATGCCGATGGCGAGGATAGCAGCCCCGGCGCCCTTCCAGTCAAAATCCTTGGCCCCGAGCGTTGACGGCTCGGGCATGTGGGCATGGCCGCAGCCGCAGTCGGGGCCGTGTACGTGGTCGTGGTGATCATGCGCGGCGTGACGGTGGTCGTGATGATGGTGTTCGTCGTGGTCTTGCCCGTGATGGTCGGCGCCTGCGCCGGCAAGGGCCACCGTCTGCGGGCCGTGGCCGGAAAACAGCGGCCGCGACTTGGCGAAGACGAGCCAAGCGCCGAAGCCGGCGACCAGCAGGAAGCTCGCCCGTTCCATGAACAGCGTGGCGTCGCCCATGGAAACGGCGGTGCCGCGCAACAGCAGATAGGCGGTGCCGACCAGAAGCACGGCCATGATTCCCTGGGCCAGCGACGAAAGCAGCGAAATGAGGATGCCGCGCTTCAGTTCCGTTTCGTTGGCGATCATGTAGGAGGAGATCACCGCCTTGCCATGGCCGGGGCCCGCGGCATGGAAAATGCCATAGGCAAAGGAAAGCCCGACCAGACCGAGCACCTTGACCGGATCATCGTGCATGGCCTTCAGCGCGCCGGTGAGCGCTCGATAGAACTGCTGCTGGTAGTGATTGATGGTGATCAGAACGCCCTGGAAGGGACCGAAGGAGGAGGAGAAGGACGGCTCCGACGCGCCGATACCGAGCGGCGACTGGGCGGCGGCGAATTTCGCGCCGGCGACAAAGGCGAGGACCATCAGGACAACGGCGAAAAAGGGACGGGCTAGTCGCATGTGATATCCAGCTTGGTGGCGAACAGTTTGCTCATATCGGTCGGGTCGTTGAAGAAGGCGGCGGTGAGACTGTCGGCGTTCTCCGAGAGGATCTGGTCGGCGTCGGGTCTCAGAACGTTCTTCTTGCACTTGTCGAAGGCCGCGCCCTCGGTCACCAGATCGGTGTCGTTGCGAAAATCGATCGCGGTGTACATCGTCGGATCGTAGACGCCGAAGGTCAGATGACCTGACAGCGGCAGCGGCTTTTCCGGCTTTGCGGCGAAGAAGAGCAACAGCTGTCCGTCCGTCATGTCGGCATGGATAACGTCGGGCATGGCAAGCTTAACGTCCTCGCCGTTATCGGTGATCTGCGTATAGTAGTTGTATTCTGCAAGCGACTGCCGCACGGTTTCGCCGATCTCGGTCAGCTCGTCGCCGGTCAGCCGATTGTCCATGTTGGTGTCATAGTCGAGAATGACGGAGGACGAAAAAAACTCGTCGAACCGCCAGACATTCTGCAGCGCCGCGACGTTGCCGTCCTGATCGGCAACCACTTCGAGCCGTGCGTCGACGAAGACATGCGGGTGCGCGAGCGCAGGCCCTGCAGCTCCGATCGTAACAAGGAGGCCGTAAAATGCGGCTTTCAATCTCAAGATCTGGTCCCCTGGATGGCGGCATTCTGCCGATCTCTGTCTTACTGAATCACAATTGAGTCAGAAACGTGCCGGCTCAATGCTTTTCACAGTCGTTTTCCCGGAACCACTTCGACAGGAAGTCCACGAAGGAGCGAACCTTAACCGGCAGATAGCGCCGGTGCGGGAACACGGCATAAATGCCGGAATGCTGCGGCAGATACTCGTCGAAGAGCGAAACGAGTTCGCCGCTGTCGATTGCCCGGCGGGCAACGAAGTCGGGCAGGAGCGCGATGCCGAGGCCCGACAGCGCTCCGCGCATGGTCACCATCGGCGAGTTGACCTCGATCGGCCCGTGGATCGGCACGCTGAAACCGGTGCCGTCCTGCGGATTGACGAAACGGAGCGTGTTGAAGGATTTCGGATTGGTGTCGACGATCACCGGGTGGTGGGCAAGGTCGGCGGGCTTGTCGAGCGGCTTTTCGAGACTTGCCAGATAGGCGGGCGAGGCGCAGACCCGGTTGATCGAATCGGCGAGCTTGCGCGCGATCATGGTGGAATCCTCGAGCCGGGTGATCCGCACCGCGACGTCGTAACCTTCCTCGACGAGATCGACGAACCGGTCCTCGGCGACGATCTCCAGCGTCAGCTCATTATGCGCCTTGGCAAAATCGATCAGGGACTGGCCGGCCGGCGCATCGACAAAGGTGCGCGGAACCGAGATCCGCAGTCTGCCGCGCAAATCCGTGTTGTTGGCGCGCACCGCGTCGGAGAGATTGTCGACCTCCTGAACGATCTCGGCGGCGCGGCGGAAATAGATATGGCCTGCCTCCGTCAGCGAGAACTGCCGCGTTGTGCGGTTCAGGAGCAGGGCGCCGAGGTCGTCCTCGAGTTCGCGCACATATTTGGAAAGCAGCGCCTTCGAGCGTCCGGTCTTGCGCGCGGCGGCCGAAAAGCCTTCGGCTTCGACCACATCGATAAAGGCGCGCATCCGCGTCAGGGTGTCCATGGCCGCTCCTGTTGGCTGGCGGGGAAATTTGTTTGAGCTTTGTCAAACAGATAGCACGAATGCGATCTTGGATAAGAGGATTTTGGGGTTCACCCACTTGATTTTCAAGAGTGATTTTAATATCTCTCCGCTTGCCCAAAGTCGCGCGTGCCTGTGGGTGTCCGCCGAACCCTCGAATGGTGAGGAACTCGGTAAGGTACCTGGAATTAACCCCTCCAGTCGCTTCTCCGGCCAACCGGTCAAGCGAGGACATCTTGAAGCAACGACGGTGCGGGCCTTTCTGGTGTCTCCCGGCTTTCCAACGGCCGGGGTACTAAAGAGGCACATACCATCATTGCCGGAAGTGCGGTCGGGATACCCCTCCAATCCAAGGCAGACAAAGCCGGATAAGCCGCAAGGCTTGTTCAATCTTGAGCGGTCGCCGCAAACGGTCCCCGGGGTCTCCACCGGCCGGGTTCGTGCGCGGGTCGATGCGCCCTTTGTCGACCCTGACTTCAGGGTCATTGCTTCGAAAGAAGAGGGTTACCATGACCACCGAACGTATCGCGGAATTCTTCAAGACCCGTCGTCCCGAAGGCCCCTGCCTGGTCGTCGATCGCGAAATCGTGCGCGACAACTACACGGCTTTCCGCCGCGCGCTGCCCGACAGCGCCATCTATTACGCGGTCAAGGCCAACCCCGCGCCGCAAATCCTTGAGCTTCTCGCCAGCCTCGGATCCAATTTCGATTGCGCCTCCGTGGCCGAAATCGAAATGGTCCTGGAGGCCGGCGCTGGCGCTGAGCGTATTTCCTTTGGCAACACCATCAAGAAGGAGCGTGACATCGCCCGCGCCCATGCGCTCGGCGTCAAGCTCTTTGCTGTCGATTGCCATGAGGAAGTTGAAAAGATCGCCCGCGCCGCCCCCGGCGCCAAGGTGTTCTGCCGCGTGCTGACCGATGGCGAGGGCGCCGAATGGCCGCTGTCGCGCAAGTTCGGCTGCGTTCCGCCGATGGCCGTCGACGTGCTGGTCTATGCCCATCAGCTGGGACTGGAAAGCTACGGGGTGTCCTTCCATGTCGGCTCGCAGATGACCAAGCTTGAAGCCTGGGATGCGGCTCTGGCGGATGCCAAGCGCGTCTTCGCCCAGCTTGCCAAGCAGGGCATCTACCTGCAGATGGTCAATATGGGCGGCGGCTTCCCGACCAAGTATCTGCGCGACGTGCCGACGGCGGAAGCCTACGGCCAGGCGATCTTCGCAGCCCTTTCGCGTCACTTCGGCAACCAGTTGCCGAAGACGATCATCGAGCCGGGCCGCGGCATGGTCGGCAATGCGGGTGTGATCAAGTCGGAAGTGGTCCTGATCTCGAAGAAATCCGACGATGACAAGCATCGCTGGGTCTTCCTCGACATCGGCAAGTTCGGCGGTCTCGCCGAGACCATGGACGAAGCCATCCGCTACCCGATCCGCACCGAGCGCGACGAAGACGAGATGGAGCCCTGCGTCCTGGCCGGTCCGACCTGCGACAGCGCCGACGTGATGTACGAGAAGACCATGTATCCGCTGCCGATCACGCTGACGATCGGAGACGAGGTTCTGATCGAGGGCACGGGCGCCTATACGACGACCTATGCGTCCGTTGCCTTCAACGGCTTCGAACCGCTCAAGTCCTACGTCATCTGAGCAACCTTCTTCGGGTGACGGGTGTGAAGTGAGACTGCGGCCCTCCCTGCGGCCGCAGTCTCGGTAGCACGCCGGCGCGGCAATCGCTGCCGGTCTTTTGAGGCTGTTTTTTAGGGGATTGGTCTGATGGCCCCTTTCTTTCAGGACACTGTTCTCGTCGTTGACGCGCCGGCCTTCACCATCGGCGAGGAAGCCGGGTCCGATACCGTCGCGCGCGAAAACCTTCTCGATCGGGCCATGGGCCCGATGCGCAAGAAGAAATCCTCGGAAAAGCTCCGCCGCAACCGGTTGCCGGCCGAAGGCCTGGCGCTTGTCGCCCGCGATGAGAGCGGCGTCCTGATCGGCACGGTCCGGCTCTGGCATGTCGATGCCGGCGTGGATGCTGCCGGTCGCGCCGTTCCGGCGCTGCTGCTCGGCCCGCTCGCGGTCGATCCCTGCGCAAACGGCAAGGGTGTCGGTTCGGCCCTGATGCGCGCGGCGATTGCTGCGGCTGAAGCCCGCGGCCACGGCGCGATCCTGCTGGTCGGCGATCCGGAATATTATCAGCGCTTCGGCTTTTCCGCCGAAAAGGCGGAGCATCTCGTCATGCCCGGCCCGTTCGAGCGCCGCCGTTTCCTCGGCCTTGAGCTGACGGAGGGTTTTCTTTCCGGCGCGGCGGGCCTTCTTGTCGCCACCGGCGTCAAGGCGCCCTCGGCTCGGGTCAAGCCGCTTCGGCGGGCTGCCTGATCCATTTTCTGCCGGATGTCAAAAGGCCCTCGCAGCATCGCCGCGAGGGCCTTTTTCCGTTGGTTTCTGAAGCGTCCGGTTCAGCCGGCCCGGCGACGATCGCTGACAGGCTGATAGGCAAGCTTTGCGTGGTATTTGCAATAGGGCGAGTTTTCCGGCGACTCGCAGCCGCAGAAGTAGAAGTCCTCCTGGGTGGGATCGCCGACCGGCCATTTGCAGGTCCGTTCCGTCAGGTCGGTCAGCGCGATCTTGCGCATGATCGGCACGACATTGTTGTCGGGCGCTGCCTTCTGCTCGGGCGCGGCCTCGGTTTCGGCGACGATCTCCTGCTTCAGCGCGGTGGCGCCGGCGGTACGCGGCGCACTCGGCGCCGATGCCGGCGTTTCCGAAGGCTTGCGGCCGGCAGCGCGCGAGGCGAAGTTCGGCGCACGCGGCGGCGCGGTGTTGCGGGCTGTGGCGCGGGTGGCGGCAGACGGCGCCGATCCGCCGCTCTTGGCGCGGCCCGGCAGCGCCAGACGGTGCACCTTGCCGATGACGGCATTGCGGCTCACGCCGCCGAGCTGATTGGCGATCTGGCTCGCGCTCAGCCCCTCGGACCAGAGTTGTTTGAGTTTTTCAACGCGCTCGTCTGTCCAGCTCATGGGTAATCTCCGGCTGTTTGCGGGCGGAATCGGTCGCCATGCTCCGGAATGCCTCCGAAACAGGAAAGTGTCGCCAATCCGGGTGATCAGATCCGCCGCCTGCAGTTCTCTGTTGGGACTTAAGTTAGGCCCATGGCACTATCGTGGCAAGGCGACAGCGAATCGCTGGAATCCTTTTTCGCGGTTTTCCCCAACTTGGTGTTTTTCGAATTCATCATTTGCCGTGCGCGACATCGTTCGGCGCCGCACCGGCTTTGTTGACATTGGGGTCGGAGATGACAATATATGCCGAGCCGCCGCCTGAGGCGGCATTTTTAATTTCTGCAACCGCCCCAGACTGAAACTGGCTGGCATATCGTCCTTGCCGGGAGCTTGATCACCATGTCCGCATCATCGCCGCTCTTCAACACATTCGCCAGAATACCGCTCCGGTTCGAGCGCGGCGAGGGTGTCTGGCTTGTGACGGACAAGGGCGAGCGATATCTGGATTTCGCCGCCGGCGTCGCCGTCAATTCCCTCGGCCATGCCCATCCGCATCTGGTGGAGGCGCTGAAGGATCAGGCCGAGAAGCTCTGGCATGTCTCGAACCTCTACGAGGTATCGGGCCAGGAAAGGCTCGCCGAACGGCTGACGGCCGAAACCTTTGCCGACAAGGTGTTCTTCAACAATTCCGGCGCGGAGGCGCTCGAGACCGCGATCAAGACCGCGCGACGCTACCACTTTGCCAAGGGGCATCCGGAAAAGATCGACATCATTACCTTCGAGGGCGCCTTTCACGGGCGCACGCTGGCAACCATCGCCGCCGGCGGCCAGGCAAAGTATATGGAGGGCTTCGGGCCGAAGGCGCCGGGCTTTGTCCAGATTCCGGCCGGTGATATCGACCTGCTGAAGGAGACGATCGGCGAGACGACGGCCGCGCTGATGATCGAGCCGATCCAGGGCGAGGGCGGCGTGCGCAGCGTCGACAAGGCGTTCCTCAAGGCATTGCGCGAGATCTGCGATGAACTGGGTCTGTTGCTGATCTTCGACGAGGTCCAGACCGGCGTCGGGCGGACGGGAACGCTGTTTGCCTACCAGCAGACCGGCGTCGAACCCGATATCATGGCGATCGCCAAGGGGATCGGCGGCGGTTTCCCGGTCGGCGCCTGCCTTGCCAGCGACGAGGCGGCCTCGGGCATGGTGCCGGGCGTGCATGGCACGACTTTCGGCGGCAATCCGCTGGCCATGGCCGTCGGCAACGCCGTTCTTGACGTGGTGCTGGAAGATGGCTTCCTGGAGCATGTCCGCGAAATGGGCCTTCTGTTCCGCCAGGGGCTCGCCGAACTGAAGGACCGCTATCCCGACGTGATCGAGGAAATCCGCGGCGAAGGCCTGATGGTCGGCGTCAAGGCAAAGGTGCCGGCCGGCGAGCTTGCTGCGGCGATGCGTGACGAGAAGCTGCTGTCGGTGCCCGCCGGCGAGAATGTCGTGCGCCTGCTGCCGCCGCTCACCGTCCGCGACGAGGACGTCCGGGAAGGGCTCGCGCGGCTCTCGCGCGCTGCGGCGAAGCTCTCGCCCGCCCGGTCCGCCTGAAGCATTAGAAAGAGTTAGTTCCATGTCCTCTCCGAGACATTTTCTCGACCTCTCCGCCGTTTCGGCATCCGCATTGCGGGACATTCTGGACGACGCGGCGACCCGCAAGGCAGCGCAGAAGGCGGGAACCGCCGACAAGCCGCTTGCCGGCAAGATGCTGGCGATGATCTTCGAGAAGCCGTCGACGCGCACCCGCGTATCCTTCGATGTCGGCATGCGCCAGCTCGGCGGCGATACGCTGGTGCTGTCGGGCAAGGACATGCAGCTCGGCCGGGCCGAGACGATCGGCGATACGGCGCGCGTGCTGTCGCGGTATGTCGACGCGATCATGATCCGCACGACAGACCACGCGCGGCTGCTGGAGCTTGCCGAATACGCGACCGTGCCGGTGATCAACGGGCTGACCGATGCCACCCACCCCTGCCAGATCATGGCCGATCTGCAGACCTTAGAGGAGCATCTGGGCCCGGTGGCAGGCAAGACCATTGCCTGGACCGGCGACGGCAACAATGTGCTGCACTCCTTCCTCGAGGGCGCGGCGCGGTTCAAGTACCGCGTCAACATCGCCGTGCCGCCCGGCTCCGAACCCGACGGCCGCTTTGTCGACTGGGCCCGCAAGGAAGGTGCCGAAGTGACCTTCTTCGAGGATGCAAAGGAGGCGGTTGCCGGCGTCGATTGCGTGGTGACCGACACCTGGGTCTCGATGAACCAGGAGCACAAGGCGCGTGGCCACAATGTCTTTCAGCCCTATCAGGTCAATGCCGATCTGATGAGGCGGGCCAATGACAATGCGATCTTCATGCACTGCCTGCCGGCCCATCGCGGCGAGGAAGTGACAGACGAGGTGATGGACGGACCGCAATCGGTCGTGTTCGATGAGGCCGAAAACCGGCTTCACGCCCAGAAATCCGTACTGGCCTGGTGTCTCGGAGCTATCGACTGAGCTGCCGGCCTCCCCCGCGAAGGGGGGAAGGAGACGAAATATGCAGGATCTGAAACAGCAACTCGGCGAACTCGGTTTCGCCGGAGACGACATGGTTGTGCCCTTCCAGGTGGATGCGCTCGACGTGCGCGGCCGCACGGTCCAGCTCGGACCGCTGCTCGACGCGATCCTGTCGCGCCATGACTACCCGGAGCCCGTCGCGCGGCTTCTCGCCGAAGTCGTTGTGCTGACGGCGCTGATCGGCACGTCGCTGAAATTTACGGGCAAGTTCACCGTGCAGACCAAGAGCGACGGCCCCGTCGATCTGCTGGTCGCAGACTTCTCGACGCCGGACGCGCTGCGCGGCTATGCCCGCTTCAGCGAAGAAGCGCTGGAGGCAGCGGTTGCGGCCGGCAAGGCGACGCCGGAGGACCTGCTGGGCCGCGGCGTGCTTGCCTTTACCATCGACCAGGGCAGTTTCATGCAGCCCTATCAGGGTATTGTCGAGCTTGACGGCAGTTCGCTGGAAATGATCGCCATGGGTTATTTCCGCCAGTCGGAGCAGATCCCGACCGCCGTCAGGCTTGGCGTTGCCAAGCTGCTCGACCGCGACGAAGAAGGCCAGCCGCGCGAACGCTGGCGCGCGGGCGGCCTGGTGGCGCAGTTCCTCCCCGAGGAGGCGGGCCGCATGCGCCAGCCCGATCTTCACGGCGGCGACGGGGATGACGGCACGCTGTCTCATGCTCCCGATGACGCATGGACGGAGGCGCAGGCGCTGGTCGAGACGATCGATCTTGACGAGATGACCGATCCGGAAGTCGGCGCCGAACGCCTGCTCTATCGCTTGTTCCACGAGCGCGGCGTGACGGTCTATCCGGCTCAGGGCGTCTATGACCGCTGCAGCTGCTCGCGCGAGCGCATTCTCGGCGTTCTCAAGGGCTTCACGGCCGAGGAGGTCGACGACAGCGTCGAGGACGGCAAGATTACGGTCACCTGCGAGTTCTGCTCGACGCCCTACGTCTATTCGCCGGAAGAAGTCCGGGAAGCCTGATCGAACCGCTCAGTTCACTAAATGATTGAAATGCGCCGGGCCTCAGCGTATCCCTAGAAAAACGCGAAAGGCTGACGGCGCATTTCCGTTGTCTGGTATTGCGCCGGCGAGTGGGTTGAAATGGGTTTCGGAAAATCAAAAAGCAGGTTCTGTCGGCGGGATGAGGCGGCGCGCTGCGCTCTGCGGCGAATGGGCCGGCATGCGGCGGGCGAAGACCCGGTCAAGCGCCGGCAGATTGTGGAGGGCGCGCGGCAGGTGTTCATGAATGTCGGCTTCGATGCCGCCAGCATGAACGACATCACCCGCGCCGCGGGCGTTTCCAAGGGGACGATCTACGTCTATTTCGAAAACAAGGGCGAGCTGTTCCAGACCATCATTCTCGAGGCCAAGCAGCGGATATTCGAGGATCTCAGGGCGACGCTGAATGCGGAAGGCCCGGTCGACGATATACTGAAGCGCTTCTCCGCGCGCCTCGCCACCGGCATGACCTGCGAGGAAACCGTAAAGGCGATGCGCATCGCCATCGGCGTCGCCGAACGCTTTCCCGAACTTGTGCGCGCCTTTTTTGGCGACCATCCGGACAATCTCGTGGACACGCTGACAGCCTTCGTTGTCGAACGGAGCCGAACAGGCGAGCTTCGGGCCGAAGATCCGCGCGTTGCCGCCGTCCAGCTTCTCGAGCTTTCCACCGGGCATCTCTGGAAACGCCGTCTGTTCGGTCTGATGGAAGCGCCGCCCAGCGAGGCGGAGATTTCGGAGATGGCGGAGAATGCCGTCACCCTGTTCCTGAGCCATTATTCCGCCCGGAGCTGAATTCCGCCAAATACGTTCAGTGGCCCGCACCCCCGCCTGCGCCCTCCTTCGGCTTGCGCACGAAAAAGATGCAGAGGGTCAGGAAGGCAAACAGCACGGTCAGCAGCACGAAGACATCGATGAAGGCGAGCAGCCAGGCCTGTTGCGAGACCATCCGGCCAAGCTGCAGAAGCGCTGCCTTCTCGCCGTCAAGGCCATGGCTGGAATAAAGCCCCTGAAGCGTGCCGACCCATTCCTGCGTCGTCCGGCTTGCAGCATCGACGCTTGCGGCAAGTCGATCGTAGTGGAAGTCGTCGCGCCGGCTCAGCAGGGTGTTGATGATCGCAAGCCCGACCGCGCCGCCGAGGTTCCGCGTCAGGTTGAACAGGCCGGACGCGTTCTTGACGTCCTGCGGCGGCAGCGTGCCGAGCGCGATATTGGAAACCGGGATCATCGAGATCATCAGCGCCACGCCGCGTCCGGCCTGCGGCCAGAACAGTTCCCAATAGTCCCATTCGGCGGTGATATGCGTCATCTGCCAGGTGCAGAGCGCGAAAAGTCCGAGGCCGATCCCCATCATCACGCGTGGATCGAGCTTGTTCTGGAGGATGCCGGCGACGGGTGCCGTCGCCATCATGAAGGCGCCGGTGACGAACATCGTCTCGCCGATCATGAGGGCGTCATAGCCGCGAATGCGCGCCATGTAGAGCGGGAAGAGATAGACGAGGCCATAAAGCCCGATGCCGAGCGAAAAGGAAAAAATCGACCCGACGGCGAAGTTGAAATTGCCGAAAGCCCTCAGGTCGACCACCGGATAGCGGCTGGTGAAGGAACGGTAGAAGAAGGCGATGCCGGCGCCGACCATGATGACGAAGGCGTAGCGGATGACATCGGCCTGGAACCAGCCTTCGATATTGCCTTCCTCGAGAAAATACTCGAGCGAGCCGAGAAAGAGAGCCATGGCGATGAGCCCGAACCAGTCGAAGTGCTTCATGATCGAATAGTCGGGCCTGTCGAAGTCGATCAGCAGCCAGGCCCCGATCGTCACCAGTATGCCGGGCACGACATTGATCAGGAACAGCCAGTGCCAGGAAAAGGCATCGACGAGATAACCGCCGATCGTGGGCCCGATGGTCGGCGCCATCGTTGCCACGAGGCCGACAACGGGAATGACGGTCGAGCGTTTGGACGGCGGAAAGGCGGTGAAGGCAACGGCAAAGACGGCCGGCACCAGGCCGCCCGACATGAAGCCCTGCAGCGCCCGGTAGATGATCATCTGGTCGATAGAGGTGGCCGTGGCGCAAAGCGCGCTGCAGGCGGTGAAGGCGGCGGCGGAAACCGAAAACACCACGCGGGTGGAAAATATCCGCGCCAGAATGCCCGACAGCGGGATCATGATCACTTCGGCGATCAGATAGGAGGTCTGCACCCAGGCGATTTCATCGGCGCTCGCAGAGATGCCGGCCTGGATATCGGTGAGCGCGGATGCGACGATCTGGATGTCGAGGATCGCCATGAACATGCCGAAGGCCATGATGACGAAGGCCGCCCATGTGCGTGCGCTGACGTGCTCCGAAGGCGCCTGCGGGGGTGCCGCCGGCGCGTTCTCGCTGCGGGCTGTGCTTTCGGCAATCTCTGTCATGGTTCACCTGTCCGGTGGGAGGGCGCTCGGCCTTTGTCCGTTAGCGGTTGCCGGCGACGACCTTGCCGAGCGTGCCGTCGGGCGCGGTGCGGCTGTCGGCTTCGGCCGTGACCGAAAGACCGGCCTTCAGATAGCCCCGGTCGAGCATCTCCTGCGGAATGGAAATATGAACCGGAATGCGCTGGACGACTTTGGTGAAATTGCCGGTCGCGTTTTGCGGCGGCAGGAGCGCGAAGACCGCGCCCGAGGCCGGCGAGAAGGAAACGACCTTGCCGGTGAAGTCATCATCCTTGAAGGCGTCGACGCTGACATGAACCTCTTCTCCGATGCCCAGGCGATCAAGGTCCGTCTCCTTGAAATTGGCGACGATATAGAGGTCCTCTGTCGGAACCAGCGCGCCGAGGCGGGCGCCGGAGGAAACGAGGTCGCCGACCTGGACGTTGCGGTTGCCGAAGACGCCGTCAAAAGGCGCGTGAATTTCGGTGAAGGCGAGATTGCGCTTGGCCATGTCAACGGCGAGCCGGCGTTCCTTCAACGCCGCCTGCTGCTGGGCAAGCTGGGCCTCGGCGGTATTGATGTTCGACTTCGCCACCTCGATTGCGGCATTGGCGGCCTCGACCTGCGCCTTCAGCTGGTCGACCTGCGCCTTGGCATCGTCGAAGGCGGCAACGGTTGCCGCGCCCTTTTCCTTCAGCGTGTTGGCGCGCTCGAAGGCGCTCTTCGCATTCTCGATCTGCGGATCGAGCGCGTCGCGATTGGCCTTTGCCTGATTGAGCTGGGCCTTGGCGCCGCCGATCTGCGCCTCGGTCGCCTTCAGCGCCACATTCTGGGCGTTGAGCTGCGCCTCGGCCTGGGCGAGCGCGTTCTGATAGTCGCCATCGTCGATCTTGACCAGAAGATCGCCCTTCTTGACTTTTTCATTGTTCGAGACTTCCACGCTTTCGACGTAGCCGGAGACCTTAGGCGAGATCGTCGCGATGTCGCCTTCGATATAGGCGTCATCGGTGGAAACGATGAAGCGGCCCTCCGTCCACCATTGATAACCGAACCAGCCGGCGCCGGCGATGACGGCAACGCCGATCACGGCAAAGATGACCCTGCGCGCGCCGCCCGACTTCTTTGCCGGAGCCTGTTCCGCAGCGGCGTGACTGTCCTCGTGATCATTGCTCATGCTGAAAGGCCTTTCTCGGCTGAACATGGGAGGGTGTTCAGCTTTGGCAATTGACAATTCGAACTGGTGAGTTCGATTTACGGCGATGCTAATGCGCCTCCCCCGCCGGCCTGTCAAGCCGAGAGACGCCAGGAACCCGGATCGGGACATCGGCGTTGATGACAGAAAAGCGTGAGCGCGCGGATATGGATTGCCGCGGCGAACCGATGTATTGAACAGCGCCATACCTGCAACGAACGACCGTGCGGGGCAGATGAGGAGAATTGAGTGACCGATCTACTGGCCCTCGCCGTCCAGCCCGAAGCCTGGGCAGCGCTTGTAACCCTGATCATCATGGAAGTCGTGCTCGGCATCGACAACCTCGTCTTCATATCCATCCTCACCAACAAGCTGCCGGCAAACAGGCGGCAGGCCGCGCGGCGGATCGGTCTCGGTCTGGCGCTGGTGTTCCGGCTGTTGCTGCTGGCGACCGTCGCCTTCATCGTGCAACTGACGGAGCCGGTGTTTTCAGCCTTTGGCCATGATTTCTCCTGGAAGGATATCATCCTGATCGCCGGCGGCCTGTTTCTGGTCTGGAAGGCGACGAAGGAAATCCACCACAGCGTCGACCCCGAGGACGGGCCCGGCGACATTGTCGGCGGTGCGGTCAAGGCGGGCTTTTCGGCGGCGATTTTCCAGATTCTGCTGCTTGACCTCGTGTTCTCGATCGACAGCATCATTACCGCCGTCGGCATGACCGATCATCTGCCGATCATGGTCATTGCCGTCGTCGTCGCCGTCACGCTGATGCTGGTCGCCTCCGGCCCGCTTGCCCGCTTCATCGAGGCCAACCCCACCATCGTCATGCTGGCGCTTGCCTTCCTGCTGATGATCGGGATGACGTTGATCGCAGACGGGCTCGGCTTCCACGTGCCCAAGGGATATGTCTATGCCGCGATGGCGTTTTCGGGTCTTGTGGAGTTTCTCAACATGCTGGCGCGCCGCAAGCGCCGGCTGGACCGGGCCGAAGGCGGCGAAAAGCCCGCCACGGAAGGCGCATCGCCCGGCCATTGAGCCTGACGGCTTGACGGAAAGGGTTGAATATGGCCTAAGGCAGGCCAGACAGAGCCGCCTTGACTGACGGGCCATGGACGCCTTGCGGCTTCAGCGAATTTCAGCACTGGAAGAACTCTCTCGGCCGGATATGACCGTCACCCGATCCGGCCGGCAGCATGGACGAACACGATGAGCACAACCGGCCCCCGCCTGCGCATTGCGCCTTCTCCCACCGGCGAGCCGCATGTCGGCACAGCCTATACGGCGCTTTTCAACTATCTCTACGCCAAGAAGATGGGCGGCACCTTCATTCTCCGCATCGAGGACACGGACGCTTCGCGATCGACCCCCGAATATGAGAAGAACGTGCTCGATGCGTTGAAATGGTGCGGGCTCGAATGGGATGAGGGCCCCGATGTCGGCGGCGAGTATGGTCCCTACCGCCAGTCCGACCGCAAGGACATCTACAGGCCATTCGTCGACAGGCTGGTGGAAGAAGGCCACGCCTTCCATTGCTTCTGCACGCC
Organism: Martelella sp. AD-3; assembly: GCF_001578105.1. Lineage (GTDB taxonomy): Bacteria > Pseudomonadota > Alphaproteobacteria > Rhizobiales > Rhizobiaceae > Martelella. Next base: position 3,274,786 of record NZ_CP014275.1, on the reverse strand, counting down.
CGAGCGTCTGGAGCGCATGCGCGCCGGACAGCGCGCCGAAGGCCGCGCCCCGAAATATGACGGGCTCTGCATGCATCTGAAGGCCGAAGAGGTGAAAGCCCGCATCGAGGCGGGCGAGCCCAATGTCGTGCGCATGAAGATTCCGGAAGAGGGCGCGTGCAAATTTACCGACGGCGTCTATGGCGATGTCGAGATCCCGTGGGATGCGGTCGACATGCAGGTTCTCTTGAAGGCCGACGGCATGCCGACCTATCACATGGCCAATGTCGTCGACGACCACCTGATGAAGATCACCCATGTGGCGCGCGGCGAGGAGTGGCTGGCCTCGGTGCCGAAGCACATCCTTCTTTACACCTATCTGGGGCTCGAGCCGCCGCAGTTCTTCCATCTGCCGCTGATGCGCAATCCCGACAAGTCGAAACTGTCGAAGCGCAAGAACCCGACCTCGATCTCCTATTACTCGGCGCTCGGCTATCTGCCGGAAGCGCTGATGAACTTCCTCGGCCTGTTCTTCATCCAGATCGCCGAGGGCGAGGAACTGATGTCGATGGATGAGCTGATCGAGAAGTTCGATCAGGACAACCTCAACAAGTCGGGCGCCGTCTTCGACACGCAGAAGCTCGAATGGCTGAACGGCCGTTTCCTGCGCGAGACGCTTTCGGAGGAGGAGTTCATTCTCCGCGTCGCCGCCTGGGCCTCTGAGAATGCTCGGCTGAAGGACGGGCTGAAACTCTCCCAGAGCCGGATCACCAAACTTGGCGAACTCCCGGCGCTGATGGGCTTCCTGCTGCAGTCGGACATGGTGCCGGCGGCGGAAGCGTTTGCGAAGATCAAGAAAACCAATCCGGAAGAAATTCTTGAGATCCTAAAGGCCGTCCAGCCCGTACTGGAAAAGTTGACCGAATGGAACGCGACGACCGTGGAAGAGGCGCTGCGCCAGCTTGCCGATGACATGGACAAGAAGCTGCGCATTGTTGTCGCGCCGCTGTTTGTCGCCATGTCCGGTTCCTCGCGTTCGCTGCCGCTGTTCGACAGTATGGCGATCCTCGGCCGCGCCGTGGTGCGCCAGCGCCTGAAGAATGCCGAGGCCGTCGTTGCAGGCATGGTCGCAGAAGAGGCAAAGAAGTAAGATGAACAAGAAGACCGAAGAACTCTCCTCCGACGCCACGGAAGTGCGCGCGCAGAAGCTTGAAATCCTGCGCGAGAAGATCGGCGACGTCTATCCGGCCCATTTCCACCGCACGATCACCAATGCGGAACTGGCGGAAAAATATGCCGACCTTCCCGACGACACGATGACCGAGGATGTCGTTACCGTTGCCGGCCGCGTCTATTCCATGCGCAATTCCGGCATGTTCGTTGACCTGCGCGATGCCTCGGGCAAGATCCAGATCTTTTCCCACAAGGACACGACGCCGGAAGAAGTGCGGGAGATGTGGTCGCTGGTCGACCTCGCCGATATCGTCGGCGTCACCGGCGTCGTCCGCCGCACCAAGCGCGGCGAGCTGACCATCAATGCGCATGAGATCACCATGCTCACCAAGGCATTGAAGCCGATGCCGGAGAAATATCATGGTCTCGCCGACATCGAGACGCGCTATCGCCAGCGCTATCTCGACATCATGAGCAATGAGGATTCGAAGCTGCGCTTCATCCAGCGCTCGAAGATCCTCTCCGGCGTGCGTCGTTTCCTCGAAGGCGAGGGCTTCATGGAAGTCGAGACGCCGATGCTGCAGTCTATCTATGGCGGCGCGTCGGCCGATCCGTTCAAGACCCACCACAACGCGCTCGACATGGACATGTATCTGAGGATCGCGCCGGAGCTCTACCTGAAGCGCATCCTGGTTTCCGGGCTCACCGACAAGGTGTTCGAGGTCAACCGCAACTTCCGCAACGAGGGCGTCTCCACCCGGCACAATCCCGAGTTCACGATGATGGAGTGTTACTGGGCCTATGCCGATTACGAGGACATGATGGGTATTGTCGAGCGCATGTTCGAGACGCTCGCTGTGACGCTCCACGACAGCACGGCGGTGAAGTTTGGCGAGATCGAGCTCAATTTCAAGGGCCCGTTCAAGCGTGTGCCGATGCCCGACGCCGTGAAGGAGGCGACCGGGATCGATTTCCTGTCGATCGCGACCGACGAGGAGGCCCGCGAAGCCGCCGAAGCCGCCGGTTTCGAGATCGAGAGCGACTGGACCTGGGGTGAATGCCTGGCTTTCATCTTCGAGGAGACACTGGAAGCATCGCTGATCCAGCCGTGCCATGTCACGCATTTCCCGAAGGACATTTCGCCCTTCGCCAAGGAAGTTCCGGGCGAGCCGCGTCTGGTCGAACGCTTCGAGACCTATGTCAACGGCTGGGAGCTCGGCAATGCGTTCTCCGAACTCAATGATCCGCTCGAGCAGCGCCGCCGCATGGTCGAGCAGCTCGAGCAGGCCCATGCCCGTGGCGAGATGGAAAAGAAGCTGGACGACGATTTCCTCAACGCCATGGACCACGGCATGCCGCCGGCGGGCGGACTTGGCATCGGCATCGACCGCCTGATCATGCTTCTGACCGACGGCCCCTCGATCCGCGACGTCATCCTCTTCCCGGCCCGCCGCCACAAGGATTGACTGCGGAACGCCCTGCGTACAAAGAAGAAAAAGGCCCGGACGGTGGACCGTCCGGGCCTTTTTCTTCTTCGCAGGCGTCATTCCTTCTGTCTGTAGTCCTCGGGGATGACAAAGGTTTCGTCGGCGCGGTAATAGCCACCGTCCTTCACCTCCTCAATCAGCACCATCGTGTGTACGCGCGCTGCTTCCGTAAAATATTCCACGAGCATGTCGGTGACGCGATGGCCGATCTCTGCTTTCTGGGCGTTGGTCAGCGCCGCTTCCGGGGTTTTGATGTTCACAAATGGCATTTGTTTCTCCTTGCTTCAAACCATGCCGCCATTGACGCGGATCACCTGGCCTGTGATGTAGCGGCTCTCGTCGGAGACGAGAAAGGCGACAACATCGGCGATATCGGCTGGCTCGCCGAGGCGTCCAGCCGGGATCATGCCGGTCAGGCGGGCGATCAGTTCCTCGCTCTTGCCATCAAGGAACAGTTCCGTCGCGACCGGGCCGGGGGCAACGGCGTTGACCGTGATTCCGCGCCCCGCGAGCTCCTTGGCGGCAATATGGGTCATGGTCTCCACGGCGGCCTTGGTCGCGGCGTAGACGCCATAGGACGGCAGTTTGGTGCCGACGACGCTGGTGGAGAAATTGACGATCCGCCCTCCGTCCGCCAGCCGGCTTGCTGCCGCGCGGATGCCCCGGAACGTGCCGCCGAAATTGATATCGACCTCGCGGGCAAAGGTCTCGTCGTCGAAATCCTTGAACGGGGCCAGAAGCAGCACGCCGCCATTGTTGATGAGAATGTCGGCTTTGCCGAAATGGTTTTCGGCGGCATCGAACAATGTCGTCATGCCGTTGATGGCGGCGAGATCAGCCCGCACGGCAATGGCCCTGCCGCCGGCCTCGGTGATCCCGGCGACGACGGTCTCGGCCGCCTCCTTGCTGTTTGCGTAGTTGACGATGACGTTGATGCCTCCCCCGGCCAGGCGTCTTGCGATCTCCGCGCCGATGCCGCGCGATGCGCCGGTCACGATTGCTGTCTTGGTCATGTGGGTCTCCTTTTCTGTTCGGGCAAAAGATAGACGCGAAGTTTCGGCAAACAATCAGGAGAAAATTGACAATATAATTCGGCTGTGATGAACAATGGATCATGGACAGACTGGATCGCATGCAACTCTTCACCCGCATTGCCGAGCGCGGCAGCTTTTCGGCGGCCGCAAATGACCTCGGCCTTTCGCGATCCACGGCGACGGCGGCCATCCAGTCGCTTGAGGCCGATCTCGGTACAAGGCTTCTGCAACGCACGACGCGGCATGTCACGCTGACGCTGGAGGGTGAGGCCTTCTACATGCGGGCGCTCTCGATCCTTGCCGAGGTCGAGGCGGCGGAATCGGCGTTCCGGGCGGAAGGCCCGATCGGGCTTCTGCGCATCGACGCCCATCCGCACCTGACTCGGACTTTCCTGCTGCCCCGCCTTTCGGCGTTCCTGAAACGCTATCCGGGTCTCGATCTGCATTTCGGCCAGGGGGATCGCTATGTGGACCTGGTGCGCGAGGGGGTTGACTGCGTTATCCGCGCCGGCGAACTGGAAGACAGCGGGTTGATTGTCCGAAGGCTCGGGCATCTCGACGAGGCCACCTGCGCCAGTCCCGCCTATCTCGCTGTCCACGGCGTGCCCGAAACGCCCGACGACCTGCCCGGTCATCGCGCGGTCGGCTTCGTGTCCTCGCGCACGGGCGAGGTGATGCCGCTGGAGCTCTCGGAGAACGGCCGGACGCGCTTCGTGAAACTCGATTGCAGGGTGACGGCGAATGATTCCGGCACGGCGCTCGAACTTGGCCGGCTCGGTTTCGGCCTCGTGCAGGCGCCCCGCTATCATTTCGAGGAAGACCTCAAGGCCGGGCGGATGGTCGAGGTGCTGCCTGCGTTTCCGCCGCCGCCGACCCCCCTTTCGGCGCTTTATCCGCAAAACCGCCAGACGGCGCCGCGACTTCGCGTTTTTCTCGACTGGATTGGCGAGATCTTCGCACATACGAGGATTTAGCGCGTTTCGCATTCAGATGGAAACACCTGGCGTCTGCGAAGATGCATCAAAACAAAGAGATAGAGCGGTTCCGCGTTTCCATGAAAGACGGAGCCGCTCCAGGCTTCGTCTGAAAACGGGTTACAATCGCGTCACGGTTCTTGTCTGTGAACCTCTCGCTTCCCACATCCATGAGAGACAATAATGGGAGGTTGAAATGGCTCAACTCAAAGACAAAGTGGCCATTATCACGGGTGGTGCCGGCGGGATCGGGATTGCCACGGCCAAGCGCATGACCGTCGAAGGCGCCAAGGTGCTGCTGGTGGACCTTGATGAGGATGCGCTGAAGGATGCGGTTGCGGAACTCGGCCATGACAAGGCGGCCTATGCCGTGGCGGACGTTACCGATCCCGAGCAGACGCAGGCTTATGTCGCGGCCGCGGTCGAAAAGTTCGGCAAGCTCGACATTCTTGTCGCGAATGCCGGCATTGAGGGCGTCGTGAAGCCCATCACCGATTACCCGACAGAGATGTTCGACAAGGTGATGGCGGTCAATGTCCGCGGCATCTTTCTCGGCCTTAAATATGCCATGCCGGAACTGAAGAAAACCAAGGGCAATGTGGTGATCATGGCCTCGGTGGCAGGCCTTGGTGGCACGCCGGATGTCTCGGCCTACATCACCTCGAAACACGCGCTGGTCGGACTGATGCGCACCGCTGCCCTTGAGGGCGCGCGCGATGGCATCAGGGTCAATTCGATCCATCCCTCGCCGGTCGAAACGCGGATGATGCGTTCGCTGGAGGAAGGGTTTGCGCCCGGCCATGGCGGCGAGGCCAAGAAGGGGTTCGCCGCCAGCATTCCGCTGCAGCGCTATGCCGAGCCTGACGAGATCGCCGATGCCGTCGTCTATCTCGCCAGTGATCAGGCCAAATTCGTCACCGGCGTGCGCCTGCCCGTCGATGGCGGCATGACGGCCGACTGACGACAGCGCCGTGCGTCCCATTCGGACGCACAAAGAACGCTCTGACCTATTTTAGCTACGCATAGTGCTTTCCGAGAATCGATTCCGATTTTCGGGCCGTTGCGCCAAGATCTCTCTCCCGCGACCTTGCCGTCGCGAACAAGGCCCGGCCTGGACCAACAGGCCGGGCTTTTCATGTCGACGGCCTGAACCGAGCAAGAGTCGGCTCGGCGGCAAGGAGACGGCGCGTATAGTCCTCGCGCGGGTTGTCCAGCACGTCCCGCAAGGGACCGGCCTCGACGACCCGCCCCGCATGCATCACCGCAACCCGGTCGCAGATCTCGTCGACAACGCCGATGTCATGGGTGATCAGCAGGATCGAGACGCCGTGGTCTGCCCGCATCCGCAAAAGCAGCTTCAGGATCTGGGCCTGCACCGTGACGTCGAGCGCAGAGGTCGGCTCGTCGGCCACCAGCAGCTTCGGCCGGGTGATCAGCGCCCTGGCAATGGCGATCCGCTGGCGCTGCCCGCCGGAAAACTGATGGGGATAGCGGTCGAGGTCGTCCGCGCTCAATCCGACCTCTTCCAGAAGCGCGGCGATCCTCTGCCGTCGCTTTGCTCCGCGCGGGGGGGGTTCCTCAAGGCCAAGCGGCTCGCCGATGATCCGGTCGACCGTGTGGCGCGGATCGAGCGAACCATAAGGGTCCTGAAACACCATCTGGAAATCGCGGCGCAGAGGACGCAATTGCCGTTCGGACAATGCGGTGATCTGGCGGTCCTCGAAGAGTACCGTGCCCGATGTCGGCCGGTCGAGCGCCATGACGAGCCGGGCGAGGGTGGACTTGCCGGAGCCGCTTTCCCCGACAATGCCGAGGATTTCGCCGGGCTGGAGGCTGATCGAGACATTCTCGAGCGCGGCAGGGCCATCGGCACCATAGCGGCGGCAAAGGTTTTCAGTGCGCAGAAGCGGAGTCATGGGTCGCTTCCCAGTCCGGCCCGCACCCGCCGGGGCAGGGATGACAGCAGTCGCTTCGTATACGGATGCTCCGGTCGGCAGATAATGTCTTCCGCCGTTCCTGTTTCCACCATGCGTCCGGCCTGCATCACCGTCACCCGGTCCGCCATCCGCGCGACGACGCCGAAATCGTGGGAGATCAGCATCAGGCCGATGCCGAGCTCGCGCACCAGCTGATCGAGAATGTCTAGGACCTCCGCCTGGACGGTGACGTCGAGCGCCGTGGTCGGCTCGTCGGCGATGAGCAGCGCCGGCTTCAGCGCCAGCGCGATGGCGATGCCGACGCGCTGGCGCTCTCCGCCGGAAAGTTCGTGCGGATAGGCCTTTGTCCTGTCCGGGGCTCTCGCGATCCGCACCATCTCCATCAGGCGAAGCGCTTCGCTTCGCGCACCTCCGCGGGAAATTTCGCGATGAAGGCGCAAGGCCTCGGCGATCTGGCTGCCGACGGTCATGGCCGGGTTGAGCGCAGTCATCGGCTCCTGGAAGATCATGCCGATCTTCTCGCCCCGGATCGCGCTCATCTGCCGTTCGGAAAGCGAAAGAAGGTCATCGCCGAAAAGGCGGATTGCCCCGGAGGCCGAAGCGCCGCGCGGCAGTAGTCCGATCGTCGCCAGCGCCAGCATGGATTTGCCGGAGCCGCTTTCCCCGACAACGCCCAGCGTCTCGCCGCGTGCAAGCGAAAGGTCGATGCCGTGAAGCACAGCGCGTTCGCCCTCACGGGGCCTGAACGCTACCTTCAGCCTTTCGATCTCCAGCATCATCGGCCATTCCTCCGGCGCGGGTCGGCCATCTCGCCGAGCCCGTCGCCCAGAAGATTGAGGCCGAGAACGGCAAGCGAGATCGCAAGCCCCGGGGCTAGCGCCATATGCGGGGCGGCAGCCAGGTATGTCTGGGCCTCCGCCAGCATCCGGCCCCAGGAGGGCGTCGGCGGCGATACGCCGAGGCCGAGAAAGGAAAGTCCCGCTTCCGTCAGGATCGCGAGCCCCGTCTGGATGGCGAACTGCACGATGATCTGCGCCGCAATGTTCGGAAGCACATGTTCGAGCGTGATGCGCAGGCCGGATTTCCCGGCCATGCGGGCAGCGAGGATATAGTCGCGGGCGGCAATCTGCAAGGCGGCTCCGCGCGTGACCCGGGCAAAGACCGGCACCATGAAGAGGGCGATGGCCGTGATTGTCGTTTTTGGTCCGCCGCCAAGGACGGCTGCCAGAAGAAGTGCCGAGAGCACCGGCGGGAAGGCGAAGATCACGTCATTGACCCGCATGACCACGGCCTCGAAACGGCCGCGCATGGCAGCGGCTGCCGTGCCAAGGGCGATGCCGAGAACGCCGCCGACCAGCACCCCGGAAAAGGCGATGCTGAGCGAGGTCCAGGCGCCCGCCATGATCATCGAAGCCTCGTCCCGGCCGAAGTGATCGGCGCCGAGAAGACCGCCAGGACCTGGCGGCTTCAGCCGCGCCGGAATGTTGATCATGGTCGGATCGGCCGGCGTCCAGAAGCGGCTGAGAATTGCCGTCGTCACGAAGAGCGCGGTTATCGCGCCTCCGACGAGCAGGGAGAGCGGCAACCGCCTCATCGTCTCAACCTCGGATCGATGACGGCATAGAGCGCGTCAACGGCAAAGTTCAGCCCCATGACGATCGCCGCGAAGAAAAGAGCGACATTCTGCACCACGATCAGGTCGCGCTGGGCCAGCGCCTGATAGGCGAGCGTGCCCATGCCCGGCAGGGCGAAGACGTTTTCCACCAGCACCGTGCCGGCAACCAGCACCGAGATCTGCAGGCCGAGCATGGTGACGACGGGGATCAGCGCGTTCGGCACCACATGACGCCAGAGCGCGTAGGCGGGCGTCCCGCCCTTGGCGCGGGCGGTGCGCACGAAATCCTCGTCGGTCAGTTCGATCACGGCGGTCCGGGTCACCCTTGTCAGTACTGCGGCCTGCGGTATGGCGAGCGCGATCGCGGGCAGCGCCAGCGCGTTGAGAGCCGGAAGAATGCCCGCCTCCCAACCCGGAAAGCCGCCGGCCGGAAACCAGCCGAAGGTAAGCGCCACGCCGAGGATCAGCAGCAGCCCGATCCAGAAATTGGGCACCGCAATGCCGATCTGGGCGAAGAGCGCGGCAAGGAGATCTACCGGGCCATTGGGGCGGGCGGCGGCGAGCACGCCGAGCGGCACGGAGACGGCGAGCGAGAGGAGAATGGCAAGCCCGGCAAGCGGCAGGGTGACGGCGAGCCGCTCGCCGATCAACGTGCCGACTGGTGTGGAATAGGTGTAGGAATTGCCGAGATCGCCCGTCAGAACGCCTGAAAGCCAATCGAAATAGCGAAGGAGGAACGGTTGATCGAGGCCGAGCTGGTGGCGAAGCGCTGCAAGCGTGTCGGGTGCGGCGGATGTGCCGAGCATGATCTCCGCCGGATCGCCCGGCACGGCCGCCATCACCGCGAAGATAACGAAGGAGACGCCGACAAGGCTTGCCACGAGAAAGCCGAAACGGCGCGCCAGCCGTGCCGGCGCGCCTCTTGCCCGTTGATGCATGCCTGGGGCTTGCGCCACGTCTATTCGCTCCAGCGGGCGTCCGTCACATCGTTGGAGGGCACCGGCTCGTTGTTCCACATGCCTTCCAGCCCGGCTTTCCAGATACCGATCTTGGGCCAGGCATAGAGAAACAGCGCGGGCACGTCCTCGGCCAGGATTTCCTGGGCCTTGCGATAGCCTTCAAGCCGGGCGTCTTCATCCGTCGCGTTTGCGATCTCCGTCATGGTCGCGTCGAAGGCGGGATTGTCATAGTTGAAGTAATAGGGGTGGCGGGCATAGATGCCGATATCGAGCGGCTCGGCATGGCCGATAATGGTCATGTCGTAGTTCGTATCCTTGAACACATCCTTGATCCAGGTTGCCGGAAATTCGGAGGATTCGATCGTCATCGTCACGCCGCTTTGCGCAAGATAGGCCTGCATGATTTCCGCCGCGCGCTCGGCATAGGTCCGGTTCGGAACCTTCATGGTGAAGGAAAGCCCGTCGCCGTAGCCGGCCTCGGCCAGGAGCGCCTTTGCCTTCTCCGGGTCGTAGGGCAGAACGCCGGTCAGGTCTTCATAGCCGGCATCCGATGGCGAGAAATGGCTGCCGATCGGCGTGCCGAAGCCGGAATTGGCGGCCTCGACGATCGCCTGCCTGTCGAGCATCATCATCAGCGCCCGGCGCACGCGGACGTCATCGAAGGGCGGCTCGGCATTGTTCATGCCGGCGACGACCTCCATGCCGGTGGTGCCGGGCACGACCTCGAAGGCGTCCTTGGTCTCGAACTGGCTGACGAGTTCGGGCGCGGTGAACTCCGGAATGGCGTCGACGCCGCCGGAATTGAGGGCTGCGGCCTGGGCCTGCGGATCGGCGATGAAGCGGAATGTGACGTTCTCGAGCGCCGGCTTGTCTCCCCAGTAATCGGGCCAGGCGGAAAGCTTCACCTCGTTGCCCTTGCGCCATTCGGCGAAAGCGAAGGGGCCGGTGCCGACAGGGTCGGTGGCGTTTGTCTCGACGCTCGTCGGCTCTACCATCACGGCGGCGGGAAAGCCGAGCCAGTAGAGAAGGTCGAAGGCGGGCCGGGAGAGATGCAGCACGAGCGTATCGGCGTCAGGCGTTTCCACGCTCTCGATTGCGCTGTAGAGCGCCTTTTGCGGATTGACGGAGCCTTCGGCGAGGATGCGGTCGATCGCAAACTTAGCCGTCTCGGCATCGAAGGCCTTGCCATTGTGGAAGGTGACGCCGTCCTGAAGGTCGAATGTGTAGGTCAGGCCGTCATCGGAGACTGTCCAAGCGCTTGCGAGCTGCGGCACGATCCCGCCGTCCTCGTTGATGGCGACCAGACCCTCGAAGACATTCTGCCACACGACCTGGCCGATGGCGACGGGGGCTGCGGCCGTCGGGTCGAGTCCTGTCGGTTCGGTGCTCATGGCGAGCACGAGGTCCGTCTTCGCCTCGGCGAAGGCCGGCGCGCCGGCGATCAGGCCGGTAAAGACGGAGGCAGCAAGTAGGGCGCGGGCGCCGAAACGTTTGTTCATGGTCTAAAATCCTCTCCCGTGGATCGAACTGGGAGGGTCTATACCGCGCCCGGGAATGAAGTGTAAACAGTTAACATGAAAAACATCATATGTGTAACGATAATCGTTTCACTGACATCCTTAGTCCCCCGGCTGAACGCGTCTGTCATGGGCGCGCAGGAAGGTCCTCAGGAAGTCCGCAAGGCGTTTCGCCGCGAAAGTCGGCGTCGGACCGTCCGGGCGGACCAGCCTGATGTCCGTGGAGATCTCGGCCCGTTTCTCGAAGGGGCGGACGATGAGCGCCTTTTCGCGGATTTCGCGCGCCACCGTCATGGCCGGCAGGATGAGAACGGCGGCGCCGCTGCGCGCCAGTTCCTTCTGCAGTTCCAGCGAGGAGGTCTCGAAGGTCGCGGCCATCGGCTCAAGCCCGGCGGCGCGCTGGCGCGCGTCAAAATCGCGGCGAATGCTGAAGGCGCGATCCGGCATGGCCACGGCATGGTCGCGTATGGCCGCGAGCGTAACCGTCGCCTCCGCGGCGAGCGGATGGTCGGGCGCCATCACCGGTTGGTGCAGAACGGGCAGTTCGATCAGCGTCTCCGTTTCGCCGTCCTTCGGCGAAAACATCGTCACCGCCAGATCGGTCTCGCCGGCGGCAACGGCGCGGACCGCGGCCTCGGCGGACGAGACCGTGACCGCGATCGAGATCGCGGGGTAGAATGCATAGAATTCCGCGAGCGCCGGGGCGAGGATCGCGCTGATCACCGCGCCGTTGACATGAAGCGAAACATGGCCGGCCTTCAGGTCGCGCAGGTCGTCGATCACCTGCCGGGCGCTTTCAAGGTCGCGGATGACGCCGAGCGTGCGTTCGGCCAGAAGCGCGCCTGCCGCCGTCAGCACGATCCCGCGCGCGCCGCGTTCCACCAGCGGCGCATCGAAATAGGCCTCGAGATTTTCGAGCTGGCGGCTGACGGCCATGGGCGAGACGCCGAGCGCCTCGGCGGCCTGACGGATGGAGCGCGAGCGCACAAGTTCGTTGAAATAGATGATGGCCTGTAGCTGCATGCGTCCTTCCCGTTCGAATTTTTCCATATGAGCCGGTCATCTGCCGGACCGCAAGCCCCGCCATGGCTGTTCCCGCGCTTTCGCAGCCGGCATGGCTTGCAATTTGGTATCTGATTGGTATTAGTTTTGGGAAGGATGAATCAGGTGCAAGATGCAGGCGCTGTTCGATGACATTGACCTTTCGGGAACAGGCCCGCTTTACCGGCGGCTGAAGGCCGGTATCCGCGCGGCGATTGCCCGCAGCGCGCTCGAGGGCGGCGCCGCTCTGCCGCCGGAACGCGATCTTGCCGTGCGGATCGGCGTCAGCCGGGTCACGGTTCGCCGCGCGATTGCCGAACTGACGGGCGAGGGTATTCTGAACCGCCGGCGCGGGGCGGGGACCTTCGTCGCCCGCCCCGCCGTCCGCATCGAACAGAAACTCAAGCGCCTGACATCCTTCACCGAGGATATGAAGGCGCGGGGCATGGAGCCGCATTCGTTCTGGCTGGAACGCGCGCTCCAGCCGGCATCGGCCGAAGAGGCGGAAGCGCTCGATATCGCGCCGGGCGCGCGCGTCGCGCGCCTCAGCCGCATCCGTTTTGCCGACGACCGGCCGATGGCGCTCGAATACACGGCGCTTCCGGGCGACATCCTGGAGGCGCCGGCAGCCATCGGCCCGTCGCTCTACGCCGCGCTTACCGAACGCGGCATTCGCCTTCAACGGGCCGATGAGCGTATCACCGCGACCATCCTGACCGATGAGCAGGCCGGGCTTCTGGAGGTTCCCGCCGGCGCGCCGGCGCTGGCGATCAACCGCACGGGATTTGATGCCGCGGGCCGCGCCATAGAATTCACCCGATCCTTCTATCGAAGCGATATTTACGACCTAGTCGCCGAGCTGACCTATTCCGAAGAGGGCTGAGGCGATGCAAAAAAGAGACCCAGCGATGACCGACAAGACCCATATGCGCCAAGAGATCGAAGAAATTCCAGCCGCCGCCGCGCGGCTTCTGGATGGCAGCGGCGTGGCCTTCGAACGGGCCGGCAAGGCGCTTGCCGAAAAGGATCCCGGCGTCGTCGTCACGGTCGCGCGCGGCTCTTCCGATCACGCGGCGCTGTTCCTCAAATACGCGGTCGAGCTGACGACCGGCGTGCCGGTCGCCTCGCTCGGGCCCTCGCTCGCCTCGATCTATGACGCGCCGCTGAAGATGGGCTCGGCGGCGGCGATCTCCATTTCGCAATCGGGCAAAAGTCCGGATATCGTCGCGCTTGCCAACGCCGCGCGGGCCGGCGGCGCGCTGACGCTTGCGCTGGTCAACACCATCGCCTCGCCGCTGGCAGAAGCGGCCGATCAGCCGATCGATATTGCCGCCGGACCGGAAAAGGCCGTCGCCGCCACCAAGTCCTACGTCAATTCGATCATCGCCGGGCTCGGCGTGCTTGCCGAATGGGCCGATGATGCGGGCCTCAGGAAGGCGCTGGGTCGATTGCCCGAGGATCTTGAAAAGGCGCTTGGCTGCGACTGGTCGCCGCTGACGGGTTCGCTGAAGGACGCGCAGTCGCTCTATGTGCTGGGGCGCGGCCCGAGCTTTGCCATCGCCAGCGAGGCGGCGCTGAAATGCAAGGAAACCTCCGAGCTTCACGCCGAGGCCTATTCCTCCGCCGAAGTGCTGCACGGGCCGGTCTCGCTGGTGGAGGCGCGTTTTCCCGTGATCGCCTTTGCCGCGCGCGACAAGGCGGAGGCCGCGATCGCCAAAACCGCATCCGGCATGGCGCAAAAGGGAGCGGCCGTGTTCCTGTCCTCGGACATGGCTGAAGGCGGGGCCGTCCGGCTTCCCTTTGTGGCGACCGGTCATCCGCTGACCGATGCGCTCGCCCTGATCGTGCCTTATTACAGCTTCATCGAGCAGCTTTCGCGCGCCCGCGGCTTCAATCCCGACCAGCCGGTCGCGCTCAACAAGGTGACGGAGACCGAGTGAGATGAAAAAGGCGGTTTGCGGCGCCAGGCTTTTCGACGGCGAGCGTTTTCACGATGGCATGGCTCTGGTCTTTTCGCAGACCGGCGTCGAAGGACTTGCGGCAGAGCGTCGTGTGCCGCCGGACGCGGAAATCATCCGCGCCGACGGGTTGATCCTGGCGCCGGGTTTTGTCGATCTCCAGGTCAATGGCGGCGGCGGGGTGCTGTTCAACAATGATCCGAGCCTTTCCGGCATCGAGACCATCTGCAGGGCCCACCAGCAATTCGGCACCACATCGCTTCTGCCGACGCTGATCACCGACACGCGCGAAACCGTCGAGAAGGCCGTTGCGGCGGGGCGGGCTGCGTTTGACGCGGGCGTGCCGGGCTTTCTCGGCCTCCATCTGGAAGGGCCGCATCTTTCGCTTGCCAGGAAGGGCACGCATGATCCGGCGTTGATCCGGTCCATGGATGATGACGATTGCGATTTCCTCGTCGCAAATGCAGGCACTTTCGGCGTGGCGCTCACCACGGTTGCCCCGGAAAGCGTCAGGCGCCAGCAGGTTGCCCGGCTTGTCGAAGCCGGCTTCACCGTCAGCCTCGGCCACACCGCGACAAGCTGCGCCACCGCGCGCGAATACCGCCTGGCGGGCGCGTCCATGGCGACCCATCTCTTCAACGCGATGAGCCCGCTCGGCCATCGGGAGCCGGGCCTTGTCGGCGCCGCTCTGTCCGATGGCGCGTTCTCCTGCGGGCTGATTGCCGATGGCTATCATGTCGATCCCGTCGCCATGGGGATCGCGCTCAGGGCCAAGAAGGGGCCGGGTCGCATTTTTCTCGTTACCGACGCCATGTCGGTTACCGGAACGGATCTGGAAAGCTTCACCCTCAACGGCCGCACGATCTACCGTCGCGATGGCCGGCTAACGCTGGAAGACGGCACGCTGGCCGGGGCGGATACCGACATGCTGACCTGCGTGCGCAACTGCCACAGGATGCTTGGCGTGTCCCTGGGGGAGGCCTTGCGCATGGCCTCGCTTTACCCGGCCGATGCCGTGGGCGTGCGCCGCAAGGGCCGGCTTGCCGACGGTGCCGATGCCGATTTCGTGCTGCTTGGCGAAGACCTTTCGCTGAAAGCCACCTATGTCGGCGGCGCATGCGTTTTCGCCGCCGGTTGATGACGCCTCAATCGAACACGATCGACGGACCCTTGCTGGTTTTGGCCGCAAGGCCGGCCTTGGTCCCCGCGGCGATGGCGCGATAGGCCTTCGCGTGCGGGCCGTCCGGTTCGCCGGCAACCACCGGTGTTCCGGCATCCGAGGTGGTGCGGATGTCCATCGCCAGCGGCACCTCGCCGAGGAAGGGGACGCCGATCTTCTCGGCCTCCGCCTTCGCGCCGCCATGGCCGAAGATATGGTGGGTTTCGCCGCAATTCGGGCAGATGAAGGCGCTCATGTTTTCGACGATGCCGAGCACCGGCACGGAGACCTTGTTGAACATGGCGATCGCCTTGCGCGCGTCGATCAGCGCCAGATCCTGCGGCGTGGAGACGACCACGCTTCCGGCAAGCGGCACCTGCTGGGCCATGGTCAGCTGCGCGTCGCCGGTGCCGGGCGGCATGTCGACGACGAGCACGTCGAGCTCGCCCCAGGCAACCTCGCGCAGCATCTGCATCAGCGCCGATTGCACCATCGGCCCGCGCCAGATGACGGCGGTGCCCTCGTCGACCAGAAAGCCGATCGACATCACCTTGAGGCCGTATTTCTCCATCGGCATGATGGTGCGGCCGGGCCCCTGCATCGGCCGCCCGGAAAGTCCCATCAGCCGGGGAATGGACGGGCCGTAGATGTCGGCGTCCAGAAGTCCCACCCTGAGGCCTTCCGCCGCAAGGCCGAGCGCCAGATTGACCGCAGTGGTGGACTTGCCGACGCCGCCCTTGCCCGAGGCGACGGCGATGATGGAGCCGATGCCGGGAATTTCGGGCTTGGCCTGGCCCTTTCCGCCGGCGCCCTCTTTCGGCGCATCGGGTTTCTGTCTGGCGTCGGGGCGCTCGCCTTTCTGTCCGGCAGGCTTTTCGGCCGTCAGCGTCACCAGCGCCTGGCGCGCGCCGGGCAGCGCTTCGGCGGCCTTTTGCGCGGCAAGACGCACAGGCTCGTAGGCCTCAACCTTGTCGGCGGGAACGTTCAGCGAGAAATAGATCTTGCCGTCAGCGATGAAGATGTCGGAGACGAGGCCGCTGAAAGACAGCGGCTTGCCGTCGGCAAGCGTGACGGTTTCAAGGCTCTTCAGAACCTGTTCCTTGCTGATCGCGGTCATGGCTGCCTTCCTGTTCTCACTCAGTGCCTAGATAGTGGAGATTGCGCGAAACGCCAATGGCGAAGCGGCCCCCTCGACTCGACGCCTTGTCCGAAAGGCGGTCAGTCGAAAAGCATGTCTCTCGTGGCGTGAGGAAGGGTGGGGGAGAAAAAAATAGAAACGCCGGGGCGAAAACATAGACTTTCAAAAGTCCGTCGCGCCGGCGTTTCTATCGTTTTCAAGTCGCGCTCTTGGGCGCGTGTTTGTTTTCATCCCCTCTGGAACTGGAGAGAAGATGAACGATTACCTGAACCAATGCAAGCTGCTTTTTTGCGGGAAGAACAGGGATTTAGACTTGATCGCCCGTCAATGACGGGCAGAGCGTCCGTGTTGCGATGCACAAATTATTGACTCAGCTTATTTTTTGGGCCCGGGGCAAGGCCGCCGGCGGGCGTTCAAAAATCCGGATTTTTTTCTTCCAATGACGGTCCCCGGGGGCTTTTTCGGAGCTTTTGTCCCGCCTGACGGCACAGGCGCGGCAAGATCGCTTGATTTCTCGGCTTTCGTTGGCTTTCCTCATTTGCACGGCCGGGAAAGTCTGCGATTCTCGCGCGGGGGGCTCTCGCGAATGCAAAAGACCGCCACCACATGACAAGAGGAGCGCCGGTAGCGACAATGACTGCAGAGACCGTATTCGAAGGCCGTATTCTGGTGAATGACCGGACGACGCTCGGCGAGGGGCCGGGCTATGACCCGACCGCCGACCAGATCTGGTGGTTCGACATTCTCGACAGCAAGCTCCACCTGCTCAATGCCTCGACCCGGGACAGGCGGATCGTCTCGCTGCCGGAAATGGCGAGCGCCATGGCCGTGGTCGATGAGCGGCGCCACGTCATCGCCATGGAGACCGGGCTTTATTTTCACGATGTCTCCACCGGTGCGCTCAGTCTCCATGCTGCCATCGAGCCGGACAATGCCGTCACCCGCTCAAATGACGCACGTGTGCATCAATCCGGCGCCTTCTGGGTCGGCACCATGGGCAAGGAGGCCGAAGACGGGGCAGGGGCGATCTACCACGTACTCGCCGGCAAGGTGACGAAGATCTTCGACAGGGTCACGATCCCCAATGCCATCTGCTTTTCGCCCGACGGCGCGACGGGCTATTATGTCGACACGCGCATCAACAAGCTGATGCGCGTTCCCGTCGACCCCGAAACCGGTCTGCCCGATGGTCCCGAAGAGGTGTTCATCGATACATCGAAGAAGCCGGGCGGTATGGACGGGGCGATCTGCGACGGCGACGGGCACATCTGGAATGCCCGTTTCGGCGCCGGGGTTCTCGACCAGTATGATACCTCCGGAAGGCTCGTCACCCGTTTCCAGCTGCCCGCCCGGCAGCCGACCTGCCCGGCCTTCATCGGCCGCGACGGCGGCTGGATGATGGTGACCTCGGCTGCCCGCGATGCCGATATCGTCGAGGAACCGAATGCCGGCTTCACCTTCGCCCTGGTGACGGGCGCCAGACCGCGCTTCGATCCGGCTTACCGGGCGTTTTGAGCGTCACGCCGACGAACAGTAGCGCAGCGCGTCATAGATGGCGGCGTGGATGTTGCGGGCATGGATGGCATCGCCGATGCGGATAAGGTCGAACCGGCCCCCGGCATTCGTCTGCGGCAGCGACGGCTTCCGCGCGATCAGGGCCTTGTAGTCAACCGCGCCGCCATTGCGCGCAAGCGGCTTCAGCGCGAAATAGAGATCATCCATCGCCATGGTGCCGTATTCGACCACGACCTGTGCCGCCGCGACTTCCTCGAAGACGCCCGGCGCGTAGTCGGAGGCAAGCACCGCCCTCAGCCCGTTGCCGTCGCGCCTTATCGCCGAAAGACGCTTGTTGATGGTGATCCCGACGCCGTTTTCCGCAAAGCTTCGAGCATAGGGCACATGGTTCATCCCGCCGACATCGGGCGCGAAGAAGCGCTCGGGCGTGACGATCCGAAGTGCTGCGCCGCTGCTCGCGATCATT
The DNA here is from genome assembly GCF_001578105.1 of Martelella sp. AD-3. GTDB lineage: Bacteria > Pseudomonadota > Alphaproteobacteria > Rhizobiales > Rhizobiaceae > Martelella. The sequence continues at coordinate 3,256,834 of NZ_CP014275.1, read as the reverse complement.
TCGGCCGTCGTCAGGCCCGGGTGACCGCCGTGATCATCATAAAGCAGCACCGTGTCGGCGGGTTTCACCGTGCCGGCCAGGATATCCCAGCTTGAAACGGCAAGCGCTTCGCCCTCATCAAGCGGCGGCGACTGGGCAATGCCGCCGGTGGCGACCACAACCAGATCCGGCTCTTCCGCCAGAACATCGTCTTCCTCCGCATAGACATTGTAGCGGATCGGGACATTCAGGCGTTCCAGTTCGGCGAGCCGCCAGTCGATGATGCCGATGAGCTCGCGCCGGCGTGGATTGCGGGTGAGAAGCCTGATCTGTCCGCCCGCTTCCCCGGCGGCTTCGAACACCGTGACATCATGACCGCGCTCGGCCAGCACCCGCGCGGCCTCAAGCCCTGCCGGCCCGGCGCCGACCACGACGGCCTTGCGCGGCGTCTCGGACTTCGCGATCACATGCGGCATGGTCGCCTCACGGCCTGTGGCGGCATTGTGGATGCAGAGCGCCTCGCCGCCCTCATAGATCCTGTCGAGACAATAGGTGGCGCCGACGCAGGGGCGGACCCGGTCCTCGACCCCGGCCTCGATCTTCGCGACGATATGCGGATCGGCGATATGGGCGCGCGTCATGCCGACCATGTCGAGACGCCCTTCGGCAACCGCATGGCGGGCTGTGGCGACATCGGCGATGCGGGCGGCATGGAAGACGGGAAACCGCGTCATCTCCCGCACCGCGCCGGCAAAATCGAGATGCGGGGCGGACGCCATGCCCTGGATCGGAATCACCTCCGTCAGAGGCGCGTCATGGTCGATATGGCCGCGAATAACGTTGAGGAAGTCGATCGTTCCGCTGTCAACGAGCATCCGGCAGATCGAAAGCCCTTCCGTGCGGGAAAGGCCGCCCGCCCGGTTCTCATCGGCAACAAGCCGCATGCCGACGATGAAATCCGGACCGCAGCGCTTGCGGATGGCCTCGAGCACCTGAAAGGTGAAACGCAGCCGGTTTTCAAGCGGGCCGTTATGGTCATCGTCGCGCTGGTTGGTGACGGGCGACCAGAAACTGTCCAGGAGGTGGCCATAGGCCTCGATCTCGATGCCGTCGAGGCCGGCTGCCATCATCCGTTCGGCGGCGGTGGCGTAGTCTTCGGCAATGCGGACAAAGTCGAAATCCTCCATTGCCTTGGGGAAGGTGCGGTGGGCGGCCTCCCGCATCGGCGATGCGGAAAGGACCGGCAGCCAGTCGCCCATGTTCCAACCGCTGGTGCGCCGGCCGAGATGCGTCAACTGGATCATCACCGCGCAATCGTGCTCGTGACAGTCCTCGGCAAGGCGCGCCATCAGCGGCACGATCTCGTCGCGCCAGGCATGGAGATTGCCGAAGGCCGCCGGCGAATCCGGCGCGACGACAGCCGATCCGGCCGTCATGGTGAGCGCGATGCCGCCCTTGGCCTTTTCCCGGTGGTAGAGCCGGTAGCGTTCCGTCGGCAGTCCGCCCTCGCCATAGGCCGGTTCATGGGCGGTGGACATCAGCCGGTTCTTCAGGCGCAGGTGCTTGAGCTGGAAAGGCTGGAGCAGGGGGTCTTTGTACATGGCGGTCTCCGGCGTTCTCTTCGTCCATGCTACACGGAAATGAGGTTCATGCCCTGGCGAAAGCGCCGGGCGCTGTCCCGTGCGCGCCAAAAGCGGGGGACGGCATAATCCGCGAGCGTTCCAAAACGGCGCGAATCCCTTTAAGGATGCGCCATGAGCATCAGACAGCTTTCGGAAACCGTCATCAACCAGATTGCCGCCGGCGAGGTCATCGAGCGGCCGGCAAGCGCTGCCAAGGAACTGGTGGAAAACGCGCTTGATGCGGGGGCGACCCGCATCGAGATCGCGACCGCCGGCGGCGGCAAGGCCTTGCTGCGCGTCACCGATAACGGCTCCGGCATGAGCCCGGACGATCTGGCGCTTGCCGTCAAGCGGCACTGCACCTCGAAGATCTCCGCCGATCTCACCGATATCCGCACGCTCGGCTTCCGCGGCGAGGCGCTGCCGTCGATCGGCTCGGTGGCGCGGCTTTCCGTTGCAAGCCGCACGAAGGGCGCTGCAGAAGGGTATCGGATCGAGCTTCACGGCGGAAAGCTCACCGAACCGCAGCCCGCGCCCGTCAATCCGGGCACGATCGTCGAAGTGCGCGACCTGTTCTTCGCCACGCCCGCCCGGCTGAAGTTTCTCAAAACCGAGCGTGCGGAATCCGGCGCGATCACCGAGGTGGTCAAGCGCATGGCGCTCGCCTTTCCGGCGGTTCGCTTCGTCCTGTCCGGCTCCGACCGCTCGACGCTGGAATTGCCGGCAACCGGCGATGACCGGCTGGCCCGCATCGCCCAGGTTCTGGGCAAGGACTTCCGGCCGAACGCGATCGAGATCGATGCGGTGCGCGAAGACGTCGCCCTTTCCGGCTTTGTCGGCGTGCCGACTTTCAATCGCGGCAATTCCGGCCATCTCTATGCCTTCGTCAACGGCCGTCCGGTGCAGGACAAGCTGTTGATGGGGGCCATCCGCGCGGCCTATGCCGAGACCGTGCCGAAGGGGCGTTATCCGATGGCCGTCCTCTGGTTCTCGCTGGATCCGGCGCTGGTCGACGTCAATGTCCATCCGGCCAAGGCCGATGTCCGCTTTCGTGATCCGGGGCTCGTCCGCGGGCTGGTCGTCGGCGCGATCCGCGAGGCGCTGACGAGGAGCGGCGACCGCGCGTCGTCCACCGGGGCAGACGCGATGCTCAGGGCCTTCAGGCCGGGCGTCGCGCCGCAAGGCGAACAGACAGGCGGTTTCGGCGGCGGCTTCGGCCATCGCGATATCCGCCCGTCGAACGTGAACTGGTCGCCCGAGCGTTCCCCCTATCGGCCGGAAGGCTTTGCTGAAGGGGCCGCACCCGCCTTTGCCGGAACAGCGGAGACCGCAAAACCGCAAGAGGCCGCTCGCATGCTTGCCGGTTTCGATGCGCCCTCGGCGCGGTCGGAGGCCTTCGAGCCGCCGCGCGGCGAAGAGACCACGCTCAGCCATCCTCTGGGCGCCGCCCGCGCGCAGCTGCATGAAAATTATATCGTCGCCCAGTCGGAGACCGGATTGGTGATCGTCGATCAGCACGCTGCCCATGAGCGCCTTGTTTACGAGGCGCTGCGCAAGGCGCTTGTCGACCGCCGGCTGCCCTCGCAGGGCCTGTTGATCCCGGAAATCGTCGATATGCCGGAAGAAGACTGCGACCGGCTGATGCCCTTTGCCGAGGAGATGAGCCGCCTCGGCCTCGTCTATGAGCGCTTCGGGCCCGGCGCGATCGCGGTGCGCGAGACGCCGGCCATGCTGGGCGAGGTCAACGCCCCGGCGCTGATCCGCCAGCTTGCCGACGAGGCTGGCGAGTGGGAGACGGCCGAGGGGCTGCGGGCGAAGCTTGAGAGCGTTGCCGCCACCATGGCCTGTCATGGCTCGGTGCGCTCCGGCCGGCGCTTGCGCGTGGAAGAAATGAATGCTCTTCTCCGGCAGATGGAGGAGACGCCGGGCTCAGGCCAGTGCAATCACGGTCGCCCGACCTATATAGAGCTGAAGCTTTCCGATATCGAACGCCTGTTCGGGCGCTAGCACCGGCGGGCGAATTTCTGGAGATGAACTGTTGAATATCCTTGAAGGCAATGGCCGCGGCGAGGCGAAAATCCGGTATCTGGACGCCGATTTCGAAGTGGTCGTACCCGGCACCCATGTGACCTGCGCGGTGACTGGCAAGCGGATTCCGCTGGACGAACTGCGCTATTGGAGCGTTGCGCGACAGGAAGCCTATGTTGATGCGCCTGCCGCCTTTGAGGCGGAGAAGAGGGCCGGAGCGCTGCCGACCGGCAGGGCCTGACCGGCGAACCTCGAGGGACATCGCGTGCCGACGCTCATTTCCTTTGCCGGCCTGCCGGGCGTTGGCAAGACCACGATTGCCCGGCGTCTCGCGCAAGAGCGTCCGGCGGTCTTCCTGCGCGTCGACGAGATCGAGGCCGTGCTCAGGAAGGACGATCCGGCGCGCGAGATCGGTCCGCTGGGCTATGAAATCGCCGCGGCGCTCGCCGTCTCGAACCTGAAGACCGGACAGGACGTTATCATCGATTGCGTCAATCCCTGGCCGTTGACCCGCGCCATGTTCGAAAAGGCGGCTTCAGAGGGCGGAGCCGGTTTCCTCGGCGTCGAAGTCATCTGCGCGGACGCGGCCCTGCATCGCGCCCGGCTGGAAAGCCGGACGAGGGATATCGGCGAAGGGCATGTCGAGCCGGGCTGGCAGGATGTGCTTGACCGTGACTATGCGCCATGGCCCGAAGCCGCGCTGGTGCTGGATACGAGCGTGCTTTCGGCCGACCGGGCGGCAGAGCGCATCTTGAAGATGCTTCGACCGGATTGCGCGAGCGGGGCGTAAGCGCCGGCAAATCGGCATGTGCGATGCAACGGAAATCGTTCGAAGCCGCGGAAGGCTCGCTTGCCTGCAAGGCGCGCATTCAGCCCGGCGCCCGTCCGGTGGAGGCGCGCACGACCAGTTCCGGTCGCCACAATTCCTGGACATCGTCCTTCTCCAGGCCGTTGATGCGGTGGATCAGCCGTTCGGCGACCCGTTTGCCCGCCGTGCGCAGCGATGAGCGCGTCGTGGTCAGCGGCACGGAGAACAGTTCGGGGCGCAGGAGCGGCAGCACGTCGTCATAGGAGATCAGCGAGATATCCCTGCCGAGCTGAAGGCCCGATTGCGTGACGGCGCGCACGATGCCGAGCGCCTGCACCATGCTGGAGCACAGCATGGCCGTCGGGGTTTCGTCGCCGGCGAGAAACCGTTCGGCCGCGCGCTGTCCGTCGGCCTCGGTCATCTGGGCGGAGACATGGAAGCGTTCGTCAAGGCGGAGGCCCGCCTCCGAGAGCGCCTTGATGACGCCGTCGCGCCGGCGGATGGCAAAGCCGAATTTCTCGTCGCCGTTGATAAGGCCGATACGGCGATGGCCAAGCTGGAGGAGGAGACGCGTGGCGTCGTAAAAGGCTGCCTCATTGTCGACGTCGAGCGAGGGATAGGGGTGCGGCGGATCGAAGAAGCGGCCGTGGACCACGAAGGGCAGGCCGAAGGATTCCATCAGATCGATCCGGCTGTCCTGCTCGCGGATATAGGCCAGGCAAAGCCCGTCGACATAGCCGCTGGTCGCAAGGCTTCGCAGCGCGGAGACCTCGTCAGCGGGGTCAGACGGCATGACCACGAGGTGAAAGTCTTCCGCCTGGGCCTTCTCGCCCAGCCCGCTCAGAAACTCGCCGAAATGCAGGTCCGAAATCACCTGGTCGCCGATCGGCATCAACAGGCCGATCGAACCGGCCTTGCCGGTGGCCAGGCGCTGCGCCGTGCGGTTCGGCCGGTAGCCGGTCTCGCGCGCCGCCTTCAGCACCCGCTCGCGGGTCGCGGCGTTGACCTCGGGATATCCGTTCAGGGCCCGGCTGACAGTCGTCGGCGAAAGGCCGAGCCGCGCCGACAATTGTTTCAGGTTCACTCCCGTTTCCTCCCCGGAGGCACGTAACACAAAAAAGAAAGCGTGAAACCCTGTGCGCTCCAAATCGTTCACCGACAAGGATGGTTCCGCGAAAATCCGTTCGCCTCGCTCATGCGCCCTCGCGCGAAGCGTGCACGGACCTCTTTGGCGGCTTCCAAAGCGGTTTGGCTTTTTTATCAAGCCTTGTCGGAGAAAGAAAAGCCCTTTTCGAGTCGGATCGACAGAAAATCGTCTTTAAGTGCAGAAAAACGGCAAAAATCGGTCGTGATTTGCGGAAAGGGGTTGACTCAGACCCGTCACACGAGAATTCTCTGGAGATGTCAAAGCGCTTTGGATAAAGTGTTGTCTGACAACCGAAGCCCTCGAGAGGGTTGAATGTGATGGGAGGTAAATCACATGCATAAAGTTCTGTTGACGGGCGTAGCCTCGCTCGCCCTCGTTGCCGGTGCGGCCCAGGCTGCCGATCTGAAGTTCGCCCCGGGCGAGGATTCCCGCTTCAACTGGGACAGCTTTACCCAGTTTTCCGATTCCCATGACCTGAGCGGTCAGACGCTGACGATCTTCGGCCCCTGGCTCGGCCCCGACAAGGATCTGATCGAAAGCGTTCTGGCTTATTTCGAAGAGGCGACCGGCGCGAATGTCGAATATTCCGGTTCCGACTCCTTCGAGCAGCAGATCGTCATCGACACCCAGGCCGGCAGCCCGGCAAACATTGCCGTGTTCCCGCAGCCCGGCCTTGCCGCCGACCTCGCGGCCAAGGGTTTCCTGACCGAGCTCCCGGCGTCCGCAGGCGAGTTCCTGTCGGAAAAATACGCCGCCGGTCAGTCCTGGGTCGACCTTTCGACCTATGAGGGACCCGATGGCGCGCCCGGCCTCTACGTCTTTCCCTACAAGGCAGACCTGAAGTCGCTCGTCTGGTACGTTCCGGACAATTTCGACGATGCCGGCTATGACGTTCCGGAAACCATGGAAGAGCTGAAGGCGCTCACCGAGCAGATCGTGGCCGACGGCGGCACGCCCTGGTGCATCGGTCTCGGTTCCGGCGGCGCCACCGGCTGGCCGGCGACCGACTGGGTCGAGGACATGATGTTGCGCACCCAGCCGCCGGAAGTCTATGACCAGTGGGTCACCAACGAAATTCCGTTCAACGATCCGCGCGTCGTCAACGCGATCGATGAATTCGGCTGGTTCGCCAAGAACGACACGTTCGTTGACGGCGGCGCGGCCGCGGTCGCCTCCACCGACTTCCGCGACAGCCCGAAGGGTCTCTTCGACAGCCCGCCGAAGTGCTACATGCACAAGATGGCCTCGTTCATCCCGTCCTTCTTCCCGGAAGGCGTCGAGCTCGGTCTTGACGCGGACTTCTTCTACTTCCCGGCTTACGAGGGCGAAGACCTCGGCAGGCCCGTTCTCGGCGCCGGCACGCTGTTCGGCATCACCGATGACAGCCCCGCCGCTCAGGCCTTTATCGAGTTCCTCGAAACGCCGATCGCGCATGAAGTCTGGATGGCGCAGTCCGGCTTCCTGACGCCCTTCAAGGACGTCAATCCGGAGGCTTACGCCAACGACACGCTGCGCGGCGAAGGCGAGATCCTGACCGAAGCCACGACCTTCCGCTTTGACGGTTCCGACCTGATGCCCGGCAAGATCGGCGCAGGCGCGTTCTGGACCGGCATGATCGATTATGTCGGCGGCCAGTCGGCCGAAGAAGCGGCGACCGAGATCCAGAACTCCTGGGATACCCTCAAGTAACGGTCGTCAAACCGGTTGCGTTTTGTCATAATGCACCGGGCCGTCTTCGGCCCGGTGCGCCACTCCTCGAAAATGAGATAGCGCGGTAGCGCACTGTTCCGAAGGCACGCATGGACAAAACCTGCGCGCCTTGCGGCTGGGTTCGGTTCGCCTCGGGCGAGCGTCGAAAAGCTGAAAAGGCAAGAACAGAACGGTCCGGCGAACTCAGTTTCATATCCGTTCTAGGGAGACAAACGGCGTGGAACAGATTTTAAAAGCCTTGTTGGCTGTGGTCATCGGCGTTGCCGCTGCAGTGGCCTATTTCTACGGCTCCAACAAGTTACTCGACCTGATTTTTCCGTCGCAGACCAAGGACCCCGCAGATGGTGCGCGCAATCTGCGCGTCTCGGGGATGATACGCCCCTGGCTGTTCCTCGGTCCGGCGCTTTTGTCGCTTGGCGTTTACCTCGTCTATCCGGTCGTTGCATCCGTCTGGTATTCGCTTCACGGCGCCTCTGGCGACACCTATGTCGGGCTTGCCAATTACCGCTGGATGTTCGGGGATTCCGAATTCCGCCAGTCGATGTTCAACAACATGCTCTGGCTGGTCTTCGTGCCGGCGTTGTCGACCTTTTTCGGCCTGATCATCGCCTGGCTGACGGACCGCATCTGGTGGGGCTCCTTCGCGAAGATGATGATCTTCATGCCGATGGCGATCTCCTTCGTCGGCGCGTCGGTCATCTGGAAATTCGTCTATGACTATCGCGGCGAAGGCAGCGAGCAGATCGGCATTCTGAACGCGATCGTCGTGGCCATGGGCGGCGAACCGCATGTGTGGATCGCCATGCCCTTCTGGAACAATTTCTTCCTGATGGTCATTCTCTTGTGGATCCAGACCGGCTTTGCCATGGTGCTGCTGTCGGCAGCGCTGCGCGGCATTCCGGAGGAGACCATCGAAGCCGCCGTCATCGACGGCGCCAACGGGGTGCAGATCTTCTTCAAGATCATGATTCCGCAGATCTACAACACCATCGCGGTCGTCTGGACCACGATCACCATCATTGTCCTGAAGATCTTCGATATCGTTCTCGCGATGACCAACGGGCAATGGGATACGCAAGTGCTCGCCAACCTCATGTTCGACTGGATGTTCCGCGGCGGCGGAGATTTCGGCCGCGGCGCCACCATCGCCATCGTCATCATGGTTCTGGTTATTCCGATCATGGTCTGGAACATCCGCAACGCGCGCAAAGAGATGGAGGGCCGGTAAATGTATTCGCACAAGAAATCACCGCTTGTCTGGTTCTCGCATATCACCGTCCTTGTTCTCGTGGTGCTGTGGACCATCCCGACCTTCGGTCTGCTGGTCACCTCGCTGCGCGACAAGGACCAGATCGTCGCCTCGGGCTGGTGGACGTCCCTTGCCACGTCGACGCAGAACCTGATTTACCGCACGCCGGGCGAGGCCGGGCAGACGCAAGAGGGCGGCCTCTACATCAATGCCGGCAATGCTCTGGAAGGCGGCGCAGGCGTTGTGTCGCGCTTCGGCACCTCCTCGCTCAGTCCAGAGGAATACGAGGTCGGCCAGACCGTCGATCTCGATGACGGCATGCAGCTGCGCGTCGAGGAGAACGGGGATTATCGCCTGACCTCGCCGGAACCCTTCGGCAGGCGCGGCGAGCGGATCTTCGTTACCGCCGAGATCCCGCCGCGCTTCACGCTGGAAAACTACCGCAACGTGCTGACGGCGGAGGGCATCGGGCAATCGTTTCTGAACTCGCTGACGGTTGCCATCCCCTCGACCATCATCCCGGTCCTGGTGGCGGCCTATGCGGCCTATGCGCTTTCCTGGATGAAGTTTCCCTTCCGCAACCTGCTTCTGGCGGTTGTTGTCGGCCTGCTCGTCGTGCCGCTGCAGATGTCGCTGATCCCGCTCTTGAAGATGTACAATGCGATCGGTCAGACCTTCGGCGTGCCCGCCAAGACCTATGTCGGGATATGGCTGGCGCATATGGGCTTCGGCCTGCCGCTGGCAATCTATCTGTTGCGCAACTATATCGCCGGCCTGCCGCGCGAGCTGATGGAATCGGCGCGCGTCGACGGAGCCAATGATTTCACCATCTTCAACAAGATCATCCTGCCGCTCTCCTATCCCGCGCTCGCCTCCTTTGCGATCTTCCAGTTCCTCTGGACCTGGAACGACCTTCTGGTGGCGACCGTGTTCCTCGGCAATTCCGAACAGACGATCGTGCTGACGGCGCGGTTGCGGGAACTGCTCGGCTCGCGCGGCGGAAACTGGGAGATCCTGACAGCATCGGCCTTCGTGTCGATCATCGTGCCCCTGATCGTGTTCTTTGCCCTGCAGCGCTATCTCGTGCGCGGCCTTCTGGCCGGTTCGGTCAAGGGCGGCTGATGGCCGCCCCTCACTGAAAACCGTGACATCAGGATACAGAAAAGAAAAACAATGACCGAACACACCCTCAACACCGCGGACAAGGACTGGTGGCGCGGCGCCGTCATCTACCAGGTCTATCCGCGCTCCTTCCAGGATTCCGACGGCGACGGCGTCGGCGATATCCGCGGCATTGCCGACCGGCTCGACTATATTGCCGGGCTTGGCGCCGATGCCGTGTGGATCTCGCCCTTCTTCACCTCGCCGATGAAGGATTTCGGCTATGACGTGTCGAACTACAAGGACATCGATCCGATGTTCGGCACGCTCGCCGATTTCGACGCGATGATCGAAAAGGCCCATGCCCTGGGTCTGAAGATCATGATCGACCTCGTGCTGTCCCACACCTCTGACCAGCACCCCTGGTTCATGGAAAGCCGCGCCAGCCGCGACAATCCGAAGGCCGACTGGTATGTCTGGGCCGAGGCAAAGCCCGACGGCTCGCCGCCCAACAACTGGCTGTCGATCTTCGGCGGCTCGGCCTGGCAGTGGGACTCGCGCCGGCTGCAATATTACATGCACAATTTCCTGGTCTCGCAGCCGGATCTGAACTTCCACAATCCGGACGTTCAGGATGCATTGCTCGATGCGGCGCGTTTCTGGCTGGAACGCGGCGTCGACGGTTTCCGTCTCGACACGATCAACTTCTACTTCTGCGACAGGGAATTGCGCGACAACCCGGCGCTGGCGCCCGAACGCAGGAACGACAGCACGGCGCCGGCCGTCAATCCCTACAACTACCAGGAACATCTCTACGACAAGAGCCGTCCGGAGAACCTCGCATTCCTGAAGCGCCTGCGCGCGCTGATGGAGGAGTATCCGGCGATTGCCGCTGTCGGCGAGGTGGGGGACAGTCAGCGCGGTCTCGAGATCGTCGGCGAGTACACGTCCGGCGACGACAAGATGCAGATGTGCTACGCCTTCGAATTCCTGGCTCCACAGCAGGTGACGCCGAAGCGCGTGATCGATTCGATCAATGCCTTCGACGCGGCCGCTCCGGAAGGCTGGGCCTGCTGGGCGTTCTCCAACCATGATGTGGTGCGGCACCTCACGCGCTGGGGCGCGGATGTCGCCGACCAGACGGCCTATGCCAAGATGCTCGGCGCCCTCTTGATGACGCTGAAAGGTTCGATCTGCCTCTACGAGGGCGAGGAACTCGGTCTGACCGAAGCCGATATCGCCTTTGAGGACCTGCAGGACCCCTATGGCATCGAGTTCTGGCCGGAGTTCAAGGGCCGCGATGGCTGCCGCACGCCGATGGCGTGGCAGGCGGGCGCGGCCAATGCCGGATTTTCGACCGCGGAGAAAACCTGGCTGCCGGTTTCGGCCGATCACGTGATGAAGGCCGTTGACGTGCAGGCCGGCAATCCTTCCTCCGTGCTTGAGCACTACCGCCGCTTCCTCGCCTTCCGCAAGGCGCACCCGGCGCTTGCCAAGGGCGCGATCCGTTTCCTTTCCTCGGGCGACGATGCCGTGCTGGTGTTCACGCGTGAAGGGGCGGGCGAAACGGTTCTTTGCGTGTTCAACATGTCGGCCGAGCCGGCAAAGGTCCGGCTGCCCGAAGGCGCATGGACCGCGTTTTCAACCGGCGACCACGGTTTCTCCGCCGAGGAGGACGGGACCATGGTACAACTTCCTGCCTGGGGCGGCTATTTCGCCCGCCAGAGCGCATAGGGGAAAAGGGGCGAAAGATGACTGGTGTTACCCTCAAGAAGGTCAAGAAATCCTACGGCAATGTCGAGGTGCTTCACGGCGTCGACCTCGACATCAATCCCGGCGAGTTCGTCGTCTTTGTCGGCCCGTCGGGTTGCGGCAAATCGACGCTTTTGCGGATGATCGCGGGCCTGGAGGAAATCTCCGGCGGCGAGATTGCGATCGACGGGCAGGTCGTCAACCAGATCCCGCCCTCCAAGCGCGGCATCGCCATGGTGTTCCAGACCTACGCGCTTTATCCGCACATGTCGGTCTATGACAACATGGCCTTCGGCATGCGGATCGCCAAGGAAAGCAGGGAAGAGATCGACCGGCGCGTCAGGGCTGCCGCGGAGATGCTGCAGATCACGCCCTATCTCGATCGCCTGCCCAAGGCGCTTTCCGGCGGCCAGCGCCAGCGCGTGGCGATCGGCCGGGCCATATGCCGCGATCCGAAGGTGTTCCTGTTCGACGAACCGCTGTCGAACCTCGACGCGGCGCTGCGTGTCGCGACCCGTATCGAGATCGCCAAGCTCAACAGCAAGATGTCCGAGACGACGATGATCTACGTGACCCACGACCAGGTGGAGGCGATGACGCTTGCCGACCGGATCGTGGTGCTTTCTGGCGGCTATATCGAACAGGTCGGCCCGCCGCTGGAACTCTACGAGCGCCCGGCGAACCTGTTTGTGGCCCAGTTCATCGGCTCGCCGGCCATGAACATCATGCCCGCCAAGATCACCCGCACGGGCGAGACGACCGAGATTGAGCTCAAGGACGGCAAGCGCCTCGAAATTCCGGTCAAGACGCCGGAAGGGGATATGGGCAAGAGCGCCAGCTTCGGCGTGCGTCCGGAAGATGTGCGCGAGGCGGAGGACGGCGAGGACTTTCTGTTCGAGGGCAAGGTCTCTATCATCGAGGCGCTCGGCGAGGTCACGCTCATCTATATCGAGGGCGAGCTGATCGACGAGGACCCGATTATCGTCAAGCTGCCCGGCATCCACGAGGGCAGGCCCGGCGATACGATGCGGTTTGCCGCCGATCCGGAAAAGCGCCATCTCTTCGACGAGAAGGGCCACAGCTACCTCTACCGCTGAACCCGAAAACGAATGGCCCGACTACAGCATCGGCCCGAAAATCGGAATCGATTTTCGGAAAGCACGATGCGTAGATTCAATAGGTTAGAGCGTCCTTTGTGCATCCGAATGGATGCACGGCGTTCTAAAAAGCCCCGCCGGCATAACCGGCGGGGCTTCTTCTTTCCGGCGCAGGGAGGGGAGGAGTGCGACGGTAAAGAGTGGCGGGGCAATGCGCCCCGCCGCAAGGATCAGAACTTGTAACCGACACGGGCCATGACGCGGTTGGACGTGTAGTCCTTCGCTTCAAAGCCGGAGAGCGCGCCGTCGAAGTCCTTCTTGCCGAAGTCGGTATAGCGATATTCCAGACCGGCGAAGACGTTGTTGGAAAGGGCGTAATCGAGACCGGCGCCGACAGTCCAGCCGTTGAAGGCCTGGTCCTGGTTGAGACCGTTGCCGTCAACATAACCGTTGGCGATCGCCCAGCCGCCCGTTGCGTAGAGCAGGGCGTTGTCGAACGCGTAGCCGACGCGGCCACGGACCGAGCCTTCCCAGTCCGAACCGGCCTTCACGCTGTAAGGCAGGCCGACACTGTAGGTCTGCTCATTCCAGTTGTAGTCCAGCTCACCTTCGACACCGACGACGATGTTGTTGTCGAACTGATAGTTGTAGCCGGCGAAGCCGCCGAGCTTGCCGCCGTCAAAGTCGTCGCTGCCGACCTGGGCGCCATTGTAGTGCATGTTGGCCGTTGCCCAGTCGTAGCCGCCGGTGCCGCCGAGGTAGAAGCCCGACCAGTTGAAGGTCTGCGGGATGACCTGCGGGGCGACATAGGGTTCGGCGGGCGCCGGCGTGGCGACGACATCGGCCGCTTCGGCGGAGGCGGCCATTGCGACGATCGCGGCGGAAGCGAGAAGAATTTTCTTCATTACAGTCTCCATCTTGTCTTTCGATGAGGGAGAAATGGTTCACGTGATCAATCGTTCAATTAAATTCTCCGAAAATGCATCAGATCGGCTGTCTCTGTTGCCGGAATGCTACACTGTGTCGGTCGCACGATTGATTCCATGCCCCCCAAACGAAAAGGGTCGGGAAATTGTTTCCCGTGGCCCCCGATTAAAGCCCGCTTTTGTTTATTTAGTGGCAGCAAAGCGCACGGAATACGGCAGGCGATCACGGATTGAATCAGTGTGTTAACGATGCCGGGAGCAACTGCGTCAGATGCCCGGATGCGTGCAGACGTGCACCGCGCTGATGGTGCGGTACAGGCGCGACGCCGCGATGCAGACGCGAGAAAACCGGGTTGCCGACCCGCCGGACGCGGCAGAATGCCCGGCGCGTCTTCATGCGCCGGGCGCGCGATTTCAGCCGAAGACGACGCTTGCGCCTTCGTCGGCCGTGCCGACATGGTGGCGGAAGGGGGCGAAGAGTTCGCGCCCCATGCCGAATTCATTGCCGGAGAGATCTGCGGTCGCGGCCTCGCGGGCGTCGAACTCATCCGCCGGAACCAGCGCTTCCAGCGTGCCGTTCTCTGCATCGAGCCGAAGCATGTCGCCGTCTCGAATTTTGGCGATTGGTCCGCCGTCCTTGGCCTCCGGTGTCACGTGAATGGCGGCGGGCACCTTGCCCGAAGCGCCGGACATGCGGCCGTCGGTGACGAGCGCAACCTTGTAACCGCGGTCCTGCAGCACGCCGAGTGGCGGCGTCAGGCGGTGCAGTTCGGGCATGCCGTTCGATTTCGGCCCCTGGAAGCGCACCACGGCAATGAAGTCGCGGTTGAGTTCGCCCGCCTTGAAGGCCGTCTGCAATTGCTGCTGATCGTGGAAGACGATGGCGGGCGCCTCGATGAGGCGGCGTTCGGGCTTGACGGCGGAGATCTTGATCACGCCCTTGCCGATATTGCCCTTCAGCATCTTCAGCCCGCCATTGGGCTGGAATGGCTTGTCTTGGGTGGTCAGGACCTTCGGGTCGGCGCTCGGGCCGTTGCCGATCGGCTCGCGGCTGACGGTGCCGTTTTCGCCGAGCTTGACGTCGATCGCGTAGGCCTCCATGCCCTCGCCGAAGACGGTGCGGACATCGTCGTGCAGGAAGCCGGCGTTCAGCAACTGGCGGATGAGGTAGCCCATGCCGCCCGCGGCGTGGAAGTGGTTCACATCGGCAAGACCGTTCGGATAGACGCGCGCCAGAAGCGGCACGATGTCGGAAAGGTCCGAGATATCCTGCCAGGTCAGCTGGATGCCGCCGGCCCGGGCCATGGCGATCAGGTGCATGGTGTGATTGGTCGAGCCGCCCGTGGCGTGAAGGCCGACAACGCCGTTGACGATCGAGCGTTCGTCGACCATCTGGCCGACTGGCGTGAACTCGTTGCCGTTGACGGTGATGGCGATGGCGCGCTTGACCGCTTCCTTCGTCAGCGCCTCGCGCAGCGGCGTGTTCGGGTTGATGAAGGAGGCGCCCGGCATGTGCAGGCCCATCATCTCCATCAGCATCTGGTTGGAGTTCGCCGTGCCGTAGAAGGTGCAGGTGCCGGGGCCGTGGTAGGATTTCGATTCCGATTCCAGCAGTTCCTTGCGGCCGACCTTGCCTTCCGCATAGAGCTGGCGGATCTGCGACTTCTCGTCATTGCCCTGGCCCGTCGTCATTGGGCCTGCGGGAATGAAGATCGTCGGCAGATGGCCGAAGGTCAGCGCCGCCATGGCGAGGCCGGGCACGATCTTGTCGCAGACGCCGAGATAGACGGCCGCGTCGAACATGTTGTGGGAGAGCCCGACGGCAGCCGCCATGGCGATCAGGTCGCGGGAGAAAAGCGACAGTTCCATGCCCGGCTGGCCCTGGGTGACGCCGTCGCACATGGCCGGCACGCCGCCGGCGACCTGGGCGACGCCGCCGGCCTCGCGCGCGGCCTCGCGGATCGTCTGCGGGAAGGTTTCGAACGGCTGATGCGCCGAGAGCATGTCGTTATAGGCGGTGATGATGCCGAGATTGGGCACGCTGTCGCCGGACAGCGCCTCCTTTTCGGCGGGGGAACAGACGGCAAAGCCATGGGCAAGGTTGCCGCAGGACAGGACCGAGCGGTGCACGCCCTTGGAAATGGCCTGGCTGACGCGATCGAGATAGGCTTCGCGCGTGGGTTTGGACCGCTCGACGATGCGGGCGGTGATCTCTGCAATGCGGGGATCGGCGGTCATGGGCTTTTCCTGTTTTCAGAAAGAAACGCGGAAGGCGCCCGGCAGAATTGTCAGGGCGCCCAGTAGATATTCACGGGGGAGGTGGCTCTTGAAAGAACGGCGCGGATGGGCATTTCCGTTTCGTCGTTGCCGGCAAGGGCCTTTTCCAGAACATCCATCTTTTCTTGGCCTTCGATGTGCAACACCAGAAGGCCGGCATTTTCGAGACTCGAGAAGGTGAAGGTCAGGCGGGCCTCGCCGGCGCCTTCGGCATGCATGGACATCACTCCGGCCGGCGTCTTCATGTCGAGCGCCCTTGCAAGCGTATCGCCTCCTGGGAAGAACGAGGCCGTGTGGCCATCGGTTCCCATGCCGAGCACGACGACATCGAAGGGCAGGCTTGTCGCCGAAACCTTGTTGGTGACGATCTCGGCGGCTTCCTCGGCGGTCTTTACATTCTGGTAAAGCGGAATGAAGCGCGCCGCGGCGGCCGGGCCCAGAAGCAAGTTTTCCTTCACCAGCTTGTGGTTCGAACGGGGGCTGTCTTCCGGGACGAACCGTTCGTCGACGAGGGTGATCGTCACCTTTTCCCAGTCGATATCCGCCTTTGAAAGCGTGCGGAAGAAAGCCTTCGGCGTCGAACCGCCGGAAACGGCGATGGAGGCCGCTCCCTTCTCGGCGACGGCTTCGGCCAGCTTGTCGGCGACATCGCCGGCAAGACGGGCCGCAAGCCGGGCGCCATCGTCAAATGTGTGCATGTTCTTGGTCATGATGCTCTCGGCTGGTGTTTCGTCGCCTCACATGGGCTCGTGCCAGGTACGGCCGTCCCGCTCGATCAGCGCGATCGACTTCGAAGGGCCCCAGGTGCCGGCGGTGTAGCCCTGCACCGGCTGGTTGGTCTCTTCCCAGGCCTTCAGGATCGGATCGACCCAGCGCCAGGCGACCTCGACCTCGTCCCGGCGCATGAACAGCGTCTGGTTGGCACGGATGACGTCGAGCAGCAGCCGCTCATAGGCGTCCGGGTTGCGCACGTCGAAGGCCTGGGCGAAGCTCATGTCGAGCGCCACCTGGCGCAGGCGCATGCCGCCCGGGCCCGGATCCTTGATCATCAGCCACTGCTTCACGCCCTCGTCAGGCTGCAGGCGCAGCACCAGCTGGTTGGACGCGATGCGCCCGGCATTCGGCCCGAAAATCGAATGCGGGATCTGTTTGAAGGTGATGACGATTTCCGAAAGCCGGCTCGCCAACCGCTTGCCCGTGCGCAGGTAGAAGGGCACGCCCGCCCAGCGCCAGTTGTCGATCTCCGCCTTGATGGCGACGAAGGTCTCGGTGTTGGACTCGCCTTCCAGTTCTTCCAGATAGCCCTTGACCGGCCCGCCCTTGGATGCGCCGGCGCGGTACTGGCCGCGCACGGTCAGATAGCCGGCATTCTCATCGGTAATGGGTTTGAGCGAGCGCAGCACCTTGAGCTTCTCGTCGCGCACGGCCTCGGCTTCCATGGAATGCGGCGTTTCCATCGCCACCATGCAGAGCACGTTGAGGATGTGGTTCTGCACCATGTCGCGTAGCGCGCCGGACTTGTCGTAATAGCCGGCGCGGCCTTCAAGGCCGACTTCCTCGGCAACCGTGATCTGCACATGGTCGATGTGATTGGCGTTCCACAGCGGCTCGTAGAGCGCATTGGCAAAGCGCAGCGCCATCAGGTTCTGCACCGTTTCCTTGCCGAGATAGTGGTCGATGCGGAAGACCTGTTCTTCCCTGAACACCTTGCCGATCATGTCGTTGAGCTTGAGCGCCGAATCGAGGTCGCGCCCGAGCGGCTTTTCCACGACGATGCGGGTTTGCTTGGTGATCAGCTTGTGGTCGCGGATGCCGTCGCAGATCGGGCCGAAAATGCTGGGAGCCACGGCCATGTAAAAGGCGCGGACCCGGTCCTTGCCGTCTTCCAGCATCTTCTTCAGCGCGTCCCAGCCCTTGTTGGTCGTCGCATCGACCGGCACATATTCGATGCGGGCCAGGAACTTCTTCACCTGCTCGTCATCATATTCGCCGCGCTTCAGGTGCTCCTTCAGCGCCTGCTGCGCGTGCTTGCGGAAATCCTCGGACGAAAGCTCCGAGCGGGACGCGCCGATGATGCGCGTCGGCTCGGTGAACTGGCCGGCAATCTGCCTGTGGTAGAGCGCAGGCAGAAGCTTGCGCTCCGTCAGGTCGCCGGTGGCGCCGAAGACGACATAGTCAAAGGGTTCAACGGGGATCATTTGACTGCTCATGGTCAGTCCTCTCAATCGTCAACAGGGTTGGTGTCGTTTTATCAAATCGATTTAAAAATGCCAGTCCCATTCCGAAAAATCGGATTCTTGTCTTTCCGGCCCGTCGGTCGCGCCGCATCCGGCTAGAACCGGTCGCGAAGCGCGAACCATGTCAGGGCGAGAAACAGCAAGGGTTTGCGAAGCGGACCGCCGCCCGGAAAGGATGGTATATCCAAATCCCGGTAAAGTTCCAGATCAAGCGAGCGCCCCGCAATCTCGTCCGCATAGAGTTTGCCGCAATAGTTTGACAGCATCACGCCATGGCCGGAAAAACCGCCGATCGAGGTGACGCCGGGCATGATATCGTGCACCAGCGGGCGGCGCGGCATGGTGATGCCGACGGAGCCGCCCCAGGCATGGGTGATCTCGACGTCCTTCAGTTGCGGATAGATCTCGGCGATCTGCCGTCTGAGATGCCTGGAAATATTCTTCGGATTGTCGGCGGAATAGACCTCGCGACCGCCGAACAGCATCTCGCCCGTCGGCGCCTTGCGGAAATAGCGCACCACGAAACGGCTGTCGTCGACGGATTCGCCGCCGGGCAGGATCTTGCGGTCCTTCTTCACGGGGGTCGTGGCGGCGATGAAGGAGCGGATCGGCATGATTTTCGAGGCCGTCTTCGGCTCGAGGTGATCCTCGATATAGCCGTTGCAGGCAATCAGCACGCGCTCCGCCGTGATCGAGCCACGGGCGGTCTCGATCACGTTCTTGCCGTCGACGTGGTCAATGTTCTCCGCCTTGGTCATTTCATGAAGGCGTGCGCCGGCGGCGGCGGCGGCCCCGGCGATACCAACGAGGAGCTTCAGCGGATGGATATGGCCCGTACCGATATCGCGGATGCCGCAGAAGAAGCGGTCCGAGCCGAGTCGCTCTGCCGTCTCGGCCTTGCTCATGAAGGAGAGATGCGGATAATCGTAGCGTTCGGCCAGCGTCTCGACATGGCGTCGGTAGGTATATTCCATGCCGCGCTTGTGGGCGACGCTGAGCTGGCCCGGCTTGAAATCGATATTGACCTTGTGCTTGCGGGCGAAGTCGAGCAGGTGGGACTTCGCTTCCTCCGCTATGCGGAAGAAAGCCTGCGACCGTTCCGCGCCGAGCTTCGTCTCGAGTTCCTCCGGCCACCAGTGCTGCCCGGTGCCAAGCTGTCCGCCGTTGCGGCCCGAGGCGCCGTCGCCGAAACGGGCGGCATCGATCAGCACCACGTCGACGCCGTCCTCGGCCAGCTGGCAGGCCGCCTGCAGGCCGGTGAAGCCGCCGCCGATGACGGCAACATCCGCCGTTGTCGAACCGTCAAGCGCCGGATAGGTCGGGCGTTCGGGAAGCGTCGCCTGGTACCATGAAATTCCCGGGGCAATCGGGCTTTGCCAAACCATGTCTCCGTCGCTCCATTCTCTCGTCAAACCCTCGCCGGCGTCCATATCATACATGCAGCAGCAGGAATTCCCTCTCCCAGGGGCTGATCACCTGCATGAAGGTCTCGAATTCGCCGCGCTTGATGCCGGCGTAAAGATCGATGAACTCGCGCGACAGCACGGGACCGAGCGCCAGTTCGCCTTCCATCAGCGCCAGCGCCTCCAGAAGGCCGCGCGGCAGGTCGATGACGCCCTCATTGGCGGTATCGGCCGTCGGGGCCGACGGATCGACCAGGTTCTCGATGCCGAGATAGCCGCATGCAAGCGACGCGGCAAGCGCCAGATAGGGATTGGCGTCCGAGCTCGGCAGCCGGTTTTCCACCCGCCGTGCCGCCGGGTCGGAAACCGGAATACGGAAGGCGGTGGTGCGGTTGTCATAGCCCCAGGCGGTGTTGACCGGGCAGGCCATGTCCGGCGTCAGCCGACGGTAGGAATTCACATAGGGCGCCATCATCACCAGCGTGGACGGAACATATTTCTGCATGCCGCCGATGAAATGGAAGAATTCCGGCGAGGGCTCGCCGTTTTCGAGCGAGAACACATTGCGGCCTGTCTCTATGTCCACGACCGACTGGTGGATATGCATGGCCGAACCTGGCTGGCCCTGCATGGGCTTTGCCATGAAGGTGGCGAAGGTGCCGTGCTTGGTCGCCGCCTCGCGAATGGTGCGCTTGAAATAGAACACCTGGTCGGCAAGCTCCAGCGGATCGCCGTGGCGCAGATTGATCTCGAGCTGGGCGGGGCCTTCCTCATGGATCAGCGTGTCGATTTCCAGCCCCTGGGCCTCGCAGAAATGGTAGATGTCGTCGATCAGTTCATCGAACTCGTTGATGCCGGCGATCGAATAGGCCTGTCCGGCGACGATCGGACGGCCCGAGCGGCCGACCGGCGGGGTCAGCGGCAGGTCAGGATCGTCATTCTTGGCGACGAGGTAGAACTCGATTTCCGGCGCCACCACCGGCCGCCAGCCGCGCTTCTCGTAAAGCTCGACCACGCGCTTGAGCACGTTGCGCGGCGTATAGGGCACCTCTTCCCCGTCGGCGCCGACGACATCGCAGATCACCTGTGCGGTCGGATCGGTCTCCCAGGGCACCGCCGTCAGCGTCGAGAGGTCGGGCACCAGTTTGAGGTCGCTGTCGCGCGGTTCGTAACGGAAGCTGCCGCTCTCGTCGGGATATTCGCCGGAGATCGTGTGGCGATAGAGCGCGGAGGGAAGGGCAAGCGAGGTGTTGGAGGTGAATTTCGAGGACGGCATCATCTTGCCGCGCGGCACGCCGGCAAGATCCGGCGTGATGCACTCGATGTCCTCGATGCTGCGCAGCTTCAGCCAGCGGGCTGCGGCTTTCCAGTCTTCCACGCCGCGCGGCGGCGAGGGGGCTGCGGGCTTTGCGGGTTTCTTCGCCCGCTTGACCTTGCTTGTGTGCGTTCTGCTTGCGGCTTTGATCGTCGTCTTTTTTACTGGCATTTCACTCGCCGGTTTGTCATTGCGCGTGGGCGTATCATAACCACGGCGCGCGTCTTGGCGAGGGGGCATGTTGACTTTCTCTGCGCCGATGCAACCAGAGCCGCACGGGAACAGGCGGAAAATCATGGATGAATTCGATGTGATCATTGTTGGCGCAGGCGCTGCGGGGTTGATGTGCGCCGCACGCGCGGGAAAACGGGGACGCAGGGTTCTTCTCGTTGATCACGCGAGGAAACCCGGCGAGAAAATCCGCATTTCCGGCGGCGGCCGCTGCAACTTCACCAATATCGGCGCCGGCCCGCAAAACTTCCTGAGCGAGAATCCGCATTTCGCCAAATCGGCGCTCGCGCGCTTCACGCCGGCGGATTTCATCGCGATGGTGGACCGCCACAACATCGCCTGGCACGAGAAGACGCTCGGGCAGCTTTTCTGCGACGGCTCGGCGAAGGAGATCATCGCCATGCTGCTGGCCGAATGTCGGGCCGGCAATGTCGAGATCAGGCTGGAGACGGCCGTCGCCGCTCTTGAACATTCCGGCGATCGTTTCACGCTGTCGCTTGAGGGGAAGCGGGCCACCGCACGGGCGCTGGTGATTGCCACCGGTGGCAAGTCCATCCCCAAGATGGGCGCGACGGGCTTTGCCTACGAGGTCGCCGGTCGCTTCGGCATTCGCGTCGTCGAGCCGCGGCCTGGCCTTGTGCCGTTCACGCTCGATCCGGGCCTGCAGGCGGAATTGCAGCCGCTGACGGGTATCGGCGTTCCGGTCGAGGTCGCATGCCGAACCGGGCGGTTTCGCGAGGCCATGCTTTTTACCCATCGCGGTCTTTCCGGTCCTGCAATCCTGCAGGTTTCCTCCTACTGGTCGCCCGGCGACGCGGTGAACGTCAGGATCAGCCCGGATATTGCCCTCGCTGACGTGCTCACGGCGGCAAAGCGCGAAAACGGACGGCAGGGGGCCGCGAGCGCGCTCGCCTCCCAGCTGCCGAAACGGCTGGCGCAGTATTTCGCCGAGCGTGCCGGCGCGGCGGGCCATCTTGCCGATCTTTCCGACAAGGCGCTCGCTCACCTTGCGACTTCGATCCAGGACTGGCAGTTCAAGCCCGCCGGAACCGAGGGCTACCGCACGGCGGAAGTCACGCTCGGCGGCATTGATACCGAGGCACTCTCGTCACGGACGATGGAGGCACGCGCGGTGCCGGGACTCTATTTCATCGGCGAATGCGTCGATGTCACCGGATGGCTCGGTGGCTACAATTTCCAGTGGGCCTGGGCCTCCGGCGTCGCTGCCGGCGAGGCGCTGTGAGAAGTCCCGCCGTCGACAGCAGGAAACCGCCGATGACGCGACTTGGCCTCCTCCAGAAAGCGGGCGGGCTCCCGGAGAACCGTTCATAATAGTCATCTTCGGATAGAGGCCGATACTCCTGGGTATAGTAAAGGCTCAGCAGCCGTCTGGTTCCGGTTCTGCGTGTCATGGCTATCACTCCTGTCGGTCATTCGACGGTCGTTCGAGACCGGTCGACGATCGGGCTTTCCTGTCGGGGAGGGCGGGAGGCTTCGCGCTCTCGCCGGGCGCTCCCTGTGGACTGCCTGAAAAATACCAGCGAAAATTGTCGTTTGAAACGCGCTGGAATGCAGGTTATTTTTCACTGATGAAAAACATACCCTGGTCCTACTATCAGCTTTTCCTCGCCGTGATCCGCCATGGCGGATTGAGCGGCGCTGCGGCGGAGCACGGCGTCAGTCCCGCCACGGCCGGCCGGCACATGCTGGATCTCGAACGCCGCCTCGGGCGCGCGCTGTTCGTGCGCAGCCAGCGCGGCTACAGTCTTACGCCCGAGGGCGAAACCCTGAACGCGTTGCTGACGGGGGCGGACGGGAGCTTTCGCAGGATCGATGACTGGCGCGGCGAGGCGGCGGCGCCGCAACTGGTCCGCCTGGCGCTCGGCACCTGGAATGCGTTTCTGATTTCGGCCCATATCGGCGAGATCTGCCGTGAGGATGACCCCTTCCGCCTGCAACTGCTCGTCGGCGAAGCGCGCGCGAGCCTCGCCCACCGCGAAAACGACATCGGGATCCGCTCCTTCGAGCCCGAGGAAAGCAATCTTGCCGCGCTCAGGCTGGGAACCGTCGCCTATGCGCCCTTCAGGGCGAGAAATGCGCCGCCCTCGGCCGGGCAGCGCTGGATCGCCGTCACGCGGGAGGCGGCGATTTCCGATTACCTGAAATGGCCGCATGAAGCCCGGGCGTCTGCGATCGTGCTGTCGGCAAGCCGCCCCCGCACCATGCTCGACCTCGTCGAGGCGGGCGCCGGCATCGCCGTCCTGCCCTGCTTCATCGGCGATACCAACCAGAGCCTTGCCCGAGCGGGGGCGGTCATCGGCGATCTGAGCCACGGTCAGTGGCTCGTTCTGCATGACGAGGAACGCCATCGCCGCGCCGTGCGGCGCGTGGCCGACCGGCTGGCGAAGTTCATGAGAGCGCGATTGGCGCTCTACGCTGGGAAAAGGGCGGACTCGGAGTACTGAAACGACGCGGACCGAACCCGACCCGCCGCGTTGTAAAAATGTCACGGGGACGGTCAAACCCGCTCTTTCGGCTTCGTGCCGGGAATGTCAGCGTTGTCACAGGTTGAAGCCTGCAAATCCTTGAAATTAGAAAGGCTTAACAAGTTTCCCCTAGCCTTGGGCGGAAATTGGATCAAAGCAGGGTAATGAAATGGTTCACACAAAGAACGGCGTGCGCAGAAATCTTCTTTCCATCCTTGTCTCGGCAGCGGCTTTGACGGCGATCATACCTGCGGCCAATGCCCAGGAACTCGCCATCGAGCCATCGGCCGGTACGCTCGGCGTCGGGTTGACGGGCATCTACAAGCTCAACGAGAGCTTCGGCCTCAGCGGAACTGTCGCCGGTTTCAGCTACGAGCCTTCGGGCACCTATGAGGGCGCTGATTACGAGGGCACGTTCAAGGTGCTGACGGTCGGCGCCACGCTCGACTATTACGTCAACCAGTCTGATTTCCGCATCTCGGTCGGGGCACGCTACACGGACGACAATGCCAAGGGCACGTTCTCAATGTACAATCCCTATCTTGACGTTGTGGAAACGGCCGAGGTCAAGCTGACGCCGGAATACGACTTCCAGCCCTATTTCGGCATTGGCTACAACGCCGATCTCAATGACAGGATATCGCTGGATTTCTCATTGGGCGCCTACTACATGGGTACGCCCGATGTTCAGGAAAGCTGGTCTGGCACGGTCTACCAGCCGCTGCAGGACAGCATCGACGATTTCCGCAATGCAGCCAAGGACTACAAGTTCTACCCGGTTGCCCAGGTCGGCCTCCGCTACCGTTTCTGACGCGCGGACATGCTCTGAAGTCCCGGGAATGGGTGCGGATCGGCTGCGCCCTTTCCGATGCATCGAAGCGCAGGGGATTGTCATTCCAGCAGGTCGGCGGGCGTCTCGATCCGGCGGGCCAGCGCGGCAAGGGCATTGCCGCTGATCCTGACGGAAACCGGTTCCTTCTCGGCGTTCCGGTTCCAGCGCGTCAGCATGGCCTCGATCTGTCCGGAGCCGATATCGACATCGCCCTCCAGCCGTACCCGGCCGTCCGCCGTTTTCATGACCATTTCGTCCAGATGGATATTGGTGCCGGAAACGCTGCCCCGGCCCGAAACCGAGGTGAACGCGAAGGGCTCGCGCTTCAGCGGAGAGAATGCGAAATTATTGCTTGTCGCAGCGGATTGCAGGATGTCGCCGAGATCGAGCCAGATCAGGCTGCCCTCACGCCCGGAAAACCTGAACCGGCCGCTCACGTCGTCATTTGCGCCCGCGCTCAGCGGCAACCGCGCTTCGTAGGACATTTCCAGGTCGAAATGATTGCTTTCAAGCGGAACGCTGAACCCCATCTGCTTGAAAAGAGGGGCCGAACGCACATTCTCGGCATTCATGCGGATCGTTGCGAAGCCATCGGTGCGCACGGCGAGATGCGCATAGAGGGAACCGTCATCCAGCAGGCTGTCGGCAATGTCGAAACTCGTCTGCGTGCCGGTGCGGATAATGCTGGCGGCAACGTCCCGAAGCGTCAGGTCCGACAGCCTGACGCTTCCTGCCGAAACGCGCAGGTCGAGCTCCGGCAGCGGCAGGTTGTCGCCGTCGTCCCCTTCATCGACGGGGGCAACCGCATCGATCCAGGCCGCGAGCGAGGATTGCGCGTCGCGCAGAGAGATGTCCTGCAGCGCCATGGTCGCGGAAATCCCGGCCGGCCCTTCCGGCGAAGACGGAACGATGTCGAGAACGCCGTTGCCCTTGGCTGCGCCGATCGTCAGGTCCACCGGGGAGAAACGCAGCGAACCGCCGCTGCGCGAGACCTTGCCGTTCAGGGACGCGTTGTCGACATTGCGCAACAGGCTTGATTCAACGCCCATCCTTGCCATCAGTTCCTGCAGCGCGCTTGTGGAAAGCGAGAAGGTGCCATTCAGCAGGTAGGGGCGGCTGCTGGAGGCCGTGCCGTCGAAGCGGATATCGGCGGTCTGGCTGGTGATGGAAAGATTGATCGGCGAGGCGTTTCCGGCGATCAGGCCCGCCGCCTTGCCGGCCTCCAGCGACAGCGTCGTGTCGCGTTCGGCCAGGATCGCCGATCCGGAGAGGCTGGCTCTTCCGGAAAGGGTCGGCCAGTCCAGTTCGGCATTGACGCCCTTGATGACGCGCGTTTCCCCTTTTTCGGTAAAACCGAGCGTGCTGTTGGTCACCGAGAGCGCGCCGGGGCCAGCCGAGCGTCCGGGCGTATCGTTGCCTCCGCGCAGGTTTGCGATCGTCTTTCCCAGCGCGTTTGCCGGCGGTCCGCTCGCCTCGTCCGGCTGCTCGAGTATGATAACCGCTCCGTCAAGCTTCAGATCGGAGAAGGACGGCCTGCCGGAAAGGGCGCCGATAAAGCCGAAATCGGCGACGAGCCGGGCGCTGTTGCCGTAGATCAGCGGTCCGGTGCCGTCCGGCCGGGCGACGGAAACGGCTGTCGCCGTAATTCTCGGTCGCGGCCAGTAGCTGATGTCGAGATCGCCGCTGATGGTTGCCGGCGCACCGAGCCAGCCGGACAGTTCGTCTTCCAGGTTGTCGGCCATGGCTTGCGGCGTGATGATGACGGGGACCAGATAATAGACCGCAACGCCGGCGAGAAGGACGATAGCGAGCAGGATACGCGCCGGGCGCCCCATGCGCCTTTCCGATCGCTTGGATTTCTTGGGATTTCTCATCGGGGCGGGTCTTCGGTTGCTGAGAACATTGTGGGGCGATAGCGGAAAATCGGAGAGGACACAATCGCCAAGGCTAAGGGCAGGCGGAAGACGGCTGCGGTCTGGCCGAGTATCAGCCCGGGCGGGAAGGATAGCGTGCGGCGGATGGGTACGGCAATCAAAAGATGTTTTTGGCCGGTCCCGCATCCGAGGAAAGGCTCTGCCTTCGCCCGCGCGGACCGGTTCGATCCGAGTTAATTCGCCGTCTGCCATTGCATTCTGCAGGGCAAGGGCCTATATCACCGTCATCGACCATTGCTTGCGACGTTGTCCGAGGGCCGTATGGCTCCGTCTGATTTCCTCTCAAAATCGATCTAACTCCGCGAGGTATTGCGGAAATCACGACGATTGAAAGGAAATCGTTATGAATAATGGCACCGTCAAATGGTTCAACGCCACCAAGGGCTTCGGTTTCATCCAGCCCGATGATGGCAGCACGGACGTGTTTGTGCACATCTCTGCCGTGGAGCGCGCTGGTATGCAGTCGCTGAATGACGGACAGAAACTTCGCTACGACATTGTCCGCGATAATCGCTCTGGAAAGAGCGCGGCCGACAACCTTCAGGCGGCTTGATTTTTTGCTTTCCCGGTTGACCACGGATGTACTGGCAGCCGGATCGTGCAAGACGGAAATTCTTCGTCTATTCAAGCCCGACGTAATTTGTCATCGCTGTCGCTGACCACGGATGTACTGGCAGTGACAACAGAGGAGGTCGGGTTAGTCCCGGCCTTTTTGTTTTCGCTCCGCTCCTGCGCGTCCGGTTCCGGACCTGCGCGGCGGGCGGATGCGGAGAAACGGAAACTGGAACAAGGAGGTTTTCTTGCAGGTACTGGTAAGAGATAACAATGTCGATCAGGCGCTTCGCGTCCTGAAGAAGAAAATGCAGCGCGAAGGCATCTTTCGGGAGATGCGTGCGCGTCGTTCTTACGAGAAGCCTTCGGAAAAACGTAACCGCGAGGCAGGCGAGGCCGTGCGCCGCCTGCGCAAACTGAAGCGCAAGCAGCTGCAGCGCGAAGGACTGATCCCGTCGCGCAAGAAGCGGTAAGGGCTTGAAACGGGCAGCCGCCCAGGCTGCCGGCCCGCAAATTCTCCATTCGAAGGAGACCCGTGCATGACCGCAACCAAAGATGAATTCTTCAAGCCCGGACGGATGTCGGCCTCCGACAAGGCATCGATTACCGACCGCACGGCAAAAGCGATCATCGCGGAAGAGGCAACGCAATTGCAGTCCAAAACCGAGCGCCTCAGGCGTTTGCGGCTGGAGCGCGAGGCGGCCGAACCGGCGCCCGCAAAGAAAAAGGCAAAGCGCTCCGCCTGAGGCGCGCGCATCCTTTCATTGCCTAAACGGCCTGCCTTCCGGCGGGCCGTTTCTCGTTTGCGGTAGACAATGCCGTCGAAGACACAGTGTTCATCACCCGGAGAATTGAAGACGGCCGCCGCGGTGTGCACATAACGGGACAACAGGCGCCGCAACAGGCGTGTCATCCCTTGCGGGGTTCGCCCGCAGATGAAAGGTTTGCCTACCATGAAGAAAATCGGATTTCTGTCTTTCGGGCACTGGACGCCGTCGCCGCAGTCCGGCACGCGTTCGGCGGAAGACGCGCTGCTCCAGTCGATCGATCTGGCCGTGGCCGCCGAGGCGCTCGGCGCCGATGGCGCCTATTTCCGCGTCCATCATTTCGCCCGCCAGCTTGCCTCGCCCTTTCCGCTGCTCGCCGCGATCGGCGCGAAGACCAGTCGGATCGAAATCGGCACGGGCGTGATCGACATGCGCTACGAGAACCCGGCCTATATGGTCGAAGACGCCGGCGCCGCCGATCTGATTGCGGGCGGACGCCTGCAACTCGGCATCTCGCGCGGCTCTCCCGAGCAGGTGATCGACGGCTGGCGACATTTCGGCCATATCCCGCAAGAGGGCGAGGATGATGCGGCGATGGCGCGCCGTCACACCGAGCTTTTCCTGGATCGTCTCGAAGGGAAGGGCTTTGCCGAACCCAATCCGCGTCCGATGTTTCCCAATCCGCCCGGCCTGTTGCGCATCGAGCCGCATTCCGAAGGCCTGCGCAGGCGCATCTGGTGGGGGTCGGCCACCAATGCGACGGCCGAGTGGGCGGCGCGGCTTGGCATGAACCTGCAAAGTTCGACGCTGAAGTTCGATGAGACGGGGGAGCCGTTGCACAGGCAGCAGGCCGACCAGATTCGCGCCTTCCGCGCTGCCTGGAAGGAGGCCGGCCACGACTGGAGCCCGCGCGTTTCCGTCAGCCGTTCGATCTTCGCGCTTGTCAGCGACATGGACCGCGCCTATTTCGGCCGCGGCGGCAACGAGCAGGACACGATCGGCTATCTTGACGAGAAGACGCGCGCCGTCTTTGGCCGCTCCTATGCGGCCGAGCCCGACCGGTTGATCGAACAGTTGAAGGGCGACGAGGCGATCGCCGAGGCCGACACGCTGCTTCTGACGGTGCCCAACCAGCTGGGCGTCGCCTATAACGCCCATGTGATCGAGGCAATCCTGAAACATGTCGCGCCGGGTCTCGGCTGGCGTTGACGGCAAGGCCTGATCCCGTCTCCTGTCGAGGCGCGCCGCGTTCGAAAGCGCGGCGCGCCTTTTTTGGTGTGAAGACACAAAATGCCGTTTGCGAACTTATCAGTGCTTGCTGAAAAGCGTGTTCGAATCTACGCTCTTGTAAACAAAGGTAAAATAACACGAGAATTTTGCCTGTTTCCGGGTGGGGGCTCGGGGAGGACGCGGCATGCGTCACTTCGTGCATTGCGGAAAAAAGGGGTCATGAGTTGCAGTTCTTCGATTCGCTCTTCAATTACATCAATGATTTGACATGGGGCTGGGCGCTCGTGCCCTTCCTCGTCGTGCTCGGCGTGTTTTTCACCGTCGCCAGCGGCTTCGTGCAGTTCCGTTTCTTCAAGCGCATGTTCGGCGTCCTCTGGGGCGATGAGGACGGCGATCCGAGCAAGATCAGCGCCCGCGAGGCGCTTTTTGTTTCCGTCGGTGGGCGCGTCGGCGGCGGAAACATTGCCGGCGTGGCGGTTGCGATCACGGCCGGCGGTCCGGGCGCGGTGTTCTGGATGTGGGCCATCGCGCTCGTCGGCATGTGTTCCGGCCTGGTCGAGGCGACGCTGGCGCAGGCTTTCAAGCGGACAACCGCGGAAGGGGACTATCGCGGCGGCCCGGCGCGCGCCATCATTCACGGGCTGGGCGAAAACTACCGCTGGCTGGCGATCATCTATGCCATCTGCCTGATCGCCTCCTTCGCCATCGGCTTCAATGCCTTTCAGGGAAACACTGTTGCAGGCGCCGCTGCCGACAGTATGGGGGTTCCGCGCTATGCGACGGGCATCCTGCTGGCCGCCGCCACCGGCTTCATCGTCTATGGCGGCATCCACCGCATCGCCAAGGCCTCCGACATCATCATCCCGATCATGGCCTTTGGCTATATCGCCATGGCCGTTGTGATTATCCTGATGAACATCACCGCGCTTCCGGGCGTGATCTGGGATATCGTCGCCAACGCCATCGGCTTGCGCGAAGCGGTCGCCGGCGGCGTCGGCGCGGCGGTCGCCAACGGCCTGAGGCGCGGCCTGTTCTCCAACGAGGCCGGGCTTGGTTCCGCGCCGAACGTCGCCGCCACCGCCTATGTGCGCCATCCGGTCAGCCAGGGCATCACCCAGAGCTTCTCCGTGTTCATCGACACGATGATCATCTGCTCGTGCACGGCTTTCGTCATCTTGCTTGGCGATGTCTACCAGCCGGGCCAGGCGGATGTGGACGGCGTCATCCTCACCCAGCAGAGCATGGTCGACCATGTCGGCAACTGGGCGCAGTATTACCTGACGGTCGCCATTTTCCTGTTTTCCTTCTCGTCGATCATCTACAACTACTATCTCGGCGAGAACGCGCTGGCCTTCATGACGGAAAAGCCGAGCGCGGTGCATGTCCTCAGGATCGTGATCGTCGCGATCGTGTTTGTCGGCGCGGTTGCCCCCGGCGCTACGGCGGTTTTCAACTTCTCCGATCCGATGATGGGCATCCTGGCAGTGGTCAACCTGCTGGCGATGATGATGCTGTTCCCGATCGCGCTCAGGCTGATCAACGACTTCCGTTCGCAGCTTGCCGCCGGGATCAGGCGTCCGGTCTTCGACCCCAAGAAGTTCCCGGATCTCGATACGGATGAGACGGCCTGGCCGGACGCGCGATAGAGTATTTCGCAGTCAGATGGAAACATCTGACTGCGAAAATGGGTCAAAACAAATAGATAGAGCGGTTGCGCGTTTCCAAGAAAGACGGAACCGCTCTAGCGCCGGGCGGGGGCCCATCTTCAGGACGCGGCGGTGCAAGCCCGCCGCGTTCCCTTTGAAATATACCGGAGGACGTCCGTCATGATGACATTGCCGTTTTTTATCTGCGCCGCCGCGCTCTACAGCGCCTGGCGCGGGCACCGCGGCCTTGCCGCGCTTCTGACCGTGATTGCGGTTCTGGTGCTCTTCGTCCTTTTCAGATTGCACGCGACAGACGTGCTCGACATCGATCTTTGAGGTGATCCATGCCTGTCCGTATTGCCCATCTTCTGAATGTGCTGGCGCTTCTCGCCATTTCGGTCGTTCTTCTGTTCGCCTTTTATGACCAGTTCGCAAACGGCGACCTGCCATGCCCGCTCTGCCTGCTGCAGCGCGCCGGTTTTGTCATCGTTGGAACGGGTCTGGCGCTGAACGTGTTGTTGGGCGTCGATGCCCGGCACTATGGCCTGATGCTTCTGGGCGCGGTGGCCGGCGGCGCTGCGGCGCTGCGCCAGGTGGCGCTGCATGTCGTGCCCGGAACGGGCGGCTATGGCGCGCCCTTTCTCGGCATGCATTTCTACAGTTGGGCCTTTGTGCTGTTCGCCGTCGTCGTCCTCGGCACGGGCGTCATGCTGGTGCTTGGGCCGGCGCGGGCCTCCGAGCGGGTGCGGCGCGGCGGGCTCGGCCTTCTGGCCGTCGCCCTGTTCGCGGTGATGGCGCTCGGCAATGGCGTTTCCACGCTTGCCGAATGCGGCGTCGGCCTCTGCCCGGACAATCCGACGAGTTACGAGGCGCTCGATTCGCTGCTCGGCCGCTGAGCCGCATTGCGGGAGACCGCCGGTCCTGCCTCGTACCAGCCCTTCGTCCGGTTGACGATGGCAACGACCGAGAGCATGACCGGCACCTCGATAAGGACGCCGACGACGGTTGCCAGCGCCGCCCCCGAGTTGAAGCCGAAGAGCGATATGGCGGCGGCAACGGCAAGCTCGAAGAAGTTCGATGCGCCGATAAGGGCCGAGGGGCCGGCCACGCAGTGCTCCTCGCCCGAGGCGCGGTTGAGCAGATAGGCAAGGCCCGAGTTGAAATAGACCTGAATCAGGATCGGCACGGCCAGCAGCGCGATGATCATCGGCTGCGCCAGGATTTGCTCGCCTTGGAAGGCAAAGAGCAGCACGAGCGTCGCCAGGAGCGCGACCAGAGAGGCGGGCTGGATCTTTGCCAGCAATGCATCGAGCCTTGCCGTCGAGCCGTTCCGGATCAGGCTCTTGCGGATGACCTGCGAAATGATCACCGGAATGACGATGTAGAGCGCCACCGACAGCACCAGCGTCGACCACGGTACGGTAATGGCCGAAAGCCCGAGCAGAAGGGCGACGATCGGGGCGAAGGCGACGATCATGATCGCGTCGTTCAGCGCCACCTGCGACAGGGTGAAATGCGGCTCGCCCTTCGTCAGGTTCGACCAGACGAACACCATGGCGGTGCAGGGGGCGGCGGCCAGGATGATGAGGCCGGCGATATAGCTGTCGACCTGGTCGGCCGGCAGCATCGGCCGGAACAGCCAGCCGATGAACAGCCAGCCGAGCAAGGCCATGGAAAACGGCTTCACCGCCCAGTTGACAAACAGCGTAACCGAGATGCCGCGCCAGTGGCGACCCACCTCGGCAAGCGCCGAGAAGTCGATCTTCAGCAGCATCGGGATGATCATCAGCCAGATGAGCACGGCAACGGGCAGGTTGACGCGCGCGATCTCAAGCGCGCCGATGGCGACGAAGACGGAAGGGAAGAAATGGCCGAGCGCGATGCCGACGACGATGCACAGCGCGACCCACAGGGTCAGGTATCTTTCGAATGTGGACATGTCAGTCAGCCTTCCGGGCTTTCTCGGTGGCGCCTTCCATGGCGCCGATCTGCTTCAGCTTGCTGTCCGGGTCCTCCGGTCCGCCTTCATCCCGGTAGAGGTTGATGAAAGCCATGATCCGGCTTTTCAGATAGGTCGCGGTCTGGGCAAAGGCCCGCAGCTTTTCCTCGTGGGTGCCTTCCACATGGCTCGGATCCTCGACGCCCCAGTGGGCGCGTTTGCCGGGGCCGCGCATGATCGGGCAGGCCTCGCCGGCCGCGCTGTCACAGACGGTGATGATGAAATCGACTTCCGGCGCGCCGGGCTGGGTGAACTCGTCCCAGCTTTTCGAGCGGAAGCCCTCGGAGCGGTAGCCCATCGCCTTCAGGGTTTCCAGAGCAAGCGGGTTGGGCGCGTCCTTCGGGTGGCTTCCGGCGGAAAAGGCGCGGAACCGGCCGTTGCCCTCGCCGTTGAGGATCGATTCGGCAAGGATGGACCGGGCGGAATTGCCGGTGCAGAGAAAAAGCACGTTCAGGGTCTTCTCGGTCATGGCTTCATGCCTCCGTAGGGTGTGTTTCGCAGCAAGGCGCCAGATCCTCGATCAGCGGCGCGCAGAGATCCGGGTTGCCGCCGCAGCAGTCGCGGAGCAGGAACAGCATGGCCGCGCGCAATCGTTCGAGGTTGGCGCGGTAGATAATGGACCGTCCCTGTCTCAGACCGGTGACAATGCCCGCCTGCGTCAGCGTGTTGAGATGGGCCGACATGGTGTTCTGCGGTATCTCGAGCCTGCGCGCGAGGTCACCCGCGGCAATGCCCTCCGGCTCTGCTGCAACGAGCAGGCGAAAGGCCTGAAGCCGGGTGGGCTGGGCAAGGGCGGCGAGTACCGATATCGTTTCTGTATTATCCATATATCCAGAATAATGGATATAATATGAAAGTCAATGACCTTCGTTCGCTCGGATTTCACGCGGGCTTGCCAGCCCGGGAGGATGAACATTATGGTCTGCCCGGACAAGGCGCCCGTCATGCGCCCAGTCGGGAGAAGCCTTTTGAAACAATGCCTGATGCTGGACGTGGATGGCGTCCTCGTTCACCCGCAGAACGGCAGGTCGTGGGCCGAAGACATGAAGCGCGATCTCGGCATCGATCCCGATCGGCTCGCAACCGATTTCTTCAATGCCCATTGGCCGGATGTCATTCTTGGACGGAAACCGCTGCGGGATGCACTGGAGACCTGTCTTCCGGCGCTGTCCGATGCGGTCTCAGCCGAAACCTTCATGAGCTACTGGTTCGAGCGGGATTCAGCGGTGGACGTCGCAGTCCTGGAGGATCTGCGGGCACTGAAGCAAAACGGCCTGAAAGTCTATCTTGCCACCAATCAGGAGCACCAGCGCGCCCGCTATCTGATGGATGCGATGGGTTTCGCCGCCCATGTGGACGGCATCATCTATTCAGCCGCGCTCGGCGTCAAAAAGCCGTCGGCCGCTTTCTTCGCGCAGGCAGAGGCAAGAACGGGTTTCAGCGCGCATCAAATCGTGTTCGTTGATGATGCGAAGGCCAATGTCGACGCGGCGTGTGCCCGAGGCTGGACGGCCTGCCACTGGAGCGGCGCTGACCGGCTGATCGATCTCGTCGCCTGAGGGGCGCCAAACCTCAAAGGCTCGTGCGCGACCTGAGCGCCGCCACCAGTGTGCCCTCGTCCAGATAGTCGAGCTCGCCGCCGACCGGCACGCCATGGGCGAGACGGGTGACCTTGATGTCCATGCCTTCGAGCTGGTCGGTGATATAGTGAGCGGTCGCCTGGCCCTCGACCGTGGCGTTGACGGCGATGATCAGTTCCTTGACCTCGCCGGTCTTCACCCGGTCGACAAGGGCGGCAATCGTCAGGTCGTCCGGCCCGATGCCGTCAAGCGGCGACAGCGTGCCGCCAAGCACGTGATAGGCGGCATTCAGCGCCGCCGCTCGCTCCAGCGCCCAGAGATCGCCAACGTCTTCCACGACGATGACCAGGCTCTGGTCGCGGGTCGGATCGGTGCAGATCGTGCAGGGATCGGCGGTATCGACATTGCCGCAGGTCGAGCAGATCTTCACCTTGTCATAGGCGTCCTGCATTGCGCCCGACAAGGGGCCCATCAACTGGTCGCGCTTCTTGATCAGGTGCAACGCCGCGCGCCGCGCCGAACGCGGCCCAAGCCCCGGCACCTTCGCCAGAAGCTGGATCAGTTTTTCGATTTCGGGACCGGTGACTCGTTTTGCCATAAGGGCGCTTTAGCCTATCGAATGCCGGATTGGAATGATCATCGCGTCGCGATCGCCGCCGCCGCGCTGCCGATCATGCCGGCGGAGATGCGGTTGGCGATCTTCATGGCGCGCGGGCTTTTCAGGAAACGCCGCGCCTTGGCGGCCATGAAGACCCAGGAGAGGTCGACAATCGCGAGCACGACCAGAAGCGTTGCCGTCAGTTCGACCCAGCCGAGAAGCGTGACGCTGCCGAGGTCGATGATGGTCGGCAGGAGCGCGACGTAGAACATCATGATCTTCGGATTGCCGAGCGTGACGCTCATGCCGGTCAGGAACATCTTCCAGCCGGAACCGGCGCTCGGCAGACCCTCGCCGTCTGCCGCCGGATCGGCGGTCCACATCTTCCACGCCAGCCAGACGAGATAGGCGACGCCCGCCCATTTGATGGCGATGAAGACGTCGTGGAAGCTCGAGGCCACGGCGACCAGTCCGAAGACGGCCAGCGTCAGCCACAGCGCCTCGCCCAGCCACATCGCCGCCATGAAGGGCAGCACGTCGCGGTGCCCGCGCGAGAGCACGCGGGCGACAAGCGCCGCCACGCTCGGCCCCGGCGAGCCCGCGGCAACGAAAAGCGTGATGGCGAAAAGGGCGAGCGCGCCGATGGTCATGGCGCGATCCTAGAACGGCAGCTTCATGCCGGGCGGGATCGGCAGGCCGGCGGTCAGTTCCTTGGTCATTTCCTCGGCCTTCTGCTCGGCGCGGTCCTTGGCATCGCGATGGGCGGCGACGATCAGGTCCTCGAGCATTTCGGCGTCGTCCTCGGAAAGCAGCGTCGGGTCGATCTTGATGGAGATCATCTCGCCCTTGCCGGTCATCTTCACATTGACCATGCCGCCGCCGGAAACGCCATCGACCTCAACGGCCGCAATGTCCTGCTGCAGTTGCTCCATCTTGGCCTGCATTTCCTTCATCTTGCCCATCATGCCCATCAGGTCGCGCATGGTATTCTCCTCATTTTCTGTTCAAAATCAAAAGGTTCTCTATCACTCGTCGAGATCGTCTTCGGGAAGGACGTCGCCATCCTCGTTGACGGCGGCGTCGGGCAGGCCGTCAGCGCCGCCTTCCGCAGTCTCCGTCTCTTCCGCCCGCACGCGCACATCGGTGATCCTTGCACCGGGAAAGAATTTCAGGATCGAGGCCACTTCCGGATCCTCGCGGGCATCGCGGAAAAGCTTGTCCCGCGCCGCCGTTTCCGCCTCCACAAGCGTTGCCTCGCCCTTCTCGCGGCTGAGGCTGACGAACCAGCTCTCGCCCGTCCATTCGCGCAGCTTCGCGCCGAGTTCATTCAGAAAGGTCTGCGACGCCCCGTCTTCCAGATTGACCTCGAGCCGTCCGGACTCAAGGCGCACGAGGCGGACGAAATTGCGGATCTGCGCGCGGATCAGCGGCGCGCGGTGTTTGGAGCAAAGGTCGGTAATGTCCTGCAGCGACTTGATGGCGGAAGTCTTCGGCGGTTCCGGCGCGCTGGCCGCTGCCGGTTCGGGCGTCGGCTGCGGCTCCTCCTCCACCGGTGCGGCCTGTTCGGGCTCCGGCCGCGGCGTTTCGGAAGTCTGTGGTCGCAGCATGGTGACCGTCGCGGAGGGCCGTGAAGGCTGTTCGCCGGTTGTCGAGGCGGAGACCGCGCGGGCGCTCGTTGCGCCATTCGTCCCGCCACCCTGGGGCGACGGCGCGGAAGGGCGCGACGGCGGGATTTGCGCCTCGCCGCTTTCAAGCGCCAGCAGGCGGCGCGCGGCATCCTCGGGCGAGGGCAGGTGCGCGGCGTGCGTCAGGCGGATCAGCACCATCTCGGCCGCGCCATAGGGGCGGGCGGCGTTTTCCGTTTCGGGAATGCCCTTCAGCAGCATCTGCCAGATGCGCGACAGGGCGGAAACGGCAACGCTTTCGGCGAATTCACGGCCCTTCGTCCGTTCGATCTCGCTCAGCGAGACATCATCGGCGCCTTCCGGCACATATTTCAGCCGCGTCACCAGATGGGTGAAATCGGCAAGGTCATTGAGCACGACCACCGGATTGGCGCCGGCTTCGTACTGCGCCAGAAACTCATCCAGCGCCGCCTTTACGTCGCCGCTGACGACATGGCCGAACAGGTCGACGATGCGGGCGCGGTCGGCAAGGCCGAGCATGGCGCGCACGGCGGCGGCCTCCACATGGCCGTTGCCGTGGGAGATGGCCTGGTCAAGCAGGGAAAGCCCGTCGCGCGCTGAACCCTCGGCCGCGCGCGCGATCATCGACACCGCCTCGTCCTCGATCGTCACGCCTTCCTTGGCCGAGATCGTCGAGAACAGCCGCACCAGGTCGGCGGCGGGAATGCGGCGCAGGTCGAAGCGCTGGCAGCGCGACAGCACCGTGATCGGCACCTTGCGGATCTCGGTGGTGGCGAAGATGAACTTCACATGTTCCGGCGGCTCTTCCAGCGTCTTCAACAACCCGTTGAAGGCCTGGGTGGACAGCATATGCACTTCGTCGATGATGTAGACCTTGTAGCGCGCCGTTGACGGCCGGTAGCGCACCTGGTCGATGATTTCGCGGATATCGTCGATGCCGGTGTGGGAGGCGGCGTCCATCTCGATCACGTCGACATGGCGGCCGTCCATGATCGCCTGGCAGTGCTCGCCGATCTCCTTCAGGTCGATCGTCGGCTTGTCGACCGTCTCGGTCTTGTAATTGAGGCCGCGCGCCAGAATGCGCGCCGTCGTCGTCTTGCCCACGCCACGCACGCCCGTCAGCATGTAGGCCTGCGCGATCCGCCCGGTTTCGAACGCGTTGGTCAGCGTGCGCACCATCGGCTCCTGGCCGACCATCAGGTCGGAGAAGTCCTTCGGGCGGTATTTGCGCGCCAGGACGCGGTAACCGCTGTCGTCGGAAGCGGTCTTGTTCGGTTCAATCTCGGATGCGTCGTCGGCCATTGCCACTCATATCGGTTGTTGTCCGGCCGGCTTCAACGGCCGGCAGGCGGCGAGCATAGTCGAGACCCGGCGCGGGAGTCACGAAAGCCGCGGCAGTTTGGCAGAGCCGGAGGGGAAATGCACAGGATTTTTGGAGGCCGGCGGCAGGTTCGCCTCAAGGGGCGGGCTCCTGGCAGACATCGACCCACTCGGCCCCCGTGATCTCGGCGATGCGCTCGGGCGCGATGCGCACGGCGGCATTGCGGGCGCCCGCGGCGGGATAGACCACGTCGAAGGCTTTCAGGCTGACATCGCAATAGACCGTAATCGGCTCGGCCAGACCGAAGGGACATACGCCGCCGACCGGATGGCCGGTAATCGCCTCGACCTCTTCAAGCGGCAACATGCGCACCTTGCCGCCGAAGGCCGCCTTGGCCTTCCTGTTGTCAATGCGGGCATCGCCGCGGGCAACCAGCAGGAAGCGTTCGTCCTTGGCCGAAAAGGAGAGCGTCTTGGCAATCTGCGCGGGGGCGACCGCGTGAGCGGCGGCGGCCTCTTCCACCGTGGCGCTGCTTTCTTCCGTCTCTATGATCGCAATATCGGGGGCAGCTTCGCTCAGATGAGCGCGAACGCTGTCGATGCTCATGGGGACGTCTCCGCTTGGGAAAAGGGGAGGGTGGGAGACCGGCACGATGACCCGTACACAACTCGTTGGGGCTGCTTCCTTCCGGACCTGACCCGGTTGGCGAGTGGCACGTCCACCACCAGCCTCCCGGCCGCACATATCGTCAATTTGCCGTTTGAATGCAAGCAGCGCGCGGAAAAAACTTTCTCGGGGCTTGCCTCTCGCACGCTGTTTGACGGTTGTCGCCTTGCGTCCGTTTGATAGACATGTCTGGATAGGGCGAAATCGAGAACCGGAACCGGTCCGGCTCAGGAATGAACAGGGACGACATGCAGGAATTCACGCTCGATGAACGTTTGCGGCGAGACAGCGCGCTGATTACCGCGCTGGGGCTCTCCGAACTGCGGCTGATGCGGGACGGGCGCTGGCCCTGGCTCCTGCTGGTGCCGCAGCGCCCTGATGTCAGCGAAGTGTTCGATCTGGCGCCGCTTGACCAGACCATGCTGACCTTCGAGATCAACGAGGTCGCCAGGGCCCTGAAGGAGGCAACCGGCGCCGACAAGATCAACATCGCCGCCATCGGCAATATGGTGCGCCAGCTCCACGTCCATGTCGTCGCCAGGTTCGAGGGCGATGCGAACTGGCCCGGCCCGATCTGGGGCCATGGCACGGCTGAGCCTCTGGATGAGGACGAGATGACGGCATTGGCGCACAGGATCACGGAGGCGATGGCCCGGTCATGAGGTCGATTTTCGAAAAGGCGGGTCCGCATGACGACCCGAGCGCGCTGACGGCCTTTGCCGGTTGCCGGATCATCCGCGATTCCGAGCATCGGGCGGATGACAGCCTCATCACCGCGGCCCGCACGCCGGGCGCCCGCTTCATCGCCTTTGCCGGCGGCAGGCCTCTCGTCAAGCACGAGCGGCAGGTGCTCGATCCCTATTTCGCCCGCTACGAGATCCTCGATTTGTCGCCGGACCGGGAAAGCGCCGTTCTTCTCGGCCATGACCTCAATGGTGTTCCGCTGTTGTCAATCGAACTCGGGCTAGACCCCGAGGCGCTGCCGGCGCATCTGAAGGCGAGCAGTGTCAGGGCGATCTATTCCGAGGGGCTTTTCGACGAGGAGACGCAAGGGGCAGTCGCGCTGGCCTCCAGCCTCAATGTCTGGGCCCGCAACCATCGCTTCTGCGGACGCTGCGGCGCCAAGGCGGAAGGGGCCGCCGGCGGCTTCCGCCGTCAGTGCACGGCCTGCGGCCATATGATGTTTCCGCGCACCGATCCGGTGGTGATCATGCTGATCGTTGACGAGGAGCGCGACCGTGTGCTTCTCGGGCGCAATCCGAATTTTCCGCAAGGCCGCTATTCGTGTCTTGCCGGGTTTCTAGAGCCGGGAGAGACCGTCGAGGATGCCGTCCGCCGCGAGACGCTGGAGGAATCGGCCATCCGCGTCGGCGCCGTGCGCTACCACGCGTCCCAGCCCTGGCCGATGCCCTATTCGCTGATGCTCGCCTGCTATGCGAAGGCCGAGAGCTTCGAGATCCGCCGCGATGACGCGGAACTCGAGGACTGCCGATGGTTTTCCCGCGAGGAACTCGAAGCGATCGTCGAAGGCCGGCACGAAGGCGGCATCAACGCGCCGCCGGAAGGCGCGATCGCCTTCCGGTTGATGCGTGATTTCCTCGACTGGGTCTGACCCGTGGCCGGTTCGCGCTCGGAACGGCTGCTGGCGTTGCTGCAGGCATTGCGCTCCAGGCGCTACCCGGTCACAGGCGATGCGCTGGCGCGCGAACTCGATGTCAGCCTCCGGACGCTTTACCGCGATATCGCCAGCCTCAGGGCGCAGGGCGCGGCGATCGAGGGCGAGGCGGGCGTCGGCTATTTGCTGCGGCCCGGCTTCCTGCTGCCGCCGATGATGTTTTCGCAAGACGAGATCGAGGCCTTGGTGCTCGGCAGCCGATGGGTGGAGAAGGTCAGCGATCCGAAGCTTTCCACCGCCGCCAGCCAGGCGCTGGCAAAGATCGCAGCCGTTCTACCGCAGTCGCTTTCCGAGACGATCGACGAGACGGCGCTGATCGTCGGTCCGCGCGCCGTGACGGAGGACACTGCGGACATCGCCGCGCTCAGAAGCGCGATCCGCGCCGAGAAAGTGCTTGAAATCGATTATCGCGACGAGCGCGACCAGGTGACCACGCGTGTTATCTGGCCGATCGGCCTTGCCTATTTCGAAAGGGTGCGCATCGTCGTTGCCTGGTGCGAGATGCGGCAGGACTTCCGCCATTTCCGCACCGACCGGATCGCGGCTCTGAACGAGACCGGGCGGCGCTATCCGCGGCGACGGACCGTGCTTCTTTCCGAATGGCGCAGGCAATTGCCGGGCGCATGATGCTGACGGAAACTGTCAGCGATGCAGCCTAAACCTTCTTCGTATCGAAACACGAAACGGAGAAAATCATGTCGGCCATCAATCTTGTCGTGCTTTATGTCGAGGACACCGGAAAAAGCGGCGCCTTCTACGAACGCCTTCTCGGGCAAAAGCCAAATGCGCTTTCGCCGGGCTTTACGGCCTTTCACATGCCGAATGGCCTGATGCTCGGGCTGTGGCGCAAATCCACGGCCAAGCCCGAGGCGGAGGGCGGCCCGGGGATGATGGAAGTCGGGATCATGACGTCGGAGCCCGGCGGCGTGGCGGCTTTCTTCGAGCGCGCGAAAGCCGAGGGACACACGATCCTGCAGCAGCTGGTCACAGCCGATTTCGGTCCCACCTTCGTGATCGCCGATCCTGACGGCCATCGCATCCGCGTGTGCGAACCGGATAGCTGACCGGAGAAGATGCAGGGGGGCGCTCCGGCGTCGCCCCTTGTGGCCTACTCGTCCCCAAGCGCCTGGAGATGCCGGCGCATGGGGTGGCCTTCATAGACGCCCAGAATGCGGACCTTCTCGGAGAAGAATTCCAGTTCCTCCAGCGCGCGCGCCACGGCCGGATCGTCGGGGTGCCCCTCGATATCGGCGTAGAACTGCGTGGCGATGAACTTGCCGCCGATCTGGTAGCTCTCCAGCTTGGTCATATTGATGCCATTGGTGGCGAAACCGCCCATGGCCTTGTAAAGGGCGGCGGGAATATTGCGGACATTGAAGACGAAGGTGGTGACGATCGTCCTGTCCGGCCCGTTGCGCTTCGCGCGGGTTTCCCTGTCGGAGAGGATGACGAAGCGGGTGATGTTGCTGTCGGAATCCTCGACATTCTCGGCGAGGATGTCGAGGCCGTAGAGCGAGGCGGCGAGGCGCGGCGCGAGCGCCGCCATCGTGCGGTCGCCCTTCTCCTTCACCAGCATTGCCGCGCCCGCCGTGTCGCCGGCAATCACCGGGTTCCAAGTGTTGCGGCGGATGATCTTGCGGCACTGGCCGAGCGCGTGGATATGGCTATGGACGGTCTTTATCTCGTCCAGAGAAACACCCGGCAAAGCCATCAGCTGAAAGCGTATCGGCATGAAGTATTCGCCGACGATCGACAGCCTGGAATCGGGCAACTGGTAATGAATATCGGCGACGCGGCCGGCAAGCGTGTTCTCGATCGGGATCATCGCCAGGTCGGCGTCGCCGTTTTCAACGGCGAGGAATGCGTCCTCGAAGGTCTTGCAGGGCAGCGGTTCCATGTTCGGGTACATGTCCCTGCAGGCCATGTCCGAATTGGCCCCGAACTCGCCCTGGAACGAGATGCGGTTGGTCTTCATGATCATGATGCGCCTCCCTTGCCTTCGAGGATCCTGCGCGCCTTTTCGAGGTCTTCGGGCGTGTCGACGCCGAGCGGCACGGTCTTCACGATCTCGACATCGATGCGCATGCCGTGTTCGAGCGCGCGGAGCTGTTCGAGCTTTTCGCGTTCTTCCAGGAAGGAGCGCGGCAGCGAGACGAACCGTTCGAGGGCCGAGCGGCGATAGGTATAGAGCCCGATGTGGTGATAGAGCGGGCCCTCGCCCCAGGGGGCGGTGGCGCGTGTGAAATAAAGGGCGCGCAGCCGGTAGGCGCCGATCGGCGCGCCGACGACCTTGACCACCTGCGGGGCGGTTTTTTCATTTTCATCGGTGATTTCCACCGCAAGCGTTGCGATATCGACATCGGGGTTCTCGAGCGGCCGGAGCGAGGCCTGGATGGTTGCCGGGTCCAGCGTCGGCAGGTCGCCCTGGACGTTGATGACGGTCTTTGCCCTCTTGTCCGGATCGACCTTCTTCAGAGCTTCGAAAATCCGGTCGGAACCCGACTGGTGCTGGCGGCCGGTCATGACCACCTCGTAGCCGGCCTGCTCCACCGCTTCGTAAACGCCCGGGTCGTCAACGGCGATGACAACGCGTCCCATGCCCGATTCGCGGGCGCGGTCGGCGACATGGATGATCATCGGCTTGCCGTCGATTTCGGCCAGCGGCTTGCCGGGCAGGCGGGTTGAGGCCATGCGAGCCGGGATAAGGACGATCGTTTCGTCGGTTTTGTTCATCGCCACTTGCAAGCTCTTCGTTTATTTGCCACTCACAAACCGGAGGAGCGGGTTTCACGTGCCGATGCAGCGTTGCATCGCGGCACCAAAAGACATAGGTTCTTCCAGATTGCAAGGTGATCCGGTAGAGAGGCCGGGTGAAGGGGAGCTGCAACGCAATGAAATTCAATCTCAATATGGTCCTGGCGGCCCTGTTGGGGACGATCTTCGTCCTGATGACGGTGTCTTTCGTGTCCGAGGCGATTTTCGATCCGAGGCTTCCGGAAACGGAAGGCTATGTCATCGCCGTGCCGGAGACCGATGCGAGCGGCGCTCCGGCCAAGGTCGAGGAAACGCCGATCTCCGTGCTGCTCGCCAGCGCCGCGCCGGACGCCGGCGAACGCGTTTTCAAGCGCTGCCAGGCCTGTCACACCGACACGGAGGGCGGTCCCAACAAGGTCGGCCCCAACCTGTGGGACATCGTTAACCGCCCGGTTGCCAGTCACGAAGGCTTCTCCTATTCCGCCGCGATGAAGGACTACGCCAATGGCGGCGAGACCCTGTGGACCTATGAGAACCTCGATGCCTTCATCAAGGCGCCGAAGAAGGATGTTCCCGGAACGGCGATGGGCTTTGCCGGCCTTTCCGACGATGAGGATCGCGCCGACCTGATCGCCTATCTCTCCACCATGTCGAACGACCCCGTGCCCTTCCCCGAGCCGCCGTCGGACGAGACGGCGGACGCGGGGTCGGCGGCGGGCGATGGTTCCGGCGAGGTCGCCGCACCGGCCGAAGGCGGCGAAGCCGCACCCGCTGCAACGGACGGCGCTTCCGGTGATGCCGACGCAGGCCCCGCCAATGCCGAAAGTACGACCGCCGAGCCTGCGCCCGACGCCGAGGCGACGCCGCCCGGTTCCGCGGAGAGCGAACAGCCGGCTTCCGGCCAGTAAGCGGCAACAGCAGGCGGGGCTTTCAGTCCCGCCTTTTTCCTGCTCAATAGCCGAGCAGCAAAACCCAGAAACTGACCGTCAGAACCCCGAGCGCCGTCGTCAGCGTGATCGTTGACGCGGCGATGTTCTTGCCGGTGCCGAACTGGTTGGCGAGCACGAAGGCGTTGACGCCGGAGGGGGCGGCGGCCGTCAGCACGATCCCGGCGATCGTCGAATGCGCCAGGTCCAGCGCCGTGGCGATGAGGAATACGGTTGCCGGCATCAGCACCAGCTTGATGAAGGTGATCGTCGAAAACAGGCCGACATTGCCGGCGACCCTGTACTGCGTCAGCGTCATGCCGATCGCAACCAGCGCGACGGGGGCCGCCATGCCGGCGAGCATGTTGATCACTGTTCCGACCGGTCCCTCGACCGGAATGGAGAAGAGATGCATCAGCGCGCCGGCGGCAAGGCCGATGACGATCGGGCTGGTGACGAGGTTGTAGCCGATCGTGGCGAACACCTTCGCCGGATTGCTGATCGCGCCCCCCTCATGGGCCTTTGCCCGTTCGACCAGCACGGTCGCCGTCACCATCATCACCGGCATGTGGATCGCAAGCACCAGTGACAGCGCGACAAGGGCCGCATCGCCGGCCACATGGCTGACAAGCGGGATGCCCAGAAGCGCGATATTGGAAAAGGTCCCCGAAAGGCCGATGATCACGGCGGAAGCCGGGTCCCTATGGAAGACGATGCGGGAGATCAGCGCCGCCGCCGCCCAGGCAATGGCGACGCCGCCGAAATAGGCGATCCAGATCTTCACCGGCCCGGTATTCTGAAAA
This sequence comes from Martelella sp. AD-3, assembly GCF_001578105.1. Taxonomy (GTDB): domain Bacteria; phylum Pseudomonadota; class Alphaproteobacteria; order Rhizobiales; family Rhizobiaceae; genus Martelella. The sequence continues at coordinate 3,212,537 of NZ_CP014275.1, read as the reverse complement.
TCGGCGCTGGCTATGGTGCGCAGGAGCAGGAGCGGCAGGCCGATCTTGAAGACGAAGCCCGTCAGCACACCGGCATTGTCGGCGCTCATGTAGCGCAGGCGGACCACCGCCCAGCCGATCAGGATAAGGGAGAAGATCGGGACGACATTGTTGAAGATTTCATACATGACGGGCTTTCGCAGCGGCAGCGGTCGGAAGGAGACCGCGAGGGAGAACCGCTGCGGCGAAAATGTTCCGCATCTGCGGGGGTGTCAAGCCTGGCGCGGCGCGCGCGGCGTCGGTCCGGCATCTCAGCCCTTCAGCGCGGCGGCCGGAGGCTGGCGGTAGGCCAGCAGGGCCGGAAGCGCAGCAAGGATGGCGGCGACGACGACAAGGAGCAGCGCGTTGCCGGCGTCGGAGCCGACGAAGGCGACGGGCATGTCGACCCCGCGCTCGGCCATGATCGAACGCGAGATCGTTCGCGCCGCGAGGAAGCCGGCGCCATAGCCGATCGCGATGCCGAGGCCGATCAGCGAGAAGAGTTCGAGCCAGACGATGGAGAACACCGCGCTGCGGGGCGCGCCGAAGGCCCTGAGCGCGCCGATCTCGCGCCGGCGCTGGGACACGTGGATGACGGTCACCAGCATCAGCGCGGCTGCGACCAGCGCCTGCGCGCCGATGGCAATTGCCGTCAGCACCTGTCGCGCATCGCCGAGCGTGGCGTAAAGGCGCGTCAGAACCTCGGCCGGGAAAACCGCCACCGTGCCGTCGGCCTCTCGGTATTCCTGGCGCAGCCGATAGGCATCGGCAATCGATTTCGGTTTCACCAGAATGGCGGGCAGGCCGGGCGTCTCGCCCCGGTGCCAGTGCTCGTCGATGGGCGCGGCGGCCTCGGCGCCATGGTGATGTTCGTCCTCGTCGTGGTCCCCGGACGCGTGTTCGTCGGACGCGTGATCATGGTCGCCGTCATGGGGCTCTTCCGCCTCATGGGCGTCGTGGTCGTCATCATGGTGATCCGCCGCCGCGACGACCGCCTCCGCGTGCTGGTGGTCGTCATCGTGATCCGCTTCCGCATCATGATCATGGTCCGCCTCGGTTTCATGCTCATGCTCATGCCCGAGGCCGTGGATGTGCCAGACCGCCTGGATCGGCACCAGGATCGCGCGGTCCCAGGGCGTGCCGGTGGGTTCGGCCCTGCCGGTGACGTGGTAGGCGAGTTCTGTATGGGTGTGGCCCCCCGTCTCGGCCGTACCGTGCATCGGCTTGATCGCGTCGCCGACGGCCAGATCGACGGCCGAGCCGATCACCGCGTCACCCTCGTGGAGAAATATCCCGCCTTCGGCAAAGCCCGGCACGGTCGCCTCGATGAGCGCCGTGGTGGTGCCGACGATCGGATAGCCGGCATAGGAATCGCCGAAGCCGATGGGCGCCGCCCAGGCAACGCGCGGATCGTCATTGAGTTCGGGCAACAGGTCGCCGTCCATCAGCGGCAGGTCGGAGGGCTGCAGAAAGACGGAGGACAGCACCAGCTGCGTTTCGCTGCCGGGCGCGCCGATCACCAGGTCGAACTTTTCCGAAGCCCGCGCCGAGCCGAGCCGCAGCGCACGCTCCTGCAGCGTGATGGTGACGCCGAGCGCGGTTGCAAGGGCGATCAGCAGCACGATGACGGCCGATCCGGCCCACAGGCGTTTCAGATCGGAGAAGATGAAGCGGAACATATCTCAGCCCTTCCGTTCGTCAGAGGCGATCGCGCCGGCCAGAAGCGAGATCCTGCGATCCATCGGCGCCACCAGACGCTCGTCATGGGAGACGATGATCAGCGTGCTGCCAAGGCCCCGCGCCAGTTCCAGCAGCAGTTCGCCGACAACGGCGCCGGCCGCGCTGTCAAGGCTTGCGGTCGGCTCGTCGGCGACGATGATGGCGGGCTCGCGCAGCAGAGCGCGGGCGACGGCGACGCGCTGCATCTCGCCGCGCGACATGGTCTCGACCTTCTGCGCGTGACGGGCAATGCCAACGGTCTCAAGCAGCGTCTTTGCACGATCCAGGCGTGAACGGTCGGCAGCATGGGCGAGACGGGCGGGCAGAAGCACGTTGTCATAGGCTGAGAGGCCGGGGAACAGATGAAAGTCCTGCATGACGAGGCCGATATTTTCGCCGCGCCAGCGATCGCGCCTGCCTTCGGGGAGGTCCGCCAGGTCGATCTCTCCCCAGCGGGTGTGGCCGGTCTTCAGCCTTTCAAGCCCGGTGATGATGTTGACGAAGGTGCTCTTGCCGGAGCCTGATGGGCCGGTGATGGCCACGCGCTCCCCGGGGGCGATGTCGAGGGCGGGGATGGCGAGCACCGGCGCGGAGAGACCGGGAAATGTGACGGCGACATCTTCAAGGCGAAGGGGCAGCATGGGGGCGGCTTTCGGATTTGCGGGCGGGCGGTCAGATGGTTTTGTAGCGCGCGTCTCTCAGGCGCAGCTGGCTGACGAAGCCGGTTTCGGGATCCACCCAGGAACCGCGGTCGAGCCTGCCGGTCACCTCGATCATCTGGTTCGGCTGGACGAAGGTCTGTTTCCTGTCGAGATAGACGACGACGATGTTTTCCGGCCAGTCGGCATCCGAAGAGCAGAACGGGCAGAGCGCCATCGGGATTTCGGAGAGCACGAAGAACTGCGCCTCGGCCTTCAGCGGCGGCGCCATGAAGCCGCGGATCGAAACTTTTTCGCCGGTGAGGTCCTTCACCTTGTCGGAAAATTCGAGGCCGAGCGGACTGAACGAGCCGTAGAGTTCATCGAAATTCAGGTCGGCGGCGGCGGCAAGAGCGGGGCGAAGGGCAAGGCCGACGCCGAGCGCGCTTGCTGCGGCAAGCAGGCCGCGGCGGGAAAAGGGCAGAGTGGTCATCGGATCAGTTCTCCTGACGGGAAAGGACCGGGCGTAAGCCGCCCGGACCCCAGCTGGTTGACAAAGCCTGCTCCAATCTCCGCCGTCATGCTCGGGCTTGTCCCGAGCACCTAAGCACGCCTCTACTCGGCAGGCGTCCCGGACGAGAAGTCATTTGGAATACAACTTCTTCCAAAACGCTACTCCGCTCGTGCGGGATCGTGGTTAGATCCTCGGGACAAGCCCGAGGATGACGTCCGTATAAAGAGTAGGTTCATCGGTAGTCTGAGGACCGGGCGAAACCCGCCCGGTCCCGTCTCGAACGTGAAGCCTACTGCTTCTGGCTGTTGCCGAGGGCGAAGGCATCGGCCAGCACTTCGTAGACGTCGGACTGTTCCATATAGCCCTTGAAGCCTTCGGCGCCGGGGCCGGTCGCCTGCAGGAGAACGTCGTCAACGGCGTGAACGCCGGTCGAGGCGTCATAGGGCAGGTTGCCGGTGCGCAGAACCGCGCCGGGAACATCCTTGTAGGCCTCGTTTGCGACGTAGCGGCCGTTCTCGTCCTTCACGGCCGGCTCGAACGGACCGTCCAGCTTCGGGCGGAAGGTCTCGTAGTAGTCGGGGAAGTTATTGGCGAACATGGCCAGGCGACGCGAGACGTCGACCTTGTCCGGATAGCCGTCGCCGTCTTCGTCCGTGTAGTTCGGGAAGCCGGCGTCGTCATAGGTCATGACCTTGTCGCGCATCTCGTCCGCCTGGACCTCATCGTCGATCGTGCCGATGACCGAGAAGCCGTGGGTGTGGTCGCCGGTGACGACGATCAGCGTGTCCGGATTGGCGTTCATCCACTCCATGGCGGCGCCGACGGCCTGGTCGAACTCGATCATGTCGATGACGGCGCGGTCCCAGTCGAGCGGGTGCGACATCTTGTCGACATTGGCGGCCTCGACCATCAGGAAGAAGCCTTCCGGGTTCTTGGAAAGCTGGTCGATGGCTGCCGTGGTCATGTCCACGAGACCGGGCTGGTTCGGGAACTTGTCGACGCTGCCGGTCTTCAGGAACTTGCGGTCAAGAGTTGAATCCATGTTGCCGGTGTGGAACAGGCCGAGCAGCTTTCCGTCTTGCGTCTTTTCGGCGGAAGCCAGCTCGTCGGCGGAGGTGACGACCGTGTAGCCGGCATCCTGGAACATGGCGATATAGTCGTTTTCGTCCTTGCGCTTGGAGCCGGGGACATCCGACTTCAGGAAGTAGGCGGAACCGCCGCCGAGGACGACTTCCGGCTTCACGTCGTAGAACATGCCGACGATCTCGGCCTTGTCTGCGCGAAGGCGGGTGTGGGCGACAACGGCGGCCGGCGTCGCGTCTTCGATCTCGGCGGTGGAGACGACGCCGATCGACTTGCCGGTCTGGCGGCGCAGCGCCTCGGCAATGGTCTCGACCTTGGGATCGTCCAGGCTGTCGGGCGTGCGGTCGGCATAGACGCCGAGCGCGTTGACGCGGGTCTTGTGGCCGGTCATGTAGGCCGACATGGTGTTGGCCGAGTCGGTCGCGACCGAATGGGTCGAGGAGGTGCCGATGATCGCCATCCGGTCGAGGTCGTCAGCGTTCAGCCGGCCGTCGGCCTTGCCCTCGGTCATGCCCTTGGACATGATGCGGGCAGCCGAACGGTGGCCCATGGACATGCCGTCGGCGACGAAGAAGATGATGTTCTTGGCCTTCGGCATTTCAGGCGTGTCATAGACGGTCCAGGTGACTTCCTTCGTCTCGTCGCCGGCCTTGACGGCAACGGTATAGTCGCCGGCCTCGCCGAGGGCGAGCTCGCGCAGGATCAGGGCGGAGCCGAGACTTTCGTCGTTTTTGCCCTTTTCGTCGGAGACGAATTCGGCGTCAGCGCCGAAGACGTCCGCGTAGGCTTCGCCGTTGACGGTGACTTCGATGTCGCCTGCGTCATGGACCGAATCGAGTTCGACCTTGAAATCGAAGGGCGAGCCGACCAGGATGGTGGCGCGGTCGAGGGGATAGATCGTGGCGGCCTGGGCCGTGCCGGCAAGGCAGGTCGCGGCTGCGAGAAGTGCGAGACGTGCGCGCATGGAAACCTCTTGGTAAAGAGTGTGTGAAGATAGCTGCGCATCCGCGATAGTCCCGCGGCATTACATCTCGATGACGTTTTGACTGCGTTTTGATGACGCCCTGAAGCATTGCGGAAGGGCGCCTCGGTCTCAGTGCCGGTTGCGCCGGCCGCGCGGCTTCAGATAGCGCCGGCGTCGCCGTTTCCAGGAGAAATGCAGGACGCGGGTCATGTACCAGAAGAGCGCGAGCGTGACCACGCCCGCCGCCAGGAAGCCGCTGGCATTGCCGACGATCTGGGCCACGGCGATGATGTTGTGGGAGAAGACCAGGCCGAGCAGCGTGTAGATCAGTACATAGAGCATCTGCCCGGGAATGGCGGCGGCAATGAACAGTTTCCAGCGCATGCCCGCCGCTCCCGCGACCGGGTTCATGTAGGGGCCGATCATCGCCAGCAGCCAGCGCGTGATGAAGATCGCGATGACGCCCCGGCGTTCCAGATAGTCGCGGGCGCGGTCGACGAGGCGTTGGCGCTTCGGCCCGCGCGCGGCAAAACGCTCGACATAGCCGGTGCCGCCGATCCGTCCGGCCCAGTAACCGACCTGGTCGCCGCTGCAGGCCGCCGCGACGCAGACCGTGTAGACCGCCCAGAAGGTCAGGTCGCCCGTTGAAACAAGCGAGCCGCCGAACAGCATGATCACGGCCGTCGGCAGCGGAATGCCGCAACAGGCCAGAAATACGGCAAAGCCGATCACGGGCACGCCGTAGACCGGCAGCAGCGCCAGAAGCTGCTCACTCATCGCGCTCGGCCTTTTCGTCCTCATAATCATCGAGGGCGTGGGCGATCTCGTCCTCCAGTTCTTCAAGCGAGATGCCCTTGATGCGGGCGATCTGGCGGAGCATCATCCGCCGGCTGCGACTGTCGGGAACGAGGTCCAGCTCCTCCGCAAGTTCTTCCGCCGGGATGTCATAGACAATGGCGACATGGCCCAGCGTCATCCAGCCCTTGAGTTCGAGGTTCCGGTTTTCCGGATTGCGCCAGTAGAAGACGGAAAGGACGAACTGCAAGGCAAAGACGAGCGTGATGAAGCCGGTGACGACGAATGCGACGCAGAGGCCCCGGTGACGCCTCCAGAGCGCAGAGAGTGGCGCTATAATCCTCCTGCCAGTCATCGTCCTTGCCTTTCGCTTTTCTCAGAAGTGTCCCCAGATAGCCATTCCGGAGCGCGTGCACAACGCCCGCCGGCGCCCGCCGATTGCGTTCGATACGGGCTTTTCTTCTATCGTCTTGCCCGGCGATCCGCTATGACCCCATGACGTTGCAGCACGAAAGCCCACGGAGAAGAATGGATGAACGAAGAGATCCGCGTCCACAGAAACGACATTCCGGCCGAGGATGCCGCCCGCTATACCGGCGCGATCGCGATCGACACGGAAACGCTCGGGCTGGTGCCGCGTCGTGACCGGCTGTGCGTGGTGCAGATCTCGCCGGGCGACGGGACGGCGGACGTTATCCAGATTGATGCGGGCCAAAAGGAAGCGCCGAACCTTTGCGCCATGCTCGCCGATGCCTCGCGCCAGAAGATCTTTCATTTCGGTCGTTTCGATATCGCCGTTCTCTATTACACATTCGGCGTGACGACCGAGAACGTGTTCTGCACCAAGATCGCCTCGCGCCTGACGCGGACCTATACGGACCGGCATGGTCTTAAGGATAATCTGAAGGAGATGCTCGAGGTCGATGTATCCAAGGCGCAGCAATCCTCCGACTGGGCGGCGGAAACGCTCTCCGAGGCGCAGCTCGCCTATGCCGCCTCCGACGTTCTCTATCTCCACCGCCTGCGCGACAAGCTGATGGAACGGCTGATGCGCGAGGACCGCATGGCGCTCGCCGGCGCCTGCTTCGACTTCCTTCCGACCAGGGCCAAGCTCGACCTTCTGGGGTGGGAGGAAACCGACATTTTTGCCCATAGCTGAGGGGCTTAGCTGGTGTTGCATATCAGCAACAAATTCTCCGGCGGTGCTCTTTAAAGCCATCCTGTCTGCACCCATATCAGACCTTGAGCGGCGTTTGCGCCGCATAATCAGGCCCGCCTCGCTGAGGGGGTTTTTCTAGGTCATCGTCCTGTCGCTTCAAAAGGGCCGGGCGAGGAATGGAGGCAAGGACATGAATATCGAGAAATATTCCGAACGCGTGCGCGGCTTTCTGCAATCCGCGCAGACCTACGCTCTCGGCGAAGGCCATCAGCAGTTCGGCGCCGAGCACCTCTTGAAGGTGCTGCTCGACGACGAACAGGGCATGGCCGCCTCGCTGATCGAGCGGGCAGGGGGCGATGCCAAGAAGGCGCGCCTCGCCAATGACGCGGCGCTCGCCCGGATCCCCAAGGTTTCCGGCGGGAACGGCCAGATTTATCTCTCCCAGCCGCTGGCGAAGGTTTTCAACACCGCCGAGGAGGCAGCGAAGAAGGCCGGCGACAGTTTCGTCACGGTCGAACGGCTGCTTCTGGCGCTGACGATCGAGAAATCCGCGTCGACGGCGAAGGCGCTGGAAGGCGCCGGCGTGACGCCGAACGGGCTGAACGAGGCCATCAACGAGATCCGCAAGGGCCGCACCGCCGACAGCGCCAGCGCCGAGGAAGGCTATGACGCTCTGAAGAAATATGCGCGCGACCTCACGGCCGATGCCCGCGACGGCAAGCTCGATCCGGTGATCGGCCGCGACGACGAAATCCGCCGTACCATTCAGGTCCTGTCCCGCCGGACCAAGAACAATCCTGTTCTGATCGGTGAGCCCGGCGTCGGCAAGACGGCGATCACGGAAGGCCTTGCCTTGCGCATTGTCGATGGCGATGTGCCGGAAAGCCTGAAGGACAAGAAGCTGATGGCGCTCGACATGGGCGCGCTGATTGCGGGCGCGAAATATCGCGGCGAGTTCGAGGAACGGCTGAAGGCGGTTTTGAACGAGGTTCAGGCCGAAGCCGGCAAGATCATCCTGTTCATCGACGAGATGCACACCCTGGTCGGCGCCGGGAAGGCCGATGGCGCCATGGATGCGTCCAACCTGCTGAAACCCGCGCTTGCCCGCGGCGAGCTGCACTGCGTCGGCGCGACCACGCTTGATGAATACCGCAAGCATGTCGAAAAGGACGCGGCTCTTGCCCGACGGTTCCAGCCGGTGATGGTTGCCGAGCCGACGGTCGAGGACACGATCTCGATCCTGCGCGGCCTGAAGGAGAAATACGAGCAGCACCATCAGGTGCGCATCTCCGACAGTGCGCTTGTGGCCGCCGCGACGCTTTCGAACCGCTACATCACCGATCGCTTCCTGCCGGACAAGGCCATCGACCTGATGGACGAGGCATCAAGCCGCGTGCGCATGCAGGTGGATTCCAAGCCGGAGGAGCTCGATGAACTCGACCGCCGGATCGTCCAGCTGAAGATCGAGCGCGAGGCGCTGAAGAAGGAAACCGACACGGCATCGAAGGACCGGCTTTCCAGGCTTGAAGGCGAACTCGCCTCTTTGGAAGAAGAGGCCGATACGCTGACGGCGCGCTGGCAGTCGGAAAAGAACAAGCTGAACAAGGCTGCCGACCTGAAGAAGCAGCTGGATGCGGCCCGCAACGAGCTCGCGATCGCCCAGCGCGGCGGCGAGTACCAGAAGGCCGGCGAGCTTGCCTATGGCACGATCCCGAAGCTGGAAAAGGAACTGGCCGAGGCCGAAACCGAGGACAATACGGTCACCGATTCCATCCTGCAGGAGGTTGTCACGCCCGACAATATCGCCCAGGTCGTCTCCCGCTGGACCGGTATCCCGGTCGACAAGATGCTGGAAGGCGAGCGCGAGAAACTGCTCCGGATGGAAGACGAACTGGCCCGCTGGGTCGTCGGCCAGGGTGATGCCGTGCAGGCGGTCTCCCGCTCCGTTCGCCGCGCGCGCGCCGGCCTGCAGGACCCGAACCGCCCGATCGGCTCGTTCATGTTCCTGGGCCCGACCGGCGTCGGCAAGACGGAACTGACCAAGTCGCTCGCCCGCTTCCTCTTCGACGACGAAACGGCGATGGTGCGCATGGACATGTCGGAATACATGGAGAAACACTCCGTGGCCCGCCTGATCGGCGCCCCTCCCGGCTATGTCGGTTACGACGAGGGTGGCATGTTGACCGAGGCGGTGCGCCGCAGGCCGTACCAGGTGGTCCTGTTCGACGAGATCGAAAAGGCCCATCCGGATGTCTTCAACGTGCTGCTGCAGGTGCTCGATGACGGGCGGCTGACCGACGGCCAGGGCCGCACGGTCGACTTCCGCAACACGATCATCATCATGACCTCCAATCTGGGCTCGGAGTTCCTGACCCAGCTTGGCGAAAATGAGGACAGTTCGGCCGCGCGCGAGCAGGTGATGGAGGTCGTCCGGGCGTCGTTCCGGCCGGAGTTCCTGAACCGCGTCGACGATATCATCCTGTTCCACAGGCTGCATCGCGAGGATATGGGCGCGATCGTCGATATTCAGCTCGGCAGGCTCGAAAAGCTTCTGTCCGACCGCAAGATCGAGATCGAGCTGACGCCGGAAGCCCGCGACTGGCTCGCCGAGAAGGGCTATGACCCGGCCTATGGCGCGCGCCCCTTGAAGCGCGTGATCCAGACGGCGGTGCAGGATCCGCTGGCCGAGAGGATCCTCGGCGGCGAAATCGCCGACGGCACCCATGTCAAGGTTGATGCGGGCTCCGACCGGTTGCTGTTCACGCTCTCCGGGCGTTTGCAGGACGTCGCCTGATTACGGCAATCCGGACAAAGCAGCAAAGGCCGCCTCCAGGGGCGGCCTTCACACATTTCATGCACGCGCCGGCATCGCCGGCGGGCGCATCGGCCGTTTCGGCAGGCCCGCGCGGGCCTGCTTTTCCGCGCCCGCAAGCCAGCGCTGTCATCGGAACTGGGCGTCCCCAAGCCCGGAAACAGTGTTTGCGCATTCTTTCAGCGACTTCCCCCAAAAAAAATCCGGCCTGTGGACATGGTTAAAAAAGGCAATTCACTGAATCATTTAGGCCCTGCCCCTGAATCATTTTCCGAACGCGAAAACGACCGATGATGGCAAAGCCGCGGCCTGGGGGCTGGTGTTGGCGTTTGCGCGTTATACACTGATTTTAATAGATGATTCGAAATTAAGCCGGTGGCGCATTGCGGGGAGGCCGGTCAGGAAACTGGCCGGAACCGGAAGCGGGCAACCGGAAAAGGTGGTTCATGGGTCTTGGTCTTTTGGAAATTGAACGTCTGAACAATCCGGTCGACATGATCGAGTTCGTGGCATCCACGAATGACTGGAGTTTCGAGCGTTCGGGCGAGGATGAGATCGCCATGACGGTCGGCGGACGCTGGGCCGACTATCACGTCTCATTCTCGTGGATGAGCCAGCATGAGGCGCTGCACCTTGCCTGCGCCTTCGACCTGCGTGTGCCCGATCATCGCGTGACCGAACTGGTGCGTCTGCTTTCGCGCGTCAATTCCCAGGTTCTGATGGGCCATTTCGATTTCTGGCCGCATGAGAATGTGGTGGTCTTCCGCCATTCGCTGCTTCTGGCGGGCGGCGCGGAGCCCACCAACCAGCAGGTCGAGGGTACGCTTTCCAACGGGCTCGATGCGTGCGAGAATTACTTCCAGGCCTTCCAGTTCGTCGTCTGGTCCGGCATGTCTGCCGAGGACGCGATGAAGGCGGTGATGTTCGAAACGGTTGGAGAGGCCTGATATGGCAGACCTCGGCGAAATCGAAGGACTGGTGCTGGTTGGCGCCGGCAATATGGGCGGCGCTTTGCTTTCGGGCTGGGTCGCGGGCGGGGTGCGTCGCGAGGCGATCACGGTGATCGATCCGAACCCTTCAAACGGCATCAAGAGCCTGCTCGATCGCAGCGGCATCCGTCACCATGTGGCGCCGCCGGATGATATCAAGGCCAAAATACTGGTTCTCGCCGTCAAGCCGCAGGTCATGTATGCCGTGCTCGATACGCTGGCCCCGGTGATAGACGAGAATACGCTGATCATCTCGGTCGCCGCCGGAAAGACGCTCTCCTATTTCGAGGAGCGGCTCGGAAAGCTGGCGATGATCCGCACCATTCCCAATACGCCGTCCATGGTCGGTCGCGGCGTCATCGGCGCCTTTGCCAATGGCCTCGTCACCGAGGCCGCGCGCGAGGAGGCTGATACGCTTCTTGCCGCCGTCGGCCAGGTCGAGTGGGTGGAAAAGGAAGCGGATATCGACGCCGTCACCGCGATTTCCGGCAGCGGTCCGGCCTATGCCTTCTACCTGGTCGAGTGCATGGCCGAAGCCGGCCGCAAGCTCGGGCTTGACGAGAAGCTTGCGATGCGGCTTGCGCGCGGCACGGTGATCGGCGCTGGCGCGCTGATGGACGGCTCGAAGGACGACGCCGGCACGCTGCGCAAGAATGTCACCTCGCCCGGCGGCACGACGGCCGCAGCGCTCGAGCAGCTGATGGCCGAGGACGGCCTGCAGCCGGTCTTCGACCGGGCGCTGGAAGCCGCCTGCAACCGATCGCGCGAACTGGCGGGCTGAATGACGGACGAGATTACCTTTGACGACTTCCTGAAGGTCGATATCCGCGCCGGCACAATTATCGAGGCGGAGACCTTTCCGGAGGCCCGCAAGCCGGCCTACAAGCTGAAGATCGATTTCGGCCCCGATATCGGCGTGAGGAAATCGTCCGCGCAGATCACCGTGCACTATACGCCCGAAACCCTTGTCGGCCGGCAGGTGATGGCGGTGGTGAATTTCCCGCCCCGCCAGATCGGCCCCTTCCGCTCGGAAGTGCTGACCCTCGGCATGGCCGATGCCAATGGCGACATCGTGCTGGCGGCCATCGACAAGCCGGTCGAAAACGGCGCGAAGCTTCACTGAACAATCAGCACGGAATGTGGATGGTTGCCCTGAGCCCGCCGAGCGGGCTTTCCGAGAGCACCACATTGCCGCCATGTCCGCGCGCGATGTCGCGGGCGATCGCAAGGCCGAGGCCGGTGCCCGAGGAATCGAGGTTGCGGGCATTGTCGAGCCGCAGGAACGGCTTGAACACCTCCTCCCTCATGTCCGGGGCGATGCCCGGCCCGTCATCGTCAAAGGAGATCGTCAGCCATTTCTCGCCGTGTTCGGCGGTGATTTCCAGGCGGTTGGCGTGACGCTTGGCATTGGAGGCAAGGTTTGCGATGAGCCGCGCGAAGGCATTGGGCCGCACCGTCACCGCATCATCGCCGACGATGACGTAGTCCAGCGACTTTCCCGACAGTTCGAAATCCTCCTGCTGGCGCTTGAACAGGGCAGAAAGGCTGGCCGTTCCGGTGACCTCCTCGGCATCGCCGCGGGCAAAGTCGATATAGCCCTCCAGCATTTTCTGCATTTCCTCGATATCGAGATTGAGCGCCTCGACTTCGGGGCTGTCGCCGATCAGGGCGAGTTGCAGCTTGAACCGTGTCAGGATGGTGCGCAGGTCGTGGCTGACGCCGTTCAGCATGGTGGTGCGCTGTTCGATCTGCCGCTCGATGCGCTCGCGCATCAGGATGAAGGCAAGGCCGGCGCGGCGGATCTCGATGGCGCCGCGCGGGGTGAAGGGGCGCGAGGAGCGGTGGCCCTTGCCGAAGTCCTCCGCCGCCTGGGTGAGCCTGAGGATCGGGCGGATCTGGCCGCGCAGGAACAGCGTTGCGATCCCGATCAGCACCAGCGACGTGCCGACCATCCACAGGATGAAGATATGCGTGTTCGAGGCATAGGTCATCGAGCGGCGGGCGAAGATCCGCAATATGCCGTCGTCGAGCTTGATGCGGATCTCCACGAAACGCGAATCGCCGAGCGTATCGATCCAGAAGGGGCGGCCGATCTTGGCGGAGATCAGTTCCGCCAGAACCTGGTCCAGAAGGCCGAAAAAGGGCTTCGGCAGGGGCGGGGGCAGCTTGCCGTCTGGTTCGATGGCGACCCTCAGCCCCATGTCACGGGCGGCGATGGACACGATCTCGTCCTGGTAATCGGGGTCGGTCGTGTCGATCAGGTTGATGATTGCGGCGATATCGCCGGTCACCGCGTCGGCGAGGCGGTGGGTGACCATCTGCCAGTGCCGCTCCATAAAGACGGTGGCGACGACGGCCTGAAGCAACAGCATCGGCATGATGATGATCAGCAGCGAGCGGGCGAAAAGACCGCGCGGCAGGCGGTGATGGGTCCAGCGGGCCACTGTCTTGTAGGCGTAGTAGAGATGCCGGAGGCCCGGCAGCCGGACAAGGGCGCGATAGGCCGTGTGAAGTCTGTCGGCAAGTTTCCCGCACACATCCTTCAGGCTTTGGCTGAGTTGTCTCAAGACCTGTTATTCCCGGTTCAGACGATAGCCGATGCCGCGCACCGTCTGCAGGTAGCGCGGGTTTGCCGGATCACTCTCGATCTTGCGCCGCAGCCGGTTGATCTGCACGTCGATCGTGCGCTCGTTGATCTCGGCGTCCGAGCTGACGAGGTCGTAACGCGCCACGGTCTCGCCGGCCTTTTGCGCCAGCATCGACATGATGTCCTGTTCCCGCTCGGTAAGCCGTATCGGCGTCGCGCCCTTCTTCAATTCGCGGCGGCCGAGCGAAAACGTGTAGGGCCCGAACATGATCTGCTCGATCGCCGGCGTCTTCGGCGCCTGGGCGCGGCGCAGGATGTTGCTGATCCTCAGCAGAAGCTCGCGCGGCTCGAAGGGCTTGGGGAGATAGTCGTCCGCGCCCGCCTCAAGCCCCTCGATCCGGGCATCGGCCTCGGCCCTGGCGGTCAAGAGCAGCACGGGGATCGGACGGAGTTTGCTCAGGTCGCGCGTGAGCGAAACGCCGTCCTCGCCCGGCATCATCACGTCGAGCACCAGAAGGTCGAAATCGAGGCCCTCGAGCTTGCGCCGCGCCTCGGCCGCATCTCCGGCCGTTGAAACCCTGTAGCCCTGTTCGCCGAGATAGCGTTTCAGAAGCGTGCGGATACGGGTGTCGTCGTCGACGATCAGAAGGTGGGGGGCGTCGTCTGCGATGTCCCTGGTCATGGTCGCTTTCCGTCATTGGAGGAGAGCAAGGCGCCGCACAAAGCCGCGGGATCGTCATTGCACATCCGCGACAGGAAGGTCTTCACGGCGTCCCGCTCGGAGGCATCGAGGCCGCCGAAGGCTTTGCTGATGCGTTCGAGCTGCGGCGCGAGCAGTTCCTGACGCAGGCTTTCGCCTCTTGCAGAAAGGAACAGGCGGCGCTGGCGGCGGTCTTCCGGCCCCGTCGTCTGGCGCACATAGCCGGCATCGATCAGCTGCTTGAGAACCCGCGCGAGGCTCTGCTTGGTAATGCTCAGCGTCTCCAGAAGGTCGGCGACGCTCATGCCCGGTCGGCTGCCGACGAAATGGACCACGCGATGGTGAGCCCGCCCGAAGCCGATTTCGCCCAGAATCGCGTCCGGATCGGACGTGAAATCGCGGTAGGCGAAAAACAGAAGCTCTACGATCTCGAACGCGGCCTCGCCGTCATCGCGGACAGCCGGTTCTTCGTTTCTTATCGCTTCGCTCTTCGGCACGGAGCCTTGCGTCCTTTCGCCGTTTTGCATTTCCCGACGGCCCGGGGTTTTGCAATCAAACCAAGTCTGACATAGGTGTTGCAATAGGTTTAGTGCGGTTCACCGCGAAATGGAAGACGCGGCGGACGATCGGCAGACGGAAGAGACAATCAAGACCATGGCACAGCTTCAGGCCGGGATCATTCCCGTCACACCCTTGCAGCAGAACTGCACCGTGCTGTTCGACCTGGAAAGCCGCGAAGGCGTGCTGGTCGATCCGGGCGGCGATGCCGAGGTGATCATCCAGACGGTCGAGGAAAACGGCATCAAGCTCCAGGCGATCTGGCTGACCCATGGCCATCTCGACCATGCCGGCGGCGCGATGGAGATGAAGGAGCAGCTCGGGCTTGAAATCATCGGCCCGCATAAGGACGACAAGCCGATCCTCGAGGCGATCGAGGAAAGCGCCGAGCGCTTCGGCATGGCCGGCATGGTGCGCAATGCCTATCCCGATCGGTTCCTGACGGAGGGGGAGGTGCTCGGTTTCGGCGCGCATGAATTCGAGGTATTCCACACGCCCGGCCATTCGCCGGGGCATGTGATCTTCTTCAATCGTCGCCAGAAATTCGCCCATGTGGGCGATGTGCTGTTTCATGGCTCGATCGGCCGAACCGACCTGCCGGGCGGCGATCACCAGACGCTTCTGAATTCGATCCGCACCAAGCTTCTGCCGCTCGGAGATGATGTCGGCTTCATCTGTGGCCACGGCCCCGGCGGGCGCATCGGCGAGGAGCGGCGCACCAATCCGTTTATCCAGGGGCTCTAGCGCATCGGCCCGAAAATCGGAATCGATTTTCGGAAAGCACGATGCGTAGATTCAATAGGTTAGAGCGTCCTTTGTGCGTCCGAATGGACGCACGGCGCTCTAGACGGCAATCGTAACCTGATCTGCATCGATCGCCGCGTTGCCGGCAAACACGGCTTTGCCTGCTTCCATCCGCACGCCCCCGCCCGCAAGACGGCGCAGCGCTGCCGGATAAAGCCGATGCTCGACCGTCAGAATGCGCGCGGCGAGGCTTGCGGCGTCATCGCCGGGCAGGATCGGCACGGCGGCCTGGCCGATGATCGGTCCCTCATCCATGCCTTCGGTGACGAAATGAACCGTGCAACCTGCGATCCGCATGCCGGCTTCGATGGCGCGCCGGTGGGTATCGAGCCCGGGAAAGAGCGGCAAGAGCGACGGGTGGATATTGATGATGCGCCCCGCATAGGCGCGTATGAAATCGGCTGACAAGAGCCGCATGAAGCCGGCAAGGCAGATGAAATCGGGTTCTATGTCCGCGAGCAGGTCCAGCATGGCCTGTTCATGCGCCGCCTTGCCGTCATAATCCTTGCGGGCGAGGGCGTAGGCCGGAATGCCAAGCGCGCGCGCCTTCTCCAGTCCCTTCGCCTCCGGCTTGTCGGCGATCACGGCGACGATCTCCGCCGGAAAGTCATCCGCTTGCGCCGCCTCGGCGAGCCGCACCATGTTCGAGCCGCTTCCCGAGATGAAGACGGCGACGCGCTTCTTCGTCATAGGTTGATCATGCCCTTGTAGACCGTGCCGGCCATGTCGTCGCCGCGGGCAATGATGCGCCCAAGCGCAAAGGCGGTCTCGCCCTCGCGCTTCAGGACTTCGAGCACGTCTTCCAGGTCTTCGGCCTTGCAGACGCCGATCATGCCGACGCCGCAGTTGAAAGTCCGCATCATCTCCGCCGGCGCGACGCCTCCGGCGCGCGCCAGCCAGGAGAAGACGGAGGGCACGGTGATCGCCCCAAGGTCGATCTCGGCCGACAGCGCCTTCGGCAAAACGCGCGGAATGTTCTCGGGAAAGCCGCCGCCGGTAATGTGAGCCAGCGCCTTCACCGCGCCAGTCTCGCGGATGGCGGCGAGAAGCGGCTTCACATAGATGCGGGTCGGCTCAAGCAGCGCTTCGCCCAGCGTCTTGCCCGGCGCGAAGGGGGCCGGAGCCTGCCAGCCGAGGCCGTTCATCTCGGCAACGCGGCGGACCAGCGAGAAACCGTTGGAGTGCACGCCGGATGAGGCAAGGCCGAAGATCACGTCGCCTTCCTCGAGATTTGCCGCCGGTAAAAGCGCGCCGCGTTCGGCTGCCCCAACGGCGAAACCGGCAAGGTCATAATCGCCCCTGGCATACATGCCGGGCATTTCCGCCGTCTCGCCGCCTATCAGCGCGCAGCCGGCCTGGCGGCAGCCTTCGGCGATTCCCTCGACAATGGTCGCGCCTTCTTCCGGATCGAGCGCGCCGGTGGCGAAATAATCCAGAAAGAACAGCGGTTCCGCGCCCTGGACCACCAGATCGTTGACGCACATGGCGACGAGGTCGATGCCGACGGTGTCATGCTTGGCCGCCTCGATGGCGATCTTCAGCTTGGTGCCGACGCCGTCATTGGCGGCGACCAGAACGGGATCGGAAAAACCGGCGGCCTTCAGGTCGAACAACCCGCCAAAGCCGCCGATCTCGCTGTCAGCGCCGGGGCGGCGGGTCGACTTGACCGCAGGCTTGATCATCTCGACCAGAAGGTTGCCCGCATCGATATCGACGCCGGCATCGGAATAGGTCAGTCCGTTCTTACGGGTTTCGCTCGTCTTGCGGGAGTCGCTCATGGGGCCAATCCTCATGCCAATTCGAAACGAGGGCATTGCACGGGTCGTTGCCCGATGCAAGCGGCAAGGCCGGACGCCCCTCCGGATATCACAATAAAGCCGGTTGTTGAGGCCCGAATGCAAGCTCCTCCTAGTGTTTTCCGCCGGTGGATATCGGGGAGGGGCCGTTTCCCGCCATTCTTCGGCCTTGACGCTGGGGTCGCAATGCCCAACAAACAGAGCGCGCCGGTTGCTTCTTCCGGAGAGAGGCACGACCGGGTTTATCAACAAGAACGGCAATTGCTTTTTCAAGGACCAAGCATTGCCTGCGACGGAGTGTGGTGGATGACGAGACGCATCAGCGGCGCTGGCCTCAGGCGACAGGTCATTTTCTGGCTCCTGTTCGCCGCCTTCGTGGCGCTCTTTCTTTATGTGTTCCGCAGTATCCTGCTGCCGTTCGTGGCGGGCATGGCGCTCGCCTATTTCCTCGATCCGGTCGCCGACCGGCTGGAAAAGATCGGGATGAACCGGCTGTGGGCGACGACCACGATCATGCTGACCTTCCTGATCGTCGTGATTGCGGTCCTGCTGCTCATCATTCCGCTTCTCGTCTCGCAGGCCTCCGAGGTGGTCCAGCAATTCCCGAAATACATCGCGGCGCTCGAGCACTATGTGCAGACCACGCAATTGAGCAAGCTGGTCGACTGGGCGAACGGCCAACTGACTGATCTCAGCGAGAATGTCGGCAAGATGCTGTCGGGCGGCGCCTCCATCGCCGGTTCGCTGTTCGGCAGTATCTGGAGTTCGTCGATGGCGGTCGTCAACGTCGTCTCCTTCGTGGTGCTGGCGCCGGTGATTGCGTTCTACCTCCTGCTCGACTGGGACCGGATGGTCGCCAAGGTCGACCAGTGGATCCCGCGCGGCCAGGTTGACGACGTGCGGTATCTCGCCCGCGAGATCAACAGCGTGATTTCCGGTTTCGTGCGCGGCCAGGGGTCGCTCTGCCTGATCCTCGGCGTCTACTACGCCGTGGCGCTCAGCCTTGCCGGGCTTAATTTCGGCGCGTTGATCGGTCTTTTCGCCGGCTTCATCAGCTTCATCCCCTATCTCGGCTCCACATCCGGCCTCGTGTTGTCCATGGGGGTCGCGATGTTCCAGTTCTGGCCGGACTTCTGGATGATCGCGCTGGTCTTCGGCATCTATCTGTTCGGCCAGTTCCTGGAGGGAAACGTGCTGCAGCCGAAGCTTGTCGGCGGCAGCGTGCGGCTTCATCCCGTCTGGCTGATGTTCGCCCTTTTTGCCTTCAGCGTGCTGTTCGGCTTCGTCGGCCTTCTCGTCGCCGTGCCGGTGGCGGCCGCCGTCGGCGTGCTCGTGCGCTTTGCCATCGATCGTTATCTCACCAGCGATCTTTACTGGGACGGGATCGAGCACCATAGCGACGAGCCAATGCCGGTGAAGGAAGAAGAAGGCTGAGCCGTGGCCAGGAAGAGCGAAACCGTGCAGCTGCCGCTTGCCCTCGGCCATGATCCGGTCGCGGATCGGGAGCACCTCCTGGTCTCCGCCTCGATCGCGCCAGCGGTCGATCTCGTCGACCGCTGGCCGGACTGGCGCGCGCCGGTGGTGGTGCTTGTCGGACCGCCGGGCGCCGGCAAGAGCCATCTCGCCGCCATCTGGAAAGGGGTGAGCCAGGCGCGCGACGTGACGGACAATCTGCGCGGCGGCCGACCCGTGCCCTATCGTCAGGGCGCGTTCCTGTTCGAGGACGCCGACCGCGCGGACTTCGACGAGACCGCGCTCTTTCATCTCATCAACACGGTCCGCCAGAACGGTGGCAGCCTGCTGATCACCGCGCGTGACCTGCCCGGCCTCTGGCCCGTTACGCTCGCCGACCTCCGCTCGCGGCTGCATGCGGCAACCGTGGTCGAGATCGGCGCGCCGGATGACGAGCTCCTCGAGCAGGTTATCTTCAAGCTGTTTTCCGACCGGCAACTTGAGGTGGATCGACGCGTCGTGACCTACCTCGTTTCGCGCATGGAGCGCTCGCTCGACAGCGCCTGCCGGATCGTTGATGAGATCGACAGGCTCGCGCTTTCGCGCGGACGCCGGATCACGCGCGCTTTGGCGGCGGAGGTTCTCTCCCTGCGTGAAAATGCAACAATGTGATCCTATCCCCTTTACGCCTGCGAAAAACACGAGCGCGCGCTTGCAAGCGCCCATAAACTGCGCAAGTCTTGCCGCCTGTCACAGTTTCGTTGCCAAATTCGGATAGTCCGGCAGGAAGAGCGGCGACGTCGCTGCGCCCTGTGTCCGGGTCTATGAGAGGGAAGAGCTGAAATCATGGAAAACTTGTCGTCGCGCGTTGATGGAATGAGCGATCTCGACGGTGCCGAGGATCTGAGCCGGAGTCCGGCGCGGTTCGTCAACCGGGAGTTTTCCTGGCTCCAGTTCAACCGAAGGGTGCTGGAGGAAACGCTCAACCCGGCCCATCCGCTGCTGGAGCGTGTACGCTTCCTGTCCATCTCGGCGGCCAATCTCGACGAGTTCTTCATGGTGCGCGTCGCCGGCCTCGAGGGTCAGGTCCGCCAGGGCGTGACCATGCTGTCCGCCGATGGCAAGACGCCGGCCGAGCAGCTTTCGGATATCCTGCGCGAGGTTGACAACCTGCAGATGGAACAGCAGGCGGCCCTGGCCGTGCTGCAGCAATACATGACCAATGAAGGCGTCGTGATTGTCCGCCCTTCGGTCTTGATGGACGAGGATCGCGCCTGGCTGACCAACGAATTCGAGCAGGGTATCTTCCCGGTTCTGACGCCGCTTTCGATCGACCCGGCCCATCCCTTCCCGTTCATCCCCAATCTCGGCTTTTCCATGGGCCTGCAGCTGGTCAGCCGCCACGGCCGCGAGCCGATGAACGCGCTGCTGCGCCTGCCGCCGTCCATGAACCGCTTCGTGCGCATGCCGGATCTCGACGGCGCGATCCGCTACATCACGCTGGAGGATGTGATCGGCATGTTCATCCACCGGCTCTATCCCGGTTACGAGGTGCAGGGCCACGGGACCTTCCGCGTCATCCGCGACAGCGATATCGAGCTGGAGGAAGAGGCGGAAGACCTGGTGCGCTATTTCGAGACGGCGCTGAAACAGCGCCGCCGGGGGTCGGTGATCCGCATCGAGACCGATTCGGAAATGCCGGCATCGCTACGCCATTTCGTCATCCACGAGCTTGGCGTTCCCGAGGATCGCGTTGCGGTTCTGCCGGGGCTGCTGGCGCTCAACACGCTGTCGGAGATCACCAAGGCGCCGCGTCCGGACCTCCTGTTCAAATCCTTCAATCCGCGTTTTCCCGAGCGCGTGCGCGAGCATGTCGGCGACAGCTTCGCCGCGATCCGCGAGAAGGACTTCGTGGTTCATCACCCTTACGAATCCTTCGATGTCGTCGTCCAGTTCCTGATCCAGGCGGCCCGCGACCCGAACGTGCTCGCCATCAAGCAGACGCTCTACCGCACCTCCAATGACAGCCCGATCGTGCGGGCGCTGATCGACGCGGCGGAGGCCGGCAAGTCGGTCACCGCGCTGGTGGAGCTGAAGGCGCGATTCGACGAGGAAGCCAATATCCGCTGGGCGCGCGACCTTGAGCGCGCCGGCGTGCAGGTGGTCTTCGGCTTCATCGAGCTGAAGACCCATGCCAAGCTTTCCATGGTGGTGCGTCGCGAGGACGGCAATCTCAGGACCTATTGTCATATGGGCACCGGCAACTACCACCCGATCACGGCGAAGATCTACACCGATCTTTCCTACTTCACCTGCGATCCGAAGATCGCCCAGGACGTGGCGGAGGTCTTCAACTTCATCACCGGCTATGGCGAACTCGAGCAGAACATGAAGCTCGCCGTTTCGCCAAAGACCATGCGCCCGCGCATCCTCCAGCACATCGAGGAGGAGATCGAGCATGTCCGCAACGGCCTGCCGGGCGCGATCTGGATGAAGATGAACTCGCTCGTCGACCCGAAGATCATCGACGCGCTCTATCGGGCAAGCGGCGAGGGCGTGCAGATCGACCTCGTGGTGCGCGGCATCTGCTGCCTGCGCCCGCAAGTGCCGGGGCTTTCGGAAAATATCCGCGTCAAGTCGATCGTCGGCCGCTTCCTCGAACATTCCCGCATCTACTGCTTCGGCAACGGTCACGGCCTGCCTTCGGAAAACGCGCATGTCTATGTCGGTTCCGCCGACCTGATGCCGCGCAATCTTGACCGGCGCGTGGAGACCATCGTGCCGCTGACCAACCCGACTGTGCATGAGCAGGTGCTTTCGCAGATCATGCTGGGCAATATCATTGACAACCAGCAGAGCTACGAGATACTGCCCGACGGAACCTCGCGACGTGTGGAGCCGCGCGAGGGCGAGGAACCGTTCAACGCGCAGGAGTACTTCATGACCAATCCGAGCCTTTCGGGCCGCGGTGAAGCTTTGAAATCAAGTGCGCCGAAGCTCATCGCCGGGCTGTTGTCCGGCCACAATAAATAAGCCGGTAGTTTATGGTCGAATCAGAAGCACAGGGGCGCCTTCCGGGCATCAACCCTGTCTCCGTGGTCGATATCGGGTCCAACTCGGTTCGTATCGTTATCTATGAGGGCCTGTCGCGCGCGCCGACGGTGCTTTTCAACGAGAAGGTTCTCTGCGGCCTCGGGCGCGGCATCGCCGCTACCGGCAAGATGAACGAGGAGGGGGTCGAGCGCGCGCTCAGGGCCCTCAAGCGCTTCAAGGCGCTTGCCGTGCAGGCCCGTTCCGTCACCATGCACGTGCTGGCGACGGCTGCGGCCCGCGAGGCGGAGAACGGCCCGGCCTTCATCGCCGCGGCCGAGGAAATTCTCGGCATCGAGATCCGCGTTCTGACCGGCCGGGAAGAGGCGCTCTACTCCGCCTACGGCATCATCAGCGGTTTCTACCAGCCCGACGGGATTGCCGGCGACCTTGGCGGCGGCTCGCTCGAGCTCATCGACATCAAGGACAAGACCTATGGCGACGGCATCACCCTGCCGCTCGGCGGCATCCGTCTTTCCGAACTTTCCGAAGGCTCGCTGACCAAGGCGCGCAATTTCGCGAAGAAGCAGGTGAAGAAGGTCGGCTTCCTCGAAAAGGGGCGGGGGCGGACCTTTTACGCCGTCGGCGGCACCTGGCGTAACATCGCCCGCCTGCACATGGAGATGACCGGCTATCCGCTGACGATGATGCAGGGCTACGAGATCGGTTTCGAGGACATGATGTCCTTCCTCGACCGGATCGGCGAGGACGAGGAACAGAAGGACGAGGCCTGGCAGGCCGTCTCCAAGAACCGCCGCATGCTTCTCCCCTTTGGCGCCATCGCCATGCGCGAGGTGCTGAGCATCATGGAGCCGAAATCGATCTGTTTTTCCGCGCAAGGCGTGCGCGAGGGGCTGCTCTACTCGCTCCTCAGCGCCGACGATCAACAGCAGGACCCGCTTCTGGTCGCGGCCCGTCAGCTTGCGCTTCTGCGCGCGCGCTCGCCCAAACATGCAGCCGAAATTGCCGCCTGGACCGGGCTGATGCTGCGCCGCTTCGGCGTGGAGGAAACGCCGGAAGAGGCGCGCTACCGCCAGGCGGCCTGTCTTCTGGCCGATATCAGCTGGCGCGCCCATCCCGATTTCCGCGGGTCGCAGTCGCTGAACGTGATCGCCCATTCATCGCTCAACGGCATCACCCATCCCGGTCGCGCCTTCATTGCGCTCGCGAATTATTATCGCTTCGAAGGCCTGCGCGACGACGACCACACAAACGGTCTCGGCACGATCGCGACGCCGGAACTGATCGAGCGCGCCAAGCTGCTCGGCGGCCTGCTCCGCGTCGCCTACCTGTTCTCCGCCTCTATGCCGGGGATTGTCGGCGCTCTCGACTTCCTGCCCGGCAAGGAGAGTGATGTGGACCTCGAACTGGTGGTGCCGGCCCAATATGCCGATTTCATCGGCGAACGCGTCGAAGGCCGCCTGCAGCAGCTTTCCAAGCTTACCGGCAAGAATCTGGGTATAGCGACGGTCTAGGAATAGACAACGCTCCGATCGTGCTCAGTCGGACGGAGCGTTGATCTCAGCTTCGCCCCGGCTCTTGGCCTTTTTTCAGCGCCGCCACCTCCTGCCTGAGCGCCTTCAGTTCCGACAATATCATCTGCATTTCCGGCTCCCGCGCCTGGCGGTTTTCTTCCAGCAGTTCCTGCTCGTGCTCCTTCTGCATGGCCGAGACGATGATGCCGATGAAGAGGTTGAGCACGGTGAAGGCGGTGGAGAGGATGAAGGGCACGAAGAACAGCCAGGCATTGGGATAGACATCCATGACCGGGCGGACGATGCCCATCGACCAGCTTTCCAGCGTCATGATCTGGAACAGCGAATAGACCGATGCGCCGAGCGAGCCGAACCATTCGGGAAAGGCCTCGCCGTAAAGCTTCGTGGCGATCACGGCGAAGATGTAGAAGACCAGCGCCATCAGCACGATGATCGAGCCCATGCCGGGAAGGGCGGCCACGAGCCCGCCGATCACGCGCCTCAGTGACGGGATCATCGACAGAAGGCGCAAGGCGCGCAGGATGCGCAGCGCGCGCAGCACCTGAAGCGGGCCGCTTGCGGGCAGAAGGCTGATCCCCACGATCGTCAGGTCGAAGAGGCTCCAGGGGTCGCGGAAGAAGCGCAGCCGGTGGGCATAAAGGCGCAAGGCGATCTCGATGACGAAGATGGCCAGCACGAGCCGGTCGAAAAACAGCAGCGCCGGCCCGGCAAAGCTCTGCATCACCGTCTCGGAGGTCTCGAAACCGAGCGTGATCGCATTGATGATGATGACCGTCAGGATAAAGGCTTCCCACGGCCGGGATGTCGTCAAAGCCAGCACCCTGTCACGCATCTTGTCTCGTTCTCCGCACGCCTCGTTTCGGCAAACGAGATGGGGGAAGGCCCGCCATAAAGCAAGAGCGCCGCTCGCTCATCGGCAGCTGCGCGCGACCCGAAGACTTCACGAATGTGTGAACGTCATTGCCAGGGCCTTACATGGACCTTTCCGCGGTTCTCCCGCACACTGATGCCATCCTCAAAAACAGGGGAATGGCCATGCTTCGTTACCTTGCGATGCTCGTTCCTGCAGTCCTGTTGCTCGCGGCAGCGAGCGCGGCCGCGCAATCGCGCCCGCCGGTCAGCCAGTGCCAGGCGATTGCCGAACGCCTGCCGGATGTAAGGTTCGCGAGCCTCGTTCCCGTTGCCTATGAGGCGCCGGAGGTGACGATCACCTTTATCGGCCATTCCACCTATCTGATCGAGACGCCGGAGGGGGTGAGGATCGCGACCGACTATTCCGGCTTCCTGCTCCCCGGCGGTCCGCCGGACGTGGCGACGATGAACAAGGCGCATGAGAGCCATTTCACGCTGACGCCGGATCCGGAGATCGGCATGGTGCTGCACGGCTGGGGCGACGTGCCGGGCGAGGCCGCCGATCACGATCTTGTCGTCGGCGATACCTATATCCGCAACGTCACCACGGATATCCGCGCCTGGGGCAGTTTCGAGGAGGACGGCAATTCCATCTTCATCTTCGAGGTGGCGGGCCTGTGCATCGGGCACCTTGGCCATTTGCATCATGAACTGACCGACAGCCATATCATGGAGATCGGCCGGCTTGATGTGGTCATGGTGCCCGTGGACGGCGGGCTGACGCTCGGGGCGGAGAGCATGCGCAACGTCATCGAGCGGCTTTATTCCTCGATCGTTCTGCCGATGCACCGCACCGGCCCGCGCGTGAGAAGTTTCGCCGAGATGATGGGCGATGGCTTCGAGGTCGTCTATTCCGACAGCCGCTCGCTGACGGTCTCGCTCAGGACGCTCTCCAGTCCGCCGAAAATCATCCTTCTTGAAGGCGTGTGGTAGGTTCTGCGGAACCGTGCCGCTCTTCGCCCCTCAAGCGCGCTTGGGCTTGAACCAGAAGCCCTGCACCCTTATAAGGCGCCCATTCCATCGTTGATAAGATCAAGGCAGGGCGGAGCTCATGGCGGGCCATTCACAGTTCAAAAACATCATGCATCGCAAGGGCCGGCAGGATGCGGTGCGTTCGAAAATGTTCTCCAAGCTGGCGCGCGAGATCACCGTTGCCGCCAAGATGGGCGCGCCCGATCCGGACATGAACCCGCGTCTGCGCCTGGCGATCCAGAACGCCAAGGCGCAGTCCATGCCGAAGGACAATATCGAACGCGCCATCAAGAAGGCCGCCGGCGGCGATGCGGAGAACTATGACGAAGTACGCTACGAGGGCTACGGACCGGGCGGCGTCGCCGTCATCGTCGAGGCGCTTTCGGATAACCGCAACCGCACGGCGTCGAATGTCCGTTCGATCTTCACCAAGGCCGGCGGCGCGCTCGGCGAAACCGGCTCGGTTGCCTTCTCCTTCGATCACGTCGGCGAAATCGTCTACAAGCCGGACGCCGGCGACGCGGACGCAGTCATGGAAGCTGCCATCGAGGCGGGCGCTGAGGACGTGGTTTCCGACGAAGACGGCCACACCATCTACTGCGCCTTCGAGGACATCAACGAGGTCTCTTCCGCGCTACAGGAAACGCTGGGCGAAGCCGACAGCGTCAAGGCCATCTGGAAGCCGCAGAACACCATCCCGGTGGACGAGGAGCGCGCCACGTCGCTGATGCGCCTGATCGAGAACCTGGAAGATGATGACGACGTCCAGAACGTTTATTCGAATTTCGAGGTCGATGACGAAGTGATGGCCAGACTCTCGGCCTGAGCCTTCAAGACTGGATTTGCGGAAAAGCCGCCGGGGCAAGCGCCGGCGGCTTTTCTGCGTCAGGCCGCAGCCCTGGCCAGGCTCTCGCGCAATTCACCGAACAGGGCGACGGATTTCAGCCGCGCCTCGACCGAATGCACAGGCACGGAAATGATCACTTCGTCGGCCCTGGTGTCGGCAATGAAGCCTTGCATCTTCGCCTTCGCCTTTTCCGGCCCGCCGACGACGGCGAACTGGAAGGTGTGCTCGATCGAGAATTTCTCCATTTCGGTCCAGAGGCCATCCATGCTTTTCACCGGGCGCGGGGTCTTGCCGCGCGCATTCCTGCGCAGCGCCACGAAGCTCTGAAGCGCGGAGGTGAAGTGGTAGTCGGCCTCCTCGTCCGTATCGGCCATCGCTCCCATCACGCCGACGATCACGTATGGCTTTCCGCACTGGGCGGAGGGCTTGAAGTTGGAGCGGTAGATGTGGAGCGCGTCAAACAGCATGTCGGGCGCGAAATGCGAGGCAAAGGCGTAAGGCAGGCCAAGGGCCGCCGCCAGATGCGCGCTGTAGGTCGAGGAGCCGAGAATATAGAGCGGCACCTTGGCGCCGGCCCCGGGGTTGGCGATCAGCCGCTGGCCCTCTTCCGGGTCGTCCATCAGCTTCTGCAGCTCGACAATGTCATTGGGGAAGGTCTGGGCGCCGGCCTCCAGATTGCGGCGCAGCGCGCGGGCGGTGTTCATGTCCGTGCCCGGCGCGCGGCCGAGACCGAGGTCGATACGGCCCGGATAGAGCGCTTCCAGCGTGCCGAACTGTTCGGCGATCACCAGCGGCGAATGATTGGGCAGCATGATGCCGCCGGAGCCGACGCGCAGCGTCTCGGTGGCCCGCGCGGCCTCGGAAATGACCAGAGAAGTCGCCGCGCTGGCGATGCCGGTCATGCCGTGGTGCTCGGCGAGCCAGAAACGGGTGAAGCCGGAAGCCTCGGCCTGCCGCGCCATTTGCCGCGTGGCATCGAGCGCTTCCGAGACCGTGCCGCCTTCAACGACGGGGCAGAGATCGAGTATGGAAAATGAAGTCATCGGACAATCCTGTTCCGGAAAATGAGCGTTGGTCCACACTTAGGAATTAATCAGATGATTTGCAAAGCCCGGCTAGAGGAACTGTCCTGCAATAAAGCGCCGGAAGGGAGCTTGCAGAAAGGTCAGGCATTCTGGCACGCGGCCTTCGGTTTGTTGACAAACCTATCCATTCTACCGACGTCATCCTCGGCCTTGTGCCGAGGATCTAACCACGTCACCGCATGAGCGGAGCATCTGCTTGGCAACTGGCTCAATTCACTCCTGTTTTCATTCGAAACGCTTGTCGCGGCGACGCGTGTTTAGATGCGCGGGACAGGCCCGAGCATGACGAGTGAGGGAATGGTGGCCTTGGCCAAAAGCTGAAGGCCGGGCGCATTCGCACCCGGCCTTCCTTGTTCTTCACCTTTGCGCGGGTTCAGACGCCGGAGCGGCCGTCCATGCCGATATAGGCGATGCGCAGCATGTTGGTGGCGCCGGGGGTGCCGAGCGGCACGCCGGCGGAGATGATGATCCGGTCGCCGGGCTTGCCGATGCCCTCGTCCACGACGATGCGGCAGGCGCCGTCGACCATGGTGTCGAGATCGGTCGGCTCGTCGGCCACCACGCAGTGCAGGCCCCAGACGACGGAAAGGCGGCGCGCGGTCTTGACCACCGGCGACAGCGCGATGATCGGCACATTCGGCCGCTCGCGCGCGGCGCGCAGGCCGGTCGTGCCGGATGCCGTGTAGCAGACCATCGCCGTCAGCTTCAGCGTTTCGGCGATCTCGCGCGAGGCGAGCGAGATGGCGTCGGCGCCGGTCGCTTCCGGCTGCGGGCGCTGGGCGTAGAGGATCTGCGGGTAGAGCTGCTCGCGCTCGATGGTGCGGGCGACGGAGGCCATGGTGGAGACCGCTTCGACCGGATACTGCCCGGCAGCCGATTCGGCCGACAGCATGACGGCGTCCGCGCCTTCGAAGACGGCGGTGGCAACGTCGGAGACTTCCGCGCGGGTGGGAACCGGAGAACTGATCATCGATTCCAGCATCTGCGTGGCGACGACCACCGGCTTGCCGGCGGAGCGGCAAAGGCGAATGAGCTTCTTCTGCAGGCCGGGAACGGTCTCCAGCGGCATTTCCACGCCGAGGTCGCCGCGGGCCACCATCAGCGCATCGCTCATCTCGATGATTTCCTCGATGCGCTCGATTGCCTGCGGCTTCTCGATCTTCGACATCAGGCCAACCTGGCCGCGGGCGATCTTGCGCACTTCGGCAAGATCGTCGGGACGCTGAACGAAGGAAAGCGCCACCCAGTCGGCGTCGCCGGTTTCCAGAACGGCGTCAAGGTCGGCGCGGTCCTTGTCCGTCAGGGCGCCGACGCCCAGGAGCGTGTCGGGAAGGGAAACGCCCTTGCGGTCGGAGATCATCGTTCCGGCAATCACCGTGCATTCGATGCTCTTGCCGTCGCATTTCTCCGCGCGCAGCTGCAGCTTGCCGTCGTCGATGAGCAGGCGGTGGCCGGGTTCAACGGACTGCAGGATCTCCGGATGCGGCAGGAAGACGCGCTTCTCGTTGCCGGGCTCATCCTTGTCGTCGAGGGTGAAAGTCTGGCCGATCTCGAGTTCGACCTTGCCGTCGAGGAACTTGCCGACGCGCAGCTTCGGGCCCTGCAGGTCGCAGAGAATGCCGATCGGCCGACCGATGCGGGCCTCGACATTGCGGATACGCTTGATCAGCGTGCGCATCAGGTCATGGCTGGCATGGCTCATATTGATGCGGAAGAGGTCTGCTCCGGCTTCGTGGAGTTTCTGGATCTGCTCTTCTTCAGACGAGGCGGGGCCGAGCGTGGCGAGGATTTTGACTTTTCTGTTTCGTCTCATCAGTTCTGACTTTCTTGGGTGCTGGGCCTTGAGGAAAGCTGAACGGTCCAGCTCTCCTCCCGCCCTGTGTCGTATTCGCTAAATCCCATCTGCTGATAACCCCGCGTGAAACAGTCCTGGACTCCGGTAATCTCGAACTCCTCTTCTGCGACACACATGTTGGTGTAACCGGTCCAACGTCCGCTGCCGGACGCGTCCTCGGCGTAGAGATAGTAATAGCGCGATTGCAAGGGGCCGGGCACGACGGTTGCGCAGGTGGTGGCCGGGAGTTGCCACCATCCCTCCGAAATCCATCCTTCCTCACCCCGATAGCCGACCGCAACGCCCACGAGATTGGCGGTGTCGTTGCAGACCCTGAATTCGGCACGGGCCTGGTCGCTCGGCCAGAGCGTTGCCAGGAAAAGTCCGCCGAAAAAGAGGCCGAGGAGGGGCAGGTGCCGCGTCATGCTCTTGGGTGCATGAGGCGAGGCGCCGAAGGTGAGATGATTCGGTTTCAGTCGCATGTGCCAGATCTCGTTTTGCGTCACCGTGCGGAAGGCGCATTCAATCGATTTGCAGCCTTTATCATAAAGCCCCGCCGCAGGCGAGGCAAATGGCGCGGTTGCGGCTTGCCGATATGCCGACTCTATGCCATCACCCGCATTATTGTTAATTCTGCAGCCGATATCCATGCCGAAGATCAACGCCTACGCGAGAATAGCGGGTAAATATGACACGGGTTTGGTTCTGCTGGCTGATCATGCCATGGCGGACGTGCCCGGGGACTATGGCGCTCTCGGCCTTCAGCACAGCGTTTTCGCCCGCCACGTGGCCTATGATATCGGTGTCGAGGCCCTGACCAGGGCGCTTGCGGCGCGGCTTTCGGCACCGGCGGTGCTGTCGACCTTTTCGCGCCTGCTGATCGATCCCAATCGCGGCGAGGACGACCCGACGCTGATCATGCGGATATCAGACGGGGCAATCATTCCCGGCAATCATCCGCTCGCCCCGGAAGAACGGGAAAAGCGGCTTGCGCTTTTCCATCGTCCCTATCACGAGGCGGTCGAGCGGGCGATCGGGGAGGCGGAGGCGGCCTGCGGAAGGCCGCCGCTGGTCATCTCGCTTCATTCCTTCACGCCCTTCTGGAAAGAAACGGCACGTCCCTGGCACGCGAGCGTGCTCTGGGATGGCGACCCGCGCGCCGCGCGTCCGCTGCTTGCCGCGCTTGCGGCGATCGAGGGCGTGATCGTCGGTGACAACGAGCCCTATGACGGCGCGCTGAAGGGCGATACGATGAACCGGCACTGCATGTCCAAGGGCATCGCCCATGCGCTTATCGAGATCCGTCAGGACCTGATTGCCGATGACGCCGGTGTCGCATTGTGGGCGGACCGTCTCGCACCCATCCTTGCGGATCTCGCGCAAGACGAGACACTGCATGCACGCCGGCATTTTCCCTCGCGCGCATGACGCGGAAGAAAAGGAGGCAGAGATGATGACCCGACCGAGCGAAGAGCAGCAACGCGATCTGGAGGCCGCGGCCTTCCGCCGGCTCGTAGCCCATCTGCGCGAACGCACCGACGTGCAGAACATCGATCTGATGAACCTTGCCGGTTTCTGCCGCAATTGTCTGTCCAACTGGTATCGCGAGGCCGCCGAGGAGCGGGATCTCCTGCTGTCCAAGGAAGACGCCCGCGAAATCATCTACGGCATGCCGTATGAGGAATGGAAGATGCTCCATCAGCGCGCGGCGAGCGACGAGCAGAAGGCGGCGTTCGAAAGCAACAGGCCGAAGGAATGAACGCCGGCGGCGAAGAACGAACTTGACCTTGCCTGCGGTTTTCGGCAGGCAGGAGCCCACGCATTTTCAGCGACACAATTTTCAGCGGCACAAGGAGTTGACCATGGCCGACGACGCACACGGCATTGCGCGCGATCAGCTGCGCTCGATCATCGAACGCATCGAACGTCTCGAGGAAGAAAAGAAGACGATCGCCGACGATATCAAGGATGTTTATGCCGAGGCCAAGGGAACGGGCTTCGATACCAAGGCCCTGCGCAAGATCATCGCCCTGCGCAAGAAGGACGAGCAGGAGCGCATGGAGGAAGAGGCCGTGCTCGATACCTACATGATCGCGCTCGGCATGATTCGGGCTCCCGAGGACGAATAGTCCGCATAAGAGAAGGCGCGGCCGTTCTTGCAGCGGCCGCAATGCCCCCTCAAAACCCGTCGAGTACGAGCTTGAGCCCCGCGAGGAAGGCCATGGCGTACATGAAGGGATAGAACACCTCCATGCGCATGCGCTTGACGACCATGGCTCCGGCGATGGTGGCGACGATGGCGAAGGGCAGAAGGCTCGCCGATGCCGCAAGGTTCGGCGCTCCCAGTTCGCCGAGCGCGTAATAGGGACCGAGCTTGATCACGTTGACGATGGCGAAGAAGCGGACGCTGGCGCCCGTGTAGGACTTCGGATCGAGCTTCAGCGGAAGCGTGTAGATCTGGTAGGGCGGCCCGCCCGAATGCGAGATGAAGCTGGTATAGCCGGCAATGGCGCCCCAGAAGGCGCCCGCGACCGGGCGCTGGCCTTTGGGCGGCTTCTCGATCTTTTCGCCCGGCTTCCAGCGGTCGTAGAAGTATTTCCCGGCGAAGGCGACGGTGGCAAGCCCGACGAGCATGCGGGTCAGCTCGAATGGCACGGTCGAGAAGGTGTACCAGCCGAGTACCGTGCCGATGAGGGCGCCGGGCAAAAGGGCCTTGAGGGTCGGCCAGTGGCCATGGCGTCGCCACGTCCACAGCGCGACCGCGTCCATGACGATCAGGATCGGCAGCATGATCGCCGCTGCCGTCGCCGGCTCGACGACGAAGGTCAGGATCGGCACGCCGAGCAGCGCCAGCGCGCCGCCCATGCCGCCTTTCGTCAGGCCGACGAGGAGAACTGCGGGGATCGCGGCCGCATAAAAAATCGGATCGGGAAGCATGAAATCAAAGCACCTGTTGAAACTCCGCTCTAACGGATTTATCCGGAAATGGCGAGAGGGGCGAACCGCCTCCGCCGCAGCCGAAGGGATAGAGGAACATGGATACGGAACAGGATCGTTGCCGGCTGGTGCTGATCGCGCCCGAGATCGCCGACATGAAGACGCAGGAGAAGGCCATCGCCGATGCGCTGCGCGGCGGGGACGTGGCCTCGGTCATTCTCCCGCAATATGGCGAGACGGCGGAAGCCTTTCAGAAACGCGCCGAGCTGATCGTGCCGATGATTCAGAACTATGAAGCCGCCGCCATCATCGCCGGGGATACGCGCGTGGCCGGGCGGGCGAAGGCCGACGGCATCCATGTCGAAGGCGGGACCGAGGCCCTTGCCGACGCCATGGATCGGTTTTCGCCGCGCATGATCGTCGGCGGCAGCGGGCCCAAGGACCGGCATCATGCGCTCGAGCTTGGCGAACTTAACCCCGACTACGTCTTCTTCGGCAAGCTGGACGGCGACACGCATCCCCAGACGCATCCGAAAAATCTGGAACTTGGCGAATGGTGGGCGTCCATGGTCGAAATCCCCTGTATCGTCATGGCGGGGAGCGAGCCGGCGAGCGTGATCGAGGCCGCGCTCACCTGGGCGGAATTCGTCGCCGTGGGCAAGGCCGTCTTTGCCGCGCCCGGCGGGCCGGCCGGCATGGTCGCCCAGATCAACGCCGCGCTCGACGAAAAAGCGCCACGGTTTGATTATTGAAGAGGTCATGACCGACCGCACCCGCATCACGCTCGCCGCTCTGATCCTCGCATTGGCGGTTCCCGGCGCCGCACTCGCGATTTCGGCGCGGGAATTCGCGACCGATGCGGACCTGGTCGCGGGCGCTGCCGGCGATCCGAGGCGCGGCGGAACGCTGTTGCCGCCCGGGATGGAGGCGGACGGGCCGGCCGACGCCTACAATTTCGAATTCGCGCAACTGACGCCGGCGATGGAGGAAGAGACGCCCGCGCCGCCGCAGCCGCCCTACGGCGGGCCGGTGGACGATGCCTACGGCGCCTATCAGCGCGGTCTCGTCGATGCGGCCTATGAGGCGGCGATGGCGCGCGCCGGGCGCGGTGATCCGCGGGCGGAAACGCTGATTGCCGAGCTTGTCGAGCGCAAGCTGATCGCGGAGGGCCGGGCGGGCGAGCCCGGTGACTGGTACCGGATGGCCGCCGATAGCCAGGCGCCGTTTGCCCTCAACCGCTACGGCATGTACCTGCTCGGCTCGGATGACGAAGCCGAACACGGAAAGGGACGGGACCTTGTCCGGCAGGCGGCGGAGGCTGGCGATCCGATTGCCGCCTTCAACCATGCGACCCTCCTTGTGCAGGAAACGCCGGGGGCCGAAGGGTTGGAACTTGCCCTGCCGTGGTTTGAACAGGCGGCCGAGGCCGACGTCGCCGATGCGCAGTATGCGCTCTCCCAGATCTACCGCGCGCTTGACGGCCTGCCTGCCGAAAAGCGCGCGCTCTGGCGCTACTGGCTGCGCCGTGCGGCCAATGGCGAACATGACACAGCCCAGCTCGAACTGGCGCTCGATCTCATAAACGGGACCGAGATGCCGCGCGACATCGCCGAGGGGGCCGAGTGGATGCACCGCGCCGCGCTTGCGGGCAATCCAGCCGCCGCCAGCCGGCTTGCCTATCTTTATCTTAACGGCATCGGCACGCCCGTCGACGAACAATCTGCCGCCGTTTTCTACCTCAGCGCGCGAAAGGTCGGTCTGCGGGATGACGCGATGGAGGACATGCTTGCCTCGCTTTCTCCGGAGGCTCTGGAGCGGGCAAGGCTCAGGTCCCGGGCCATTGCGTTGCGATACTAATACGGGTCGAGGCGGCGTAGTTCATTTCGTTTTCTATGTTATCCTCGCCGATTAACGTGTACGTTATAGAAACTCGGAGAGCATGAAATGCGACTGTCCCGTACCGATGGCGGGCTTGGTGGGGGAATGACTGCTTGTTGCAGCTTAGCTTTGTCGGACAGATGATTGGCAGCCTGGGACTGGGCGCCCTGATCGTTATGGGATACGGCCTGGTCCTGCGCCACTTTAGCGGGAAATGGTATGAGGACTATGCTAGCGCTGTCGTTCTCGCCTGCGGCGCCCTGGCCGCAATGACCAACCCGATCGTGCTCGAGTCCGGTTATATCTTCGATGCGCGTGCCGTGTTCATTGCGCTCGCAGGGCCTTTCGCAGGCCCGGGCGGAGCGGTCCTTGTCGCCGCCTGCACGGTCCTGCCGCGGATCATGATCGGCGGCGACGGCGTGACGGCGGGCGTCGCCGGGATCATCATAGCGGCCGGCGCCGGAATCATCTTCAACTGGCTTTTTCCCAACAAGCGCACGCCGGCCGGTTTTCTGCTGCTTGGCTGCCTCGCCGCTTTGATGGTGCTTTCGCTGTTCATGCTCGAGTTTCACACCGCGCTGACGCTGATGGAGAGCATCGGCTTCACGCTGACGCTCGTGAACATTCTCGGCATCGTCCTTCTCGGCTCGGCGCTCGAGGCCACCAAGCGCAACGCCGACTATCTGCGCGACGTGGAGTTCAACGCCGAGCGCGACCCGCTGACAGGGCTTTACAATCGTCGGGCGCTCGGGCAGTTCGAAGGCAGCCTCGGCCAGTCGGTCTCGCCCGACAAGCGGCATGGCTGCGTCGTCCTGTTTGACATAGACCGTTTCAAGTCCGTCAACGACCGCTTCGGCCATGCCCGGGGCGATGAGGTGTTGCAACGGGTTGCGGCGACCGTGACGAGCCGCATGCGCCGTTCCGATTTCGTGGTCCGTTTCGGCGGCGAAGAGATCGCCGTGGTTCTGCTCTCGACCTCCGTCGATGATGCCTATCGGATCGCCGAGCATATCCGTGCGCTCGTCGAGAAACTGGTTTTCGCCCATGAGGGGGAGACCTTCACGGTCACCGTCAGTGCCGGGATCGCCGCCTTCACGGTGGGGGAGACGAAGCTGGAAGAGGCGTTCGATTATGCCGATCGCGCGCTCTACCAGGCCAAGAATGCCGGGCGCAACCGCACGAAAATACTGTCCGTGCCGGTTTCCCGCGCGGCGGCGGCGCGGGCAAATGCCTGACAGGCCTTGAATTCCGCACCGTTCTGTGGTCATGAACCCGCCAACAGCCTGTTTGCCGGCGGGTAATCCCGCGCCGGCGCAATAAACGAGGATTTCCGGTCATGGCCCGTTCAGCCCTTCTCAATGTCATGGTTCAGGCCGCGCTCAAAGCGGGACGGTCGCTGACCCGCGATTTCGGCGAGGTGCAGAACCTGCAGGTCTCCATCAAGGGACCCGCCGATTTCGTCTCTCAGGCGGACGTGAAGGCCGAAAAGATCGTTCGCACGGAGCTCCTGCGCGCCCGCCCGACCTACGGCTTTCTCGGCGAGGAAGGCGGCGAGGAGAGCGGGAGCGACGGCCAGCACCGTTGGATCGTCGACCCGCTCGACGGCACCACCAATTTCCTGCACGGCATCCCCCAGTTCGCCGTTTCCATCGCGCTGGAGCGTTCCGGCGAAGTGGTTGCGGGCGTGATCTTCAATCCGATCCTTGACGAGCTCTACGTTGCCGAAAAGGGCGGCGGCGCGTTCTGCAACGACCGGCGCATCCGCGTCTCGGCACGCCGCAATCTTGCCGATGCGGTGATCGGCTGCGGCGTTCCCCATCTCGGGCGCGGCCAGCACGGCAAGTTCCTGGTGGAGCTTCGCCATGTGATGGGCGAGGTTGCCGGCATACGCCGTCTCGGCGCTGCCTCGCTCGATCTCGCCTATGTGGCCGCCGGTCGCCTGGACGGCTACTGGGAAGAGGGGCTTTCGGCCTGGGACATGGCTGCCGGCCTGATCCTGGTGCGCGAGGCGGGCGGTTTCGTTTCCGACGGCAAGGGCGGGCAGCAATGCCTGGAAACGGGCAGCGTCGTTGCCGGCAACGAAATGATCCGGATTGCGCTTTACGACCAGTTGCAGCGCCGGCTTGAAAAATAAGGCGCGGCGCTTCCGGTGGACCGAGACCTGTTTTCGTCGCATCGCTCTTCAAATCGCCGGCTTTTTCGAATAGAGCTTTGATACCGGACCGGAGGCGTGCTTCGGGCCCGTTCGGCCGTGCAGCAATGCCGGGCCGCTGCCAGCGATGAGCGGAGGACAGGACGCAATGTCGGATTTCGAACTCGAACAGGACGATCGCCGCCAATCCCAGCCGCGCGGTTACGCCCAGAAGATGTCGAGCCCGATGACCTTCGTCTGGACCATGGTCATCTTCCTGATTCTGGTCGGCTTTCTCGTCGCCATCCTCTACCGTCAGGCGCACGCCTATTTCATGACCAATCCCGGGCTGAACGGCCTGATCCTCGGCGTCCTGCTGATCGGCGTGCTGATGGTGTTCTCGCAGGTGCTGGCGCTTCGCCGGGAAGTCACCTGGCTCAATTCCTTCCGCGCTGCGGGAAGTGCGGATCGAGTCGGTCGCGACCCCAAGCTGCTTGCGCCGATGCGCGCCCTGATCGGCAGCCGCCAGACCATGGCGCTTTCGACCTCTTCCCTGCGCTCCATCCTCGATTCCATCGCCACGCGGCTCGATGAACAGCGCGATACATCACGCTATCTGGTCGGTCTGCTCGTCTTCCTCGGACTGCTCGGAACCTTCTGGGGCCTGCTTGGAACGATCGGCTCCATCGGCGATATCATCCAGAGTCTTGATCCGAATTCCGGCGACAGCGCCGATGTGCTGGACGCCCTGAAGGAAGGGCTTGCCGGTCCGCTGTCGGGCATGGGCACGGCGTTTTCCTCCTCCCTGCTCGGCCTCTCCGGCTCGCTGGTGCTCGGCTTCCTCGACCTGCAGGCGGGACGCGCCCAGAACCGTTTCTACATGGAGCTGGAGAACTGGCTCTCGACCATGACCGACGTCACCTCGGACCTGACGCCGGCGCTTGAAGGCGTTGCCAGCGGCTCGTCCGAACAGTTCGAAATCCTTGCCGAGGAACTGAGGCGTATTGCCGAGGCGAACGGCGCGGGCGCAAGCTCCGTTCCCGCCATGGCGCAGCTTGCCGAGGGCATCCAGGGCGTCGTCAAGAACATGCGCAACGAGCAGCAGATGCTGCGCGACTGGATCGAGGCGCAGCATGAGGAATCGCAGGAGATGCGGCGCACGCTGCAACGCCTTACCGACAAGCTCGGGGACCGGTAGCCATGGCGCTTGCCCGCAACCGCCGATCCAACCGCAGCGTCGACTACTGGCCCGGTTTCGTCGACGCGTTGTCGACGCTGCTGCTGGCAATCATGTTCCTGCTGACCGTCTTCGTGATCGGCCAGTTCATCCTGACGCGCGAAATTTCCGGCAAGGATGAGGTGTTGAACCGGCTGAACAGCCAGATCGCCGAGCTGACTCAGCTTCTGGCGCTGGAGAAAAGCAACAATCAGGATGCGAGCGACACGATCGCCGCGCTGCAGGCTTCGCTTGCCTCGGCCCAGGCCGAACGGTCGCGCCTGCAGGCTCTCCTGAGTGAGGGGGCCGGCGCCAGCGATGCCGCCGATGCGCGCATTTCCTCGCTTTCCGAGGACCTGGAGGCCGAGCGGCAGCTGACGGCCAAGGCGCAAAGTCAGCTCGCGCTGCTCAACCAGCAGATTTCCGCGCTTCGCGCCCAGCTTGCCGCGGTCGAGGAGGCACTGGAGATTTCCGAGGCCAAGGACGAGGCCTCCCAGGCGCGCATCGCCGATCTCGGCCGCCGGCTGAACACCGCGCTTGCGCAGAAGGTGCAGGAACTCAATCGCTATCGTTCGGATTTCTTCGGCAGGCTGCGGCAGATCCTCTCCGACCGCGAGAATATCCGGGTCGTCGGCGATCGTTTCGTGTTCCAGTCGGAGGTTCTCTTTCCCTCCGGCTCCGACGAACTGAATGATGACGGCCGGGCCGAGCTTTCCAAGCTGGCGACGGCGCTGCTGGAAATCGCGCCGGAAATTCCGGAGGACATCAACTGGGTGCTGCGCGTCGACGGCCACACCGATGACGTGCCGATCCGCCCCGGCGGCCAGTTTTCCGACAACTGGGAGCTTTCGACCGCGCGCGCGAATTCCGTGGTCCGTTATCTCATTTCGCAGGGCGTGCCGGCGACCCGTCTTGTGGCGGCGGGCTTTGCCGAATATCAGCCGATCGCGCCGGGCGATACGGCGGAAGCGCGCGCCCAGAACCGCCGCATCGAGTTCAAGCTGACCGAGCGCTGAGGCAGTGACCACGCCATTGGCGCGCCGGGCTTGCCTTCAGGCGCGCTCTTTTCTATTCTGCGAACTCCGCAAGGGCGGTACGGCGCGACGCGCCCAACCGCCGCGTTCTTTGTGAACGCTGTTCTTCCTGACAAGCGGACGAGGGTTCCTCCAGGAAGCATCCCAAGACGAACAGATGCTTGTTCAGGAGTGAGAAATGACCTTCGTTCTGCCCGCACGGGCTGCGCGCTGGCGGCCCGACAGCCGTCTTGTCGCGATCTTTCTGATGATCGGCGGCGTTGCCGCCTTCACTTTTGTCGATACGCTGACGAAAATACTGACGTCCCGGCACGAGCCGGTCATGCTTGTCTTCGTGCAATCCGGACTGGCTGCGGCAATGGTGCTGCCCATCGCGGCTTCGAAGGGCAGGGCGGGCTTTGTCATCAAGTCGCCGCGCCTGCTGCTGATCCGCTCGGCGCTCGGCGTTCTGGTCAGCTTCCTGATCTTTACCTCGCTGTCGCTGCTGCCCTTCACGGTGGCTTCCTCGCTGTTCCAGCTCGAGACCTTCTTCGTCATTCCGCTGGCGATCGTGCTGCTGAAAGAGAAGGCGGACTGGCGCCGCTGGCTGGCCGTTGCGCTCGGCCTTTCCGGCGCCTTCCTGATCCTCAGGCCGGGCAGCGAGGCCTTTCAGCTTGCCGGGCTCGTGGCGATCGCGGCGGCAATCGCGCTTGCTGCGAAAAATATCGTCCTGAAAATGCTGGCGATGAACGAGGCTTTCCTGCCGGCGCTGTTCTGGATGTATGCCTTGATGGCGGCGATCGCGGCCATTCCGGCGATGTTCTTCTGGTCGCCGATCGGGCTTGGCGATCTTGGGCTGCTGCTCTTGTCGGCGCTACTGGTCAATACCAGCAACTACTGCATGCTGAGGGCCTTTTCCATGGCCGATGCGGTGGCGCTGACGCCTGCCCTGCACATGGCGCTGCCGCTGGCGGTGATGATGGGTCTGGTGGTCTTCGGCGAATGGCCGCAGCCCATCGTCTGGGCGGGCATCGCGCTGATTTTCGCCGCCACCTTCATGCCGACGGGGCGCAAACCTAAACCCTGACGCTCAGGCGCTTTCCTCGGTGGAAAACTGCAGGCGCGCCAGGCGGGCATAAAGCCCGTTTCTGGCGACGAGTTCCTCATGCGTTCCTTCCTCGACGATATGGCCCTCATCCATCACCAGGATGCGGTCGGCGGAAAGCACCGTCGCCAGACGATGGGCGATCACCAGTGTCGTGCGCCCCTTCATCAGTTCGCCAAGCGCCTGCTGTACGAGCGTCTCGCTTTCCGCATCAAGCGCGGAGGTCGCCTCGTCGAGCAGCAGGACCGGCGCGTCGCGCAATACGGCGCGGGCAATGGCGATGCGCTGGCGCTGGCCGCCGGAAAGGGTGATGCCGCGCTCGCCCGCCATGGTATCATAGCCATCCTCAAGCCTTTCGATGAAACCGTCGGCCTGGGCGGCAATGGCCGCGGCACGCACCTCGTCGCGGGTCGCATCCGGTTTGCCGAGCGCGATATTGTCGTGAATGCTGGCGGCAAAGATCGCGACATCCTGCGGCACCAGCGCAAAGCGGGCGCGCACGGCGTCCGGATCCGCCTTGCGCAGATCGACGCCGTCGAGGCGGATTTCGCCCTCATCAGGGTCGTAGAAGCGCAGCAGAAGCGAGAACAGCGTGCTCTTGCCCGCGCCCGAAGGGCCGACGACGGCGACCGTTTCGCCGGCCTTCACGGAAAGAGACAGGCCGTTGAGCGCCCCCGCCTTGGCGCCGCCGGTCGGGTAGCGGAAGGAGACGTCGTGCACGTCAAGCGCCCCGCGCGGCTCTGCGGGCAGCGCCAGGGGATTGGCCGGCGCCTTGATGGCGGATGGTTCCATGAGAAGCTCGCTCAGGCGTTCGGCGGCGCCCGCAGCCAGCGAAAGCTCGCCCCATACCTCCGAAAGCTGACCGAGCGCGCCGGCCGCGAGCACCGAATAGAGCAGGAACTGGCCGAGCGTGCCGCCGCTCATCGTGCCGGAGAGCACGGATTGCGC
Source organism: Martelella sp. AD-3 (assembly GCF_001578105.1). Taxonomy (GTDB): domain Bacteria; phylum Pseudomonadota; class Alphaproteobacteria; order Rhizobiales; family Rhizobiaceae; genus Martelella. The sequence continues at coordinate 3,172,485 of NZ_CP014275.1, read as the reverse complement.
GCCGAACCAGAGGATCGCGGTGATCGAGCAGAACACCATCGAGATCGCCACCGCCGTCAACCCGGCCCGCGCCTTGAGCGTGGACCGCGCGGCGGCAAAAGCGTTCTCGACGCTGCGGCCATAGCGCCCTGCCGCCATTGTCTCGGCGGTGAAGGCCTGCAGCGTGCGGGTCGCGCCAATCGCCTCGCTGGAATAGGCGGTGGCGTCGGCAAGCTGGTCCTGGGCGGCGCGCGAACGCGTGCGCACATTGCGGCCTGCGGCAATCAGCGGCAGGACCACCAGCGGGATCGCGACGATCACCAGCACGGAAAGACGCGGCGAGGTGTAGATCATCATCGCCAGCGCGCCGAGGCCCATGATCAGGTTACGCAGCGCGATCGAGGCGCTCGCGCCGAAGGCCGACTTGATCTGCACCGTGTCGGCCGTCAGCCGGGAGACGATCTCGCCGGACTGGTTGATGTCGAAGAAGGCGGGCGACAGCCGGATGACGTGGGCGAAGACGTCGCGTCTGAGGTCGGTGACGACCCGCTCGCCGAGGATCATCACGAAGAAATAACGCAGCGCGCTGGAAACGCCGAGCGCCAGCGCCATCAGGCCCAGCACCAGGAAATAATTGTTGATGAGCTGGGCATCATCGGTCGAAAAGCCATGGTCGATCACCCGGCGCACGGCGACCGGCAGGGCGAGGGTGACGAGCGACGCCGTGAGAAGGAACACCAGCGCGCCGGCAACCAGGCCGCGATAGGCGGCGATATAGGGCAGGATCGCTGTCAGCGGGCGGAGCTCCTCGGCCCTGCCGCCCTTCGTCTTGGCACTGCTGCTCACGGGAATTTCCTTCACTCTTGCGCCCGCCCGATATTGCGTCAGGCGGCTCTTGTTATTCGGCCCACGTTCCTGTATAGCGACCGCAACCTCATCGACAGCCGTGGGCTTTTTTACGGTCACACGGCTTTGTTTATTCAATAGGCCCGGCGGGCGCAATGGCAGCCGGCCCGGTAACGAGCTTGCAGGAACGAGAGTTATGAAGGCTGATATTCATCCCGACTATCACATGATCAAGGTCGTCATGACGGACGGCACGGAATACGAGACCCGCTCGACCTGGGGCAAGGAAGGCGATGTGCTGAACCTCGACATCGACCCGACTTCGCACCCGGCCTGGACCGGCGGTTCGCAGCAGCTCCTGGACCGCGGCGGCCGCGTCTCCAAGTTCAACAAGCGCTTCGGCGGGCTCGGCATCTGATCTTCCGGTCAGACACGAACTTTCGAAAACCCGGCCTTCGCGCCGGGTTTTTTGTTGTCATCCGGTCGCCTGCGGAATGGCTCGACGGAATGTCCGGACAAAAAAAGCCCAGAGACGGACAGCGCTAGCGCATCGGCCCGGGTTCTGGACTTGTGGTTCAAGATCATTGCCGGACTGGAGACCGGCACTTGCTGGACGCAAGTCGAGACGGGACCGGGGCTCCAATTCGGGCCCTCGAGGGGCATATTTTGCAGCTCCGGTTTGAAGCAGCCACGTTTCCTTGGCACGGATAAGCCGTTTTTGCGCCATGTTCCTTGACCATCGGGCGCCAATGCCGGACCTTGTGCGAATGACCTCTTCAAGCTCGATTTTCAGGCAACACATCGCCCGTCTGGCCGAAATTCCAAGTTCTTTCAAAGCGACGGCGCTCCCGCAGCACTGGGATCGCGACGAGCCGGGCGTGTTTGATGCCCGCAGGCAATTGGAGATCCGGCAATTTCTTCACAGGGCATTGCCTGATTTCGATCTTCCAGGGGCTGTCTTCGACGCCGGCGGCGACAAGGTCTTGAGTGTCGATGAAACAGAGAAACTGCCGGAAAACCTTGCCCTGCCCGAAAACGGTGACGAGGGAATTGCTTTTCGCGCATGCAATGGCAGGCTGGTTGTACTGTTCAACCTGAGACGCCATTGGTCTTCTGTACCGGATGATGCGCTTTGGCTGGCGCTCGAACTCGATCAAGCCTTTGTCGAAGAGGTAACCCTCACTTCAGGCGCGCGCCTTACCGGAAGTGAATATCAACTGCTCGGCTGCCTGCTGGCGGGTTTTGACCTGAAGGAGGCCGCCGCGGCGCTCAATACCTCCTATGATACCAAGCGCAAGCAGTTACAGGTCATCTTCCAGAAATTCGATGTCGCCAGCCAGGCTGCGCTCACGCGCACACTCTCCCTCCGTTTGCTGGGATTTTTCACCGAGGCATTCGGCCGCCGAGCGCCGGCCAGTCCGGAGCGGACATTGCTCAGACGGCATTATGGCCGCGATGTTCTCGTGCATTCGGTTGCGCTGGAAAACGGCACTGAATTGCCGGTCTGGGAATTTGGCGACCGGAAGGGAAAGCCCTGCCTTTATTTCCACAGCCTGCTTTCCCCGACCGTGCTGTGCAACGACAAGGTAAAGATACTCAACCGCAACGGGCTACGCTGGCTGGTCGTGCCGCGTTTCTTCTCTCCCGGGGCCTCGAGCGCCGAACCTTCGCATGTTCTGGAAACCCAGACCGAAGCCGTTGCGGAATATATCAGACACTTCGTTGGCGGCCCGGTAACCTGTGTGGCGACAAACGCGGGCGTTTCCTGGGCGGTCCATTTCGCGGCGCGTTTTCCCGAACTGACCGAATGCCTGATGCTTGCCGGAGTGCCGCATCCGCCCTCCATGGCCTCAGGGTCGAAAAATCGCGGGCTGCAGAGCGCGCTCACCAATGCCTCCCGGAAAAACCCGCATATTTTCGCCGCTCTTGTCAGGGCTTATGCGGCCATTGCGCGCAGACCCGAGCTTGCCGGGCGCGCCTACCGCCACGGCTATCGCGAATCGCCTGCCGATCTCGCCGTGATAGAACACTATATCGACACCGGATGGGCGCTGGACTGGTTGTCCCTGATTGCCGAGCGCTCAACGACAAGCATCGTCGCCGATCTGGCCACAAATCAACGCGACTGGGCCGCGCAGGCAAAGACGCTCCCCATGCCGGTGTCGCTTTTGCAGGGCGCGCAGGACAAGATGTGTCCTCCGGAAGTCGCTTCCGAGCTGGCGACACAGATAGCCGCGCCCCTTGCCATCGTACCGGACGCCGGCCATCTTCTCGTCGTCAGCCATTTTGAGCTTCTGGCTGCGCATTTGCGTGACGCCCCGCCGGAACAGCGCGCGGAAGTCAAGACGTCGGGCGCCGTAAGCGGTAAGAAGCAAGCCTCTTGCGTTTGATCCCTTTCGCCAAGGCATAACGCGATCGCTCCAGAACAACAGCCTCGAATAGCCGCTTGCCAAATGATAATTTGGCTGGCGAGCCGTCCTACCCCCCAAATGGGGGGCGCGCTTCCGATATCTTCACTTTAGCCTCGCCAAGCGCTGCGCTGAAAAATGCGCGATTTCAAAAGTGAATGATGGAGTTAGGGGCAATGAACAAGAACTTTCTGGCTGCTCTAGCAGGCACCGCAATGATCGCGGTGGCCGGATGCAGCAGCACGTCCGGCAACAGTTCTTCGGGGGATCCGGGCAATGGCGGCGGCGGCGCACCGGGAGGCCAACCCGGCGGCGGCGACGGCAGCTACACCGTTGGCGGAACCACTGTTCAACTGAGGAACGGATCCGTCACGACGGTTGCCGATGCGACGGGCGACTATACCGAAGATGACAATGGCAACATTTCGGTTAGCTTCACATCCGGCACCTATAACGGCCAGAGCCTGTCCTTCAGCGAGGTTGGCAGCACCTCCGAGCTGAACGGCCAGACAGCGACACTGGAAGCATTCCTCGGTTCCGAAGATGACAACAGCTCTTCGGGCGCCATGTATATCACCGTGGACGATGAAAATGACGAGGGGAACGGCGACTTCATCGCTCTTTACAGCGGCGACACCATATCCGATCTGCCGCAGGAAGGCACTGGCACCTATCGGGGCGACTATTTCGGCGAGGCGCAGAATGGCGCCGCCGGCGGCCTGGTGTCCGGCTCGAGCGCAATCACCGTCGACTTTCAGAACGGCGCGGTTTCGGGTGATTTCAGCGACCTGACCATCTATGACGGCGACGCGCCGATCGGCGCCATGGACGATGTTGGCTTCTCGGGCACTATGGACAAGAACAGCGCTGCCTATGTGGCTGACAGCGTGACGATCGGCGGTGATCCGGCCGGCGAAGGCTCCAGCGTCAAGGGTTCGCTTTTTGGCGGCGGCGCGAGTTCGACGGCCGGCAGTGTGGCTGCCTTTGACAATGCCGACAATCCGACCAAGGCAACCATCGGCGTGTTCCAGGCGAACCGGGCAGACTGAGACCGATGACCGACCGCAGATCTGAGCCGCGCGCGCGAGACCCGGCGCGCGGCCTGGAGCAGCGGCTGGAGCGCACAAAGCGCTTCATGCTCGCGTTCGCCCTTGGCTTATTCACGATGGGCATTCCGCAAGTGGGCTTCGCAAAACAGTCCAGCGTGACCGGTTTTGACGCGGTGCGCGTGCTGGTCGAATACGGGCGCTACGAAGATGCAATGGCGCTGGCGGAAAGCTTTGCCGCCGACGAAAAGGGCAAGACGCTTGCCGCTGCCTTCACGCAGGCTCTCATTCTGGAGCAGCAGGGCCGGTTGCCGGAAGCGGCAAGCGCTCTTCGCGCCATTCTTTCGCAAAATCCGAAAGCCCGCAACGTCCGGCGCGAACTTGCCGGCGTTCTCTACGAACAGGGCGAGGGCAACGCATCGCTGCATCACTTCGAACTTCTGGCCGGAAGCGCCAGCAGTGCCGAAGAGCGCAGGTTCTACGAACGCCTCGCCGCCAGGGCCCGCACGATCCGTCCCTGGTCGCTTGGCGGCTATCTCTCCATAGCCCCCAGCACCAACATCACCGAAGCCCCCGACGCCGATCTCGTCTATGTCGGCGGCATTCCCATACTGCCTGCCAAGAAGAAAAGCGGCATCGGCTATGGCTATGGGGTGGACGGATCCTACCGTTTCGACCTCGATGAAATCTCATCGATCACCATAGGCGGCGGGGTGAACGGGAACTGGTATCGTGATACCAGCTTCAACACGAGCTACTTCGACAGTTTCGTCGATTATCGCCGCGAAATGGGTGACTGGACGGTGACCGGCGGTGTGGTCGGCCAGTATGTGATGAAGGGCGAAGAGCCTTATCGCTGGTCGCTCGGCCCGGCTTTCTCGCTGAGGCACAATATGGGCCGAAAGGGCGTTACAACGTTGCGCGGCCTGTGGCGCAAGCTTGATTACCACGACCGCGATGCGCTCGACGGCAGCGAGACCGTGCTGGGAATCAGCCATCTCTACGCCATCTCGTCCGCAAGTTCGGTGCGTTTCGGCGGCAATGTCAGCTTTGTTGACGCCGCGAACGACACCAACAGCTATGTCCGGTTCTCCCTGAATGCGCAATATTTCCGGGAATGGAGTTTCGGAGCGATTTCCGATATCTCGATTTTCGCGGACGATCGCCGATATCAGGATATAACCTATCTCGCGGGCGAAAAACGCTCCGATCAGCGTATCCAGGCCTCGCTGGGCATCACGCTGCGCAATCTGGCGGTCAGGGGCTTCGCCCCACGCCTCGAATATGCCTACACGCAGAACTTCTCGAATATCGATGTCTATGATTTTTCGAAGAACACGATATCAACCTATCTGACGAAGAAATTCTGAGCTCCGCCGTGTTCGCTCCCGGCATTTGATGGATTGGCTTATGTGGCCCGTGACCATTGCTGGAGTGGAGGCCGGCAATGATGGCGCGACCTCTTCCACCTGGTTTGCGAAGGCGAACGGCCGCCGCTTGGCAGGATGGCATGACAGTTCGTGGCCGTCGCCATACAGTCCAGACCTCGATGGAGGTGCGCTTCGCCAGACGCAAGGCACTCGTCAAAAAGTGGACGAGAGAGCCGCGGAACGACGCGGAGACGAATAGAAGAACGCCCGGAGACGTTCAGCCCCCGAGCGTTGTCCAGCTAGATCAGACATGCAGGTTAGGGTTCAAGACAACCCGAGAGACTTTGGAGCGCCGCGCGTCCATTCGCACGCACGGCGATCTAACCTGTTGAAACTACGCATCATGCTTTCCGAAAATCGGGTCCGATTTTCGCGCCGATACGCTAGAGCAACTTGCCCATGGCGACCGCGACGTCGGCCATGCGGTTGGAGAAGCCCCATTCATTGTCGTACCAGGAGAGCACGCGTACGAGCTTGCCTTCCAGAACCTTGGTCTGCTGGGCGGCAAAGATCGAGGATGCCGGATCGTGGTTGAAGTCGCGAGAGACGAGCGGCTCGTCATTGTACTCGAGAACGCCCTTCAGCTTGCCCGCGGCCGCTTCCTTGATTGCGGCGTTGACCTCTTCCGCCGTCACGTCCTTGGACGGCACGAATTTCAGATCAACGACCGAAACGTTCGGCGTGGGAACGCGGATCGAGGAACCGTCGAGCTTGCCCTTCAGTTCCGGAATGACGAGACCGATCGCCTTCGCCGCGCCGGTGGACGTCGGGATGATCGACAGGGCCGCCGCGCGGGCGCGGTAAAGGTCCTTGTGCATGGTGTCGAGGGTCGGCTGATCGCCTGTATAGGAATGGATCGTGGTCATGTAGCCACGCTCGATGCCGAACTTCTCGTTGAGCACATAGGTGATCGGCGCGAGGCAGTTGGTGGTGCACGAACCGTTGGAGACGATCATGTCGTCCTTGGTCAGCGTGTCCTGGTTGACGCCGTAGACGATCGTCTTGTCGGCGCCGGCCGAGGGAGCGGAAACCAGAACGCGCTTGGCGCCAGAGGCCAGCAGCATCTCGGCCTTTTCCTTGGCAGTGAAGATGCCGGTGCATTCCAGCGCGATGTCGACGTCGCTCCAGGGCAGTTCCTTCGGGTCGCGGATGGCTGTGACGCGCATCGGGCCGAGGCCGGCATCGATCGTGTCGCCGTTGACGGTGACCTCGTGCGGGAAGCGGCCGTGCACCGAATCATATTTCAGCAGATGAGCATTGGTTTCAACCGGGCCCAGATCGTTGATGGCGACGACTTCGATGTCCTTGCGGCCCGATTCGACGATGGCGCGCAGAACATTGCGGCCGATGCGGCCGAAGCCGTTGATGGCAACTTTAACTGTCATGGTAGGGACTCCCTATTCGCGAGTAGATATATTTTACAAAGCTCAAAGCCGCCGGATGACGCCCCAGGAGACGGCCGGGCGCACGCCCCGAAGACCGCCGCAGCGAAAACGGCCATCGCGCGCCGGCGGGCCGGCTGCCTCGATATAAGCGCTTTTTGCCGGAAAATCAGCCTTAAACAGGCAGAATGACGTCATTTTCGGCAAGGGCAGCCCGGCGCGGGCCGGGCTGCCCAATTCAATCCTTTGAAGTCGCTTATGCGCGCTTCTTTTCGACCGCCTCGACAATCGCCTCGGCGGTGATGCCGAAGTGCTTGAAGAGATCAGAGCCCTTGCCGGATGCGCCGTAGCCGTTCATGCCGATGAAGATGCCGTCGGTGCCGATGAAGGCGTCCCAGCCCATGCGGATGGCTGCCTCGACGCCGACCTTGATCGGCGAATTGCCGATGATCGCCTTCTGGTAATCTTCCGGCTGCTCGAAGAACAGTTCCATGCAGGGCACGGAAACGACGCGGGTGGCAATGCCCTTGCCGTCGAGGACCTTCTGGGCTTCCACCGCGAGACCGACTTCCGAACCGGAGGCGAAGATCGTGACTTCGGCTTCATTGGCCGGGATCAGATCATAGGCGCCCGTGGCGCAGAGGTTCTTCTCGGAATAGTCGAGACGCACGGCCGGCAGGTTCTGGCGGGTGAGCGCGATGCCGGAGGGCGCATGCTGGCTCTCCAGCGCGAGCTGCCAGCATTCTGCCGTTTCCATGGCGTCCGCCGGGCGGAACATCAGCAGGTTCGGGATCGCGCGCAGCGAGGCCATCTGCTCGACCGGTTCATGGGTCGGGCCGTCTTCGCCGACGCCGATCGAATCATGCGTCCACACGTGGATGACGCGGATGCCCATCAAAGCGGCAAGGCGCACCGAAGTGCGGCAATAATCCGAGAAGATCAGGAAGCCGCCGGAATAGGGGATCAGCCCGCCATGGAGCGCGATGCCGTTCATGGCGGCCGCCATGGCATGCTCGCGGATGCCCCAGTGGATGAAGCGACCGGAGAAATCGTCGGGCGTGATCGACGGCGTCTGGCTGGTGTTGGTGTTGTTCGAGCCGGTCAGGTCGGCGGAGCCGCCGATCGTTTCCGGGATCGCGCCGTTGATGACTTCCAGCGCATTCTGCGAGGATTTGCGCGAGGCAAGCGTCGGCTTTTCGTCGGCCAGCTTCTGCTTGTACTTCTGCACCGTACGGTCGAACGAGCCGGGCAGCGCGCCGGAGAAACGGCGGTTGAACTCGGCCTTGATCTCGGCCTTGGTGCCCTCAAGCCGCTCTTCCCATTCAACGCGCGACTTGGTCGAGCGCAGGCCGGCGACGCGCCATGCGTCCAGAATGTCTTCCGGCAGTTCGAAGGGGGCGTATTCCCAGCCGAGCGCCTTGCGGGTTTCGGCGATTTCCTCGTCGCCGAGCGGGGAGCCGTGGGCCTTGTTGGTGCCGGCCTTCTTCGGCGCGCCGTAACCGATGGTCGTCTTGCAGGCGATCATGGTCGGCTTGTCGGACTTCTGGGCTTCCTCGATTGCCGCGGCAACCTCGTCCGGATTGTGGCCGTCGATGTCGATCGTGTGCCAGTTCGCGGCGCGGAAGCGGGCGTGCTGGTCAGTCGAATCGGCAAGCGAAACGGCGCCGTCGATGGTGATCGAGTTGTTGTCCCAGAAGAGGATCAGCTTGGAAAGCTTCAGATGGCCGGCAAGGGTGATCGCCTCCTGGCTGATGCCTTCCATCAGGCAGCCGTCGCCGCACAGCGCATAGGTGTAGTGATCCATCAGCGCGTCGCCGAACTCGTCGGCAAGCTTGCGTTCCGCGATCGCCATGCCGACGGCATTGGCGATGCCCTGGCCGAGCGGACCGGTGGTGGTCTCGATGCCGGAGGCGTGGCCATATTCCGGGTGGCCGGCGGTCTTGGAGCCGAGCTGACGGAAATTCTTCAGGTCCTCGAGCGTCATGTCCTCATAGCCGAGGAGATAGAGCAGCGAGTAGAGCAGCATGGAGCCATGGCCCGCAGACAGCACGAAGCGGTCGCGGTTCGGCCAGTTCGGGTTCTTTGGATCGAACCGCATGAACCGGGTGAACAGCACCGTCGCGACATCGGCCGCGCCCATCGGCAATCCGGGATGTCCCGAATTGGCCTTCTGCACGGCGTCCATGGAGAGGAAACGGATCGCGTTGGCCATCCGGTTGTGTTTTTCAAGAGAAGTCATGTGTTCTTCGCTTTTCTTGATTCTTGAGAGATTGCGTTGGTCATTGGGAGCCCGGCCATCCGGCCGGTCGGCAGTGCTGCCGGCTAAACTACAGTGTTGCCCGAAGCAATCAAGGCGGCAAATCCGAAAGCGCCTCGCTGGACCTCGAGCCCGAAAACGCGAGGACACTACACCATTTCATTTTGGCCTGCCACAGCTTAACCAGCCTCGCTGCAATATGGTGCATGACTTGCCTCCGTTCAGCCGGTTTCGCGCTTCTAAATCGATTGATAAACGAATTCTTTCCCTGTTTCATTGTTTTATGACAAATCCTCGGCCAGTCGCGCGCTTACAAATCCGTCCCCTTCGCCCTCAAAGGCCGTCGGTCTTTGCGATCGGTCGGCCCTGCGTCAAGTTTCCACTTGACAATCATGGGCCTCAGTTGACCTCGGCTGTTAACTCTCCCTAAGATCACGATGAAATTTCGGGCATCTTGGCGATTCGGAAGGCCAGATTTTCACCCTGCGGTGGCGGTCTTCCGAGGTGTTCATGCTATGCGCGTCTCTCTTTTTAGAGGAAAGGCAATGGTGGCGGAAACAGGGCGGCTGCAAAACGCGCTTGAAGCGCTTGAGAAGGCGCTTTCGGGCCTGGAGAGCGCCGTCGACGCCCGTACGGAAAAGCTCCAGAACCGGGAAGACCTCGAAAATGAGGTGCGGATCGTGCATGAGGACCGCGCGGGTCTTGCGCGCGAACTGGACCAGGCGCAGTTTCGGGCAAACCGGCTGGAGGAAGTCAACCGCGAAGTCTCCCGCAGGCTGGTCACGGCGATGGAGACGATCCGCTCCGTTCTCGACCACGAAAGATAGGCCGGAAAGAGGAAGAGATGGCGCAAGTCACCGTCAATATTGATGGCAAGGCCTATCGAATGGCCTGCGAGGCGGGGCAGGAGGACCACCTGGTCGATCTCGCCGCCCGGTTCGATTCCTATATCGGCAATCTGCGCGGCCAGTTCGGCGAGATCGGCGACCTGCGGCTGACGGTGATGGCGGGCATCATGATCATGGACGAGTTGCACGACCTGCAAGCCCTTGTCGATGCCAATTCAGCCGAGCTTGAGGAACTGCGGGCCACGGCGGGGTCCGCGGACAACGCGCGGGCGGCCCATGACGATGAGGTGGCGGCCGTTCTGGAAAATCTCGCCGAGCGGCTTTCGACGCTTTCCAGGAAGGTGTCGGGCGCCGACAAATAGCCGGTTTTCCGGAGGTCCGGAGACGCTTCTGGCGATTTCGGAAAAATCATGGCTGCGACTTCATTTCCCTCTGGCGGGCGGAAGGCCAGAGCCTTATATAAAGGTTACGGTCTGCGCTTCTCGACAGGAATCAACGAATCCCCGGGGCCTTACTCGATCCTAAGGGAGCTGTCCCTGACCTCGCTCGTGGGCTTGGTTATATGGCGCCCACCTACTTCTGTAGGCGCCCAGGATCCAACCGATTCCATCGGTCGCCGTGGACCGACTTTTTTATGCGACGCAGGCAGGACATGCGTGTGAACGACGTGCCAGACAGCAAGCCGGACATGCGCAATCGCAGCCTCAAGCGCCGGGACGCGATGACGGCGGAAGAGCGCCGTGCGAAAAGCCTGGCGATCGCCACCCATGGCGCCGAGGCGCTTGCTCCCGAGATTGCCGGAAAACGCGTCGCCGGTTATCATCCCATCCGCTCCGAGGTCGATGTCGGCCTGCTCATGACGTTGCTGGAAAAGGCCGGCGCGGCGCTGGCGCTTCCCGCCGTGATCGACCGCGAGACCATCGTCTTTCGCAGCTTTCGTTCGGGCGAGGCGCTCGTTGCCGGCGGCTTCGGCACCCGCGCGCCGGGCGAGCAGGCAGCCGAAGTCGATCCCGATATCCTGCTGATGCCGCTTTCGGTCTTTGACGAGGCCGGCAACCGCATCGGCTATGGCGCCGGCCATTACGACCGGGCGATTGCGCGCCTTGCCGGGCGCGGCAGAAGGCCGCTTCTCGTCGGCATCGCCTTCGATCTTCAGGAAGTTCCTGCTGTTCCCGCCGAATCCCATGATGTGCCGCTCGATGCGATCATCACCGAAAGCGGTTTCCGGCGGACGGAAAACCGGGACTGAACCGTCCTTTCCGGCGTGTTTTCGACAAAAACCATTTGCATGAAAGCCTTGGGGCGTTAGAGCCTGTCTGCACGAGTGCCGGAACGCCGAGGGTTCCGGCATGCGCCGTACGGGACAGATTGGATTTTTCATGCGTTTGCTTTTTCTCGGGGACATGGTCGGCAAGACGGGCCGCAAGGCGGTGTGGGACCGCCTGCCGGGCCTCATCAGCGATCTGAGGCTCGATTTCGTGATCGTCAACGGCGAGAATGCCGCCGGCGGCTTCGGCATCACCGAGACGATCTTCCAGGAAACCATCAATGCCGGCGCCGATGTGGTCACCACCGGCAACCACGTCTGGGACCAGAAGGACGCGATCATCTTCGCCGACCGGCACGAGCAGTTCCTGAGACCCGCGAACTATCCGGCCGGCACGCCGGGCAGGGGCTCGAGCATCCATTACGCCCGCAACGGCGCGCGCGTGCTCGTTGCCAACATCATGGGCCGCGTGTTCATGCATCCCGAGCTTGATGACCCCTTCAAAGCGGGCGAGGACATTCTCGGCGCCTGCCAGCTCAAGGACCAGGTGGACGCCATCGTCTTCGATTTCCACGCGGAAGCCACCAGCGAGAAGCAGGCCTTCGGCCATTTCGTCGATGGTCGCGCGAGTCTCGTCGTCGGCACCCACACCCATGTGCCGACCGCCGACTGCCAGATCCTCAACGGCGGAACCGCCTATATGTCGGATGCGGGCATGTGCGGCGATTACGATTCCTCGCTCGGCATGGACAAGGAGGAGCCGCTTTCCCGGTTTGTCTCCAAGATGAACAAGTCCCGCTTCGAGGCGGCGACCGGCCCGGCGACCATCTGCGGCGTCGGGGTCGACATTTCCGACAGGACCGGCCTCGCCGAGAAGATCGCGCCGCTTCGCCTCGGTCCGAGGCTTTCCGAAACCATTCCGGACTTCTGGCTTTAGCACCCGCGGCATAATGCGCATGTCATATTCGTACTGAATAAAGCGCTTTCGCCGGGGAGGCAGCTTGCCTGACAGTCGCCGGCAGGACGAAAGCGGGACCAGCACGGCATGAACTTCCTCAATACCTTTCAGCTTTTTCCGATCCTCGACAGCGCGCTCAGCCTGATCATCGGCTTCATCTGCGGCACGGCGATCGGCGCGGAACGGCAGTATCGCCAGCGCAGCGCCGGCGTGCGCACCAATGCGCTGGTCGCCATCGGCGCGGCGGCCTTCGTCGATCTCGGCCAGCGGGTGGCGGGAGATGTCGAGGCGGTTCGCGTCATCTCCTACGTGGTCTCCGGCATCGGCTTTCTCGGCGCCGGCGTGATCATGAAGGAGGGCTATAATGTGCGCGGCCTCAATACCGCCGCGACGCTCTGGTGCTCGGCCGCCGCCGGCGCCAGCGCGGGGGCCGACATGCTGGCAGAAGCGGGGCTGGTCACGATCGTGGTGCTTGCCGCCAACACCCTGCTCCATCCGGTCGCCGACCGGATAAACCGCCTGCCGCTCAACCCCAATGCCGGCGAGGCCATGTTCGTCGTACGCGTCGTCACCAGCGAGGACAGGATCTCCGCCGTGCGCCGCCGGCTCTTCGAGGAACTCGACCGCGCCCATTATCCGGTGCGCGACATCGAGATCGAGGAGCGCGAGGATGGTCTGGTCGAGATCGGCGCCACGCTCGTGCGCACCGCCGTCATCCACGCCGAGATCGATACGCTTGTCGCCGGCATGGTCAGATGGCCGGGCGTTGCCAACGCCTATTGGGAGAACGAGGCGGCCGACTGAGCGGCTTCGGCGCGACAAAACGCGCGCGAGCGATGATTGCATCCAAGGCGTGTTTTTTCTGACATGATCGCGGCATTGTGGCATTCTTGCCCTTCCGTCCGGCCTTTGCCAGCGAAGGCCGACGTCTGCGTCGCAGCGGTTTCGGCAAGGCGCGCCGCGCGAGACGGCGTTGTGGAGATCGACCGGCGACAGGCCGAAGCTTCGCCCGGCAAGCCTCGCGCTTGACAAATGGAAAAGCCTGTGTTCAACATTGAACAAACGATTGTCTAGGCCGTAATAATAGCTCTGGAGGGGAATCGGATTGCCGGTTTCGAGCATGCGGCAGGGTCTCCGTTGACGGGAACCCGGCTTGACGCGTTTGAAAAAGGGAGGAAAACAATGTTGAAATGGACAAGCAAACTTGTGGGCTGTCTCGCGGCGGCCGCTATGGCCTTGGCGGGAGGCGGCGCGCTGGCGCAGAGCGACTATCCGACCCGCCCGATCACATTCGTGGTTCCCTACGCGGCAGGCGGAGCGACCGATGTTGCCGTTCGCGTCATCGCGGAGGCGATGGCAAGGGATGTCGGCCAGAACATCGTCGTCGTCAACAAGGCGGGCGGGGGCGCGACCATCGCGGCGAAAAGCGTCGCGGAAGCGGCGCCGGACGGATATACGGTGCTTGTGGCGGTGGCGGCCAATCTGATCACCAATCCGATCATTCTGGATAATGTCGGTTACGACCCGATTGCCGATTTCGAGCCGGTATCCCTGCTCAGCGCCAATCCCGTCATCCTTGTCTCCTCGAAAGAGTCCGGTTTCACGACGCTCGGGGAGGTGATCGAGGCTGCCAAGGCCGATCCGGGCGTCATTCCGGTCGCGTCCTACGGCATCGGAACGCCCAGTCATCTCGCCATCGAATTGCTCGAGGCGCAGGCGGGTATCGACCTGATCCATATTCCGTTCAACGGGGGCGCGCCGGCCCAGACCGCGCTGATGGGCGGTCACGTGCCGCTGATGATGAATATTCTGCCCAGCGAGGTGGAGCCGCTGAAGGCCGGCGAGGTCGTCGGGCTGGCCATCGGTCAGATGAAGGAATCCGCGTTCGCGCCGGGCGTGCCGACCTTCTCCGAGGCCGGCGTGAAGGATTTCGAGGCATTGACGTTCTTCGGCCTGGTCGTTCCCGCCGGAACGCCGGGGGAGATTGTCGAGCGGTTGAATGCCGCGGCCCAGATCGCCCTGACCGATGAGAATGTTGTCGCCACGCTTACCCGGCAGGGCATGGCGATATGGCCGACCACGGCTGAGGGCTTCGGTGAGATGATCGCGACCGAAACCACAAAATGGGCGCCGATCATCAAGGCTGCAGGCCTCAAATAACCCGCGCGCGGGCGGACGATCGTCATCCGCGTCCGGGCGCGTCGGCCGATGAACGGTCGCTGTTCTCCGATTGCCGGACACGCCGAAGGGCAAAGCCGGATCATCAGGCGGTTCGTCTTATCCGCCTGATGATCCCAGACCCTGCGGCCGAAATCCGGCGGCGGGCCCCATCCACGGTTTCAGACAGGTTGTGACACCATGAGCGAAGCTCCGAATATCCTATTTATCGTCGTCGATGAACTGACGGCCGATATCCTGCCGACATACGGCCACAAGGTCGTCAAGGCGCCGAACCTGACCCGCCTGGCCGAGCGCAGCGTGGTCTTCGACGCGGCCTACGCAAACTCGCCCATATGCTGCCCGAGCCGCGCCTCGATGATGTCGGGACGCCTTGCGCCCGCGATCGAGGCCTGGGACAATGCCACGCCACTTGGTTGCGATGTCCCCTGCATTCCGCATTTTCTCGGCAATCTCGGCTATGACACGACGCTTGTCGGCAAGATGCATTTCATCGGCCCGGACCAGCTGCATGGCTATGAAAATCGACTGACCACGGACATTTATCCCTCGGATTTCAGCTGGACCGCCAATGCGAAAATGCCCAGGACGGCGCCCAACATTGCCGGCGTGAGCATGCGTCCCATTCTCGATGCCGGACCATGCAAGCGCAATCTTCAGATCGATTATGACGAAGAGGTTCAACTGCTGGCCGAGCAGTATATCTGGGACAAGGCGCGTGACCGGAAGGACAAGCGTCCCTTCTTCCTGACCGTTTCATACACCCATCCCCATCCGCCTTTCGATGCGCCGCAACCATACTGGGACATGTATGAGGGCGCGGAGATCGATCTTCCGCGCGTCGGGCCGATCGACCCGGACAGGATGGATCCGTTGAGCCTGCAACTCTACTACAATCATCGCCGCCATGAGATGCCCGTTGCCGAGGAGAATGTGATTGCCGCCAGGCGGGCCTATTACGCCATGGTCACCTGGATCGACGAGCGCATCGGAAGGCTGCTCGACACGCTTGAAGACGCCGGCTTCGGCGACGACACAGTCATCGTCTTCACCTCGGATCACGGCGAGATGCTGGGCGAACGCGGCATGTGGTTCAAGATGTGCATGTTCGAATATGCCGAGCGGGTGCCGTTGTTTGTGTCATGGCCGGAACGCTTTGCTCCGCGCCGGATCAGGCAGAACGTGTCGCTTGTGGACCTTCTGCCGACATTCATCGATTTTGCCCGCGGCAAACATGAAGATCCGCTGCCGTGCGAGGAGACCCTTGACGGCCGTTCCCTGCTCCGTTTCCTGCAGAGCGGCGCCGATGCGAACTGGCCCGATCTGGTGATCTCCGACTTCAATGCCGGCGGCTCTCCGGCGCCGGTCAGGATGGTGAAGGAGGGCGCCTGGAAATTGATCCGGATCGGGACCCTCGCCAATCTCCTCTTCAATATCGAGGAAGACCCCGAGGAACTGTGCGACCGCAGCGCCGACAAGGACGCCGAGGGCATCCTTGCCCGTCTGTTATCGCTTTCGGAGCACGGCGGGTATGATCCGGAGGTCATCGCACAGCGCGTGCTGCTCAGCCAGGAGCGCCGACGTTTGATCCACACGGCCACGAAGGCGCGACGAGCGCCGGTAAGCTGGAACTGGAAGGTCCGGCCGGACGACGATGTGCGGTTCGTGCGCGGCGGCGGGCCGGTTTACGGCGAGGATCCCACGAAGGCGAGGGCCAGGCTCCCGCTCGCCAGTTATATCCCGGAGGAGTCCGAGATCACGGGCTAGAGCGCCGTGCGTCCATTCGGACGCACAAAGGACGCTCTAACCTATTTTATCGACGCATCGTGCTTTCCGAAAATCAGACCCGATTTTCGGGCCGATGCGCTAGCGCACCGGTTGAACAAGAGGAGCATCAGGCGGCCAGGCCGGCGGCCTGATGCTTGAAGGCTGGCAGGCGTCGCAAGGCAAGCCGTGCCAGGGGGGTGGTGGAACATGTCTCGGGAGGAACATGATGCAGCGGCCGGATCAAGCTGATTTCATAGGCGGACTTCTCATGGCGGGCATCGGCGTCTTCGCCGCACTTTACGCCCGCCATTATGATTTCGGGTCTGCCAGACAAATGGGGCCCGGCTATTTTCCGGTGATCGTCGGCTGGCTGATGGCCGCGCTTGGTGCGGCGATCGCGATACAGGCGGTCATCCGCGGCGGCGAGGGGCTGAAGCCTGCCCTGTTCCCGCCCGCGCTGGTCCTCGGCGTCGTGGTGCTGTTCGGCCTGATGCTGGACCGGGCGGGCCTGGTGCTCACATTGCTGCTGTGCCTGTTCCTGCTGACCTTTATGAGCCGGAACCTGACCCTGGCTGGCCGTCTCCTGGCAAGTGTTGCGATCACGCTCTTCAGCATGGCCATTTTCGTCGGAGGGCTCGGCGTCTATCTCCCGCTCTGGCCGGCGATCCTCATCAAT
Organism: Martelella sp. AD-3; assembly: GCF_001578105.1. Lineage (GTDB taxonomy): Bacteria > Pseudomonadota > Alphaproteobacteria > Rhizobiales > Rhizobiaceae > Martelella. The sequence goes on along the minus strand of NZ_CP014275.1, from coordinate 3,155,443 downwards.
GGAGGCTGAGGTGGAACTCTTTTCCAATCTGTCGCTTGGCTTTCATATGGCCTTCAGCCTGACAGGGCTGCTTTACTGCTTTGTCGGCGTCTTCCTCGGAACGCTCATCGGGGTCTTGCCCGGCATCGGCGCCCTGACCACGATCTCGCTTCTGCTGCCGCTGACCTTCTATCTCGAGCCGCTGCACGCCATCGTGATGATCGCCGGCGTTTATAACGGCTCTGCCTATGGCGGTTCGACAGCATCCATTCTTCTCAACCTGCCCGGCACCCCGTCTTCCGTCGTCAGCTGTCTCGACGGTCACCCGATGACAAAGCAGGGGCGGGCCGGCGTCGCCCTGTTCATCACCACGATCGCCTCGTTTTTCGGGGCGATGTCGGGGCTCGTTCTGCTCGCGGCCTTCACGCCGGTGATTTCGTCCTTCGGCCTCATGTTCGGGCCGCAGGAATATTTTGCGGTCATGCTGCTCGGGCTGGTGGCCGCCAGTTCTCTGGCCATCAACGGCGCTTTGAAGGGGCTGTGCATGGTGGCGTTCGGCGTGTTGCTCGGCACGATCGGCACCGATGTGACCTCGGGCGTCATTCGCTACGGCTTTGGCATATCGCTGCTGATGGAAGGCTTTGGCCTTGTCGTGCTGGCGATGGGGGTGTTCGGCCTGGCCGAGATTATCGGCGGGGTTCACGGGCGAGAGGGGCGACGGGAGGTCCAAAGCGTTTCGCTGCGCTCGATGCTGCCCACGAAGCAGGACTGGCGCCGGTCGCTGCCGGCCATGGGGCGCGGCGCGGGCTTGGGCGGCTTTCTCGGCGCCCTGCCGGGCGTCGGATCGACGATCGCCTCCTTCATGGCCTACGCGCTGGAAAAGAAGGTTTCACGCACGCCGGAACGGTTCGGTCACGGGGCCATCGAAGGATTGTCAGGACCGGAATCCGCCAACAACGCCGCAGTGCAGACGGCATTCATCCCGACCCTGTCGCTCGGAATTCCCGGAGACCCGGTCATGGCGCTGGTTCTCGGCGCGCTGATCATCAACGGTGTCCAGCCGGGGCCGCTGATGCTCTCCGAACAGCCCGCCCTGTTCTGGGGACTGATCGCCAGCTTTATTACCGGCAACGTTCTGCTCGTTATCCTCAACCTGCCGCTCATCGGCATGTGGGTCGCCTTGCTGCGCATTCCCCAAAGCCTTCTGTTCCCGGCGATCGTCGTGTTCATGATCCTCGGCGCCTACAGCGTCAACAGCAATACCGGCGATATTTTTCTCCTGGCCGCTGCCGGTGCCCTGGGCTACGCGCTGTCGCTGCTTCGTTTCGAGCCGGCGCCGATGTTGCTGGGTTTCATTCTCGGTCCGCTGATGGAGGAGGAACTGCGGCGCAGCCTGCTTCTTTCGCGCGGGGACCCGATGACCTTCCTGCACCGCCCGATCAGTGGCGTCGTGCTTCTGATCTGCCTGCTGTTTCTTGCCCTGAATGTTTGGCGCGGCTATTCGCGCCTGCACAGAAAGATCGTGCACAACCGCAGCAAAGGGACGAGCGGGGAGACGGCGGCATGAAGGGGAGGACGCGCGCCGCCGCGTTTTTTTAGGCTGCGATCCGCGATAATGACAAAGTTTGATCGCGGATACTGGAATTCGCTCTCCGGGTTCGGCTAACATACTGCCTGGTAAGTCTTGCTGCAGGGGAGCGCTTGAAAACGTGGCAAAAAGATCGGTTACGCTGGGTGATGTTGCCGCGCTTGCACAGGTGGATGTTTCGACCGTGTCGAGGATCTTGCGCGGCGATGAGAGTCAGCGCGTCCGCGATGATACCAAGAAACGCGTTCTTGATGCCGCCGCCCGGCTCAAATACCGGCCCAACGCGCTTGCGCGCGGACTGAGAACTTCGAAGAGCTCGACGATCGGGCTCGTGGTTCCCCAGCTCGAAAATCCGGTGTTCTCTGCGATGATCTATGGCGCGGAAGAGGTCTGTGCGCAGAACGGCTATTCGCTGATTATTTCTCACCGGGAGCTTGGCCGGGCCGGCAAATCCGTATCCCACCTGTCGCAGATGAACAGGGTTGACGGCCTGTTGGTCGCGAGCTTCGAAGACGATACGAAACTGAAGGCCGAGCTTCTTGAAGCGGATGTGCCGGTTGTCCTGATGAACAAGTCGCTTGATGGCGTTTCGCCAAGCGTTATCTTTGACGGCTGCGCTGCCGCAAAGTCCGCCGTCCAGCACCTCATTGCGCTCGGCCACAGGAGGATAGCCCATCTGAGCGGCCGCGCCGGCGGCATGAATGCGCGGCAGCGCATCGAAGGATACAAGGAGGCGCTGGCAGAAGCGGGCATCGAGTTTGACCCCGCTCTGGTTTCCGAAGCCGGCTACACCGTGGAAGGCGGGAAGGAGGCGATGCGGCGGCTGCTCGATCAGGATATGACCGCCGTCTTTGCCGCGACGCTGGTTTCGGCCGGCGGCGCCATGAAAGTCCTGCAAGGCGCGGGCAAGCGGATTCCCGAAGACGTGTCCGTCATATCCCTGCATGACGATGTTTTTGCCGAGTTGCTGACCCCGGAACTCACCACGGTGCCGATGCCGACGGTCGAGCTTGGCCGCATTGCCGCGACGCTGCTGATCAGGCGTCTCTCCGGAGACGAACAGGCCGACGTTGCGCCTTTGCCTCCCGGTGACATCAAGCTGAGGAAGTCAACCGGACCGGCATCCGGCGCGCTTTCGTCCGGCAAGATGGCTGGCGCGCGGTCAACGTAAAGGCAGCGCCCACGGTCTTTCTCGCGCAAACAATCTGAAATTGTCGCCGTTGCGGCCGGATGTGATTGACAGCAGTGGAGGGCGTCGCTAGTATCGCATTGAACAAACGATTGTTCGTGAGGATATTGGCCCGTCAGCAAGAAGAAGCTGGTGGCGGAGGGGGATTTATGAGCAGGAATCTAGGCGGGGATGAACGGGATGCGATTGCCTTGGCGATGGCGCGAATCGTCGGGGGGGAGCATGTCTTGACCGACGAGGCGGCCCGTCGGGACTACGCCCATGACCGTCTGCCATATGCCAATTTTTGTGCGCGGGAGGGCCGGCTGGCCGGCGTGCTGCCGCGCCTCGTCGTCAGGCCCGGCACCCGGGCGGAACTGGCGGAGATCGTCAAATTCGCCTTCGAGAACAAGGTGCAGATCATCCCGTTCGGGAACGGTTCCGGCGTGCTTGGGGGAGCCATTCCGATAAGTCGCGAGATGACGATTGATCTGCGTCGTCTCGACCGGATTTTGTCTTTCGATGCCGAGGATGCCATGGTCACGGTCGAGGCCGGCATGAACGGTGCGGCGTTCGAGCAGGCGCTCAACGAGAAGGGCTATACCTGCGGCCATTATCCGCAATCCATGGAAATTTCCACCGTCGGGGGCTGGGTCGCATGCCGAGGAGGCGGTCAGGCCTCGAGCCGCTATGGCAAGATCGAGGATATCGTGATCGGCCTGTCAGCCGTCATGCCCGATGGTTCGCCTCTCATGGTGCGGCCGGTGCCGCGGCGCGCGGCCGGTCCCTCCGTCGCGGACATCCTGATCGGCGGGGAGGGCGGGTTTGGAATTGTCGACACCGTTACACTGCGGATCTACAGGAAACCCGAGGTCGAGCGCGGCGTGACCCTTGCTTTTCCGACGCTGGCGGCGGCGCTTGATTGCGCCCGGGAGATCATGCAGGCGGAAATCCGTCCGCAGATCGCCCGGATTTACGACGAGGCGGAGAGCAGCGAGCGGATGGAAGGCCTGTCCGGTTTCGACGATCATCCGATCCTTGCGATCTATGCCTTTTGCGGACAGGCGCCTCTGGCCGGCGCCGAGGAGGAACTGGCATTGGCCATCGCCAGGAGGCATGGCGCGATCATTGCCGACAATGAGCCTTACCGTCATTGGAAGAAGAACCGCTTCTTCGTCTATTCCCAGGTCTGGCAAGCCAAGGGCTATTACAACGACACGATAGAGATCGCCGCCAGATGGTCCGTTCTGCCGTCATTGTACGAGGCGATCAGGGCGAAGGTGAAGGAGATATATCCGTCGACCTATTTCGGCGCCCACTGGTCCCACATCTATCCCGAGGGCGCCTGCCAATACATGACGATGCGCCTGCCGCCAATGCCTTCCGACGAGGCAATGCGCATTCACGCACGGCTTTGGGATTGCGCCGAAACGCTGGCGCTGGACTATGGCGGAACCATTTCGCACCATCACGGCGTCGGCATCTTCCGCAATGCGTGGCTGGAACGCGAACTCGGCGGAGGCCTGAAGCTGTTACAGTCGCTGAAGGCGGCGATTGACCCCGACAATCTTATGAATCCGGGGAAGGTCGGCATGAAGGCGCCCGACGGCGCCGTGAGTGTGCCCCATGGCTGACCGCTCCCCGGGCGCATCCGCTTTCGGCCTTCTGGGCATCGATCTCGGTGCGGGCTCCCTGAAATCGACCCTGATCGGGCTGGATGGCGCCGTCCTTGCCGAAAGCAGCGCGCCGATCAGAACAATGTCGCCCCGTCCAGGGTGGAGCGAACAGGCCCCGGGCGAATGGATGGAGGCTCTCGCCAGAACAACGCGGGAGATCGTGGGCCGGGCCGGAAATGCGGAAATCGGCGGCGTCGCGATCACCGCCGGCGCCCACACGCAGGTGCTGGAAGACGCCGGCGGCACGGTGATACGCCCCGCCATTCTCTGGAATGACCAGCGCGCCGGGGCCGAGACGGAGGAGCTTCGCCGGCAGGCCGGAGCGGATATCCTTCGCATCGCCGGAAACAGCGTGAATCCGACCTGGACATTGCCGCAGATGCTCTGGCTGAAGCGCAACGAGCCGGATGCGTTCACGCGCGTCTCCAGGCTGTACCTTGCGAAGGACTGGCTGAGAAAGAATCTCACGGGCACATGGGAGACGGACCCGATCGACGCCGTGGGCACGATGATGGCATGCGCGGACGGAAAATCCTGGTCCGCCGACCTTTGCGACATGATCGGCTGGCCGCTGCATACCTTGCCCCCGATCCGGCCGACGCTCAGCGTTTGCGGATGCGTGACCACGCAGGCGGCCTCCCTCACGGGCCTGAAGCCCGGAACCCCCGTTGTTTGCGGGGCCTCCGACACCGCTGCGGAAACCTATGGCGCCGGAATGCTCGAGGAGGGGCTGGGCGTCGTCAAGCTCGCCACCGCCGCGACCGTCAGCCTGCTGTCGCGCCGCCCCCGGCCCGAGGCAACCGTGATCAACTATCCGCATATCGTCCCCGATGCCTATTATACGATCGCCGGCACCAATTCATGCGCCTCGGCCCATGCCTGGCTTCGGCGGATTTTGACCGATCAGCGATCGGGGGGCGAGGGGAGTGGCTTCGGCGATCTGGACAGGGAAGCGGCCGGCGTGCGGGCGGGCGCGGAGGGTCTCTTTTTTCACCCCTATCTCAACGGCGAGCGCAGCCCGCATTGGGACCCGCTCCTGAGGGCCGATTTTGTCGGCCTCGGCTTCAACCATTCGCGCGGGGCTCTGGTCCGCGCGCTTTACGAGGGCGTCGCCTATTCTCTGCGGGATTGCCTGAACGCCTTTTGCGCGCTCGGCCTGAACATGAAGGCCGCGCGCCTTATCGGCGGGGGCGCGAAAAGCCGGTTGTGGTCGCAAATCGTCGCGGATGTGCTGGACATCAGGATCGAGTTGCCGGGCAATGGCGATGCCTCGTTCGGCGCGGCGCTGGTCGCCGGGATCGGCATCGGCGCCTTCCCGGACCCCTATGCCGCCGCGCAGGTGATCGGCGTCAGGGATACGATCATGCCGGAACCCTCACGGGCAGCCTATTATGCCGAGGGTTTCAGGACCTATTGCGATATCCAGAAGGCGCTCGCGCCCATAAACCACAGACTTGCCGAACTCCGGGGCCTGGCCCCGGGCTGATGCCGGCGTTTTCATTCAACATGACGTCCATACGCCTTCCGGGAGGAGCGATCTCATGACACTGCGCAAATTCGGGTCTCCGCATCTTTATGTACAGGGGGCAGGCGCCCTTGACGAACTCCCGGCCGTTGTCGAACAAAGCGGCAGGATCCCGCTTCTCGTCGCCGATAGCGTCGTCCTTGGATTGTTCCGGGAACGGATTGCGGCATTGCTGGGGTCCGACGTCAGCTTCGCGGAATTTTCGGGCGAGTGCACCGCGGAGGAGATCGACAAGGTCGCAACGGAAGTCAGGTCGAAAGGCGCCGATGTCGTCATCGGGATGGGCGGCGGGAAAGCAATCGACGTTGCAAAGGGGGCCGGGGCCATATGCGGCCTCCCGGTCGTCATCGTCCCGTCGATCGCGTCCAATGACAGCCCGACATCCCGCCTTTCCGTGCTTTACACTGCGGACCACGTGATTGAATCGGTGCGCATGATGGCGAGGAACCCCGAAGCGGTTATCGTCGACACGCAGATCATCGCCAATGCTCCGGTCCGGTTTTTCGTCGCGGGTCTCGGCGATGCGCTTTCAAAGAAGTTCGAGGTGGAAGAGGCGGTGCGGGCAGGTGCAGCCAATTTCTTCGGAGGCCGGCAGACGCTTCTGGTCCAGAGACTGGCTGACACGTGTTTTGATGTCCTGATCGCCCACGGGCACGGCGCAGCGAAAGCCGTGGAGGCAAATACCGTGACCCCGGAACTGGAAGATGTCGTTGAGGCCGTCGTTCTGATGAGCGGGCTGGCCTTCGAGAATGGCGGGCTTTCGATCGCGCATTCGCTGACAAGGGGCCTTTCCGCCATTCCGGCGCTTTCGGGCAGGCTTCACGGCGAACAGGTGGCCTTCGGCCTTCTCGTTCAGCTTGTGTTGCAAGGGGGGCAGGAGGATCTTCTCGCCAGGCTGACGGCGTTTTGCTCCGGCGTCGGACTTCCGACCTCGCTTGCCGCGCTCGGCGCCGCAAGAGAAGATGCCGCCATCATTGCGCAGACGGCCTGCGACAGCGCGCCCTATATCGGCAATTTCCGTTCTGCGGTCACGCCGGCCACGCTGGAACGGGCCATTCTGCGCCTCGCTACGTGACATGCTCGTTTCGGGACTTGGCCGGCCGCTGTTCCCCAGGCTTCCTGCCCGGCTCGCCGGAGCCCCACAAGCGTGCCGAGGCGGCCGACCGCGCCGCCACCGGGACGCGACAGGACGCGCCGCTGCCTTTTTTGCATCTCCGACGCGCGGCGTTTAGCCTGTTCGCTGGATTTTCGGGTGTCTGGCGGGGCGGCCGTGCCGCCGAGGTATGGTATGCCCGCGCCGGCGCGTTCGGTCGGGGCTGATCGACCCCGCCAGTTTCGCTTTGTCAGCCTTCCTCAACGCTTTGGTAACCAAAACAGGCGAGAATCCGGACAGTCACCAGTTGTTGAGTACCTGTTTAAGCGAGTAACACATGGTTCCGGTCACTGCCCTTAAGTCGAAGGCGGCGTCGCCAGCGCGCGCGTCATGGATTGACACCATCATCAAGGGCGATTGCGTTGCCGCGCTCGAAGCGCTGCCGGATCATTCGGTCGACGCGATTTTTGCCGATCCCCCTTATAATCTCCAGCTTGGCGGCGTTCTTCACCGGCCGGACCAGTCGAAGGTCGATGCCGTCGATGATGAATGGGACCGCTTCGCCTCCTTCGAGGCCTATGATGCCTTCACCACGGCCTGGCTGCTCGCCTGCCGCCGCGTGCTGAAACCGAACGGCACGATCTGGGTCATCGGCTCCTATCACAATATTTTCCGCGTCGGCGCGAAGATGCAGGACCTCGGTTTCTGGATCCTCAACGATATCGTCTGGCGCAAGACCAACCCGATGCCGAACTTCAAGGGCAGGCGGTTCCAGAACGCGCATGAGACAATGATCTGGGCAAGCCCGGATGCCGATGCGCGCGGCTATACCTTCAACTATGACGCGATGAAGGCAGCCAATGATGATGTTCAGATGCGCTCCGACTGGCTGTTTCCGATCTGCTCCGGCGGCGAGCGGCTGAAAGGCGAGGACGGCAGGAAGGCGCATCCGACCCAGAAGCCCGAGGCGCTTCTGTCGCGCATCATCCTGTCCTCGACGAAGCCGGGCGATGTCGTGCTCGATCCCTTCCTCGGCTCCGGCACCACGGCGGCGGTTGCCAAGCGCCTCGGTCGCCATTTCGTCGGCGTGGAGCGCGAGCAGGCCTATATCGATGCGGCAACCGCCCGCATCGCCGAAGTCGAGCCGCTCTCCGACGAGATGCTGGCGCCGACGCCGAGCAAGAAATCTCTGCCGCGCGTGGCTTTTCTGTCGCTGATCGAAAGCGGACTTCTTTCGGCCGGCGACCGGCTGACGTCGCCAAAGGGCGACCTCGCGGCGCATGTAAGGGCCGACGGCACGCTTGCGAGCGGCGGAGACAGCGGTTCGATCCATCGGCTCGGCGCCCGAATTCAGGGGGCGGAGGCCTGCAATGGCTGGACCTTCTGGCATTATGAGGAAGACGGAGAGCGTTACCCGATCGACCGGTTGCGCGGGCGCATCCGCGCCGCCATGGCCGGCACCTGATTTCACAAAGCCTGTATTAGGATTTCATCAACCATATATAGAGATTGTTTACGAATTTCGTTTACAGGTTGATCTGTTCCCTGCAGCGGCGTAGCGGTTGGCGACCTCCGAACGACACGCGGCACATTTCCGGGCCTGGCATCCGCCGGGCCCGGTTGCGTTTCCGGCGGCTTCAGGCGGTAATCCCGAAACTGGCGAGATCGGCTTTCAGCGCATCAGCGCCGGTAAAGCGCACCGCGTTCCACCCGGCGGTCTTCGCGCCTTCCACATTGACGGCCTTGTCATCGATGAACAGGGTCGCCTCGGGCGCGATGCCGAAGGTTTCGGCATGGCGGTCGAAGATGTCGCGGTCGGGTTTGACCATGCCAACCTCGCCGGAGACAGTGATCCCGCGTCCTTCATCCAGAAACGGATAGCGCGTGCGGCAGATGCGGAACGTATCGGGCGCGAAATTCGTCAGAAGCGTCACGTCATGGCCGGCGGCGATCAGGGACTGGTAGAGCGCGACGGAATCCTCGTAGGCATAGGGGATCATCTCGTCCCAGTGGGCACGGAAGGCGCGGATATTCTCGGCCTCTTCCGGATGACGGGCAATCGCTTCGGCCTCGGCCTCGGGCCAGGGGCGACCCCTGTCCTGCTCGTGGTTCCAGGCATCGGTGCAGACCTCGGCAAAGAAGCGGGCGCGCTTTTCCGGATCCGGAATGATGCGCGAGAACGGCACGAGCGGGTCGTAATGCACCAGCACATGGCCGATGTCGTAGACGATGTGGCGGATTTCAGTGGTCATGGTATCTCCCTGCTGGCCTTGAATGCATCGGGTATAGCCTGCGTGATTGCCTTCTTCATTACACTGGGAAGCGCTTCTTCACCAAGGGCTGCGATCGCCGTCCAGCGGCCGTTCGAAACTTCCCGTTCGGCAAGTTCCGCATGAAAGACGGCAAGTCTGAGTTCGAAATGGGTGAAAACATGGACGATCTCGCCCTTCGCGGACCATTTGGCGGCAAAGGGCGCGGCATCGGCTCCGGTCTTGCCGTCAAGCCGGGCCGTCCAGCCGGTCGTCGGCACCTCGGCCATGCCGCCGAGAAGCCCCTTGGTCTCACGCGTTCTCAGCAATATCCGCCGGTCCGGGGTCTCGGCAACGAAGGCGGCTCCCCGGCGCACCGGCTTGGCGGCCCTTGGCATCTTCAGCGGAAAACGCTGTGGATCGTCACCAGCGAGCGCGGCGCATTCCTCGCGCAGGGGGCAGAGCACGCAGGCCGGTCGCTTCGGCGTGCACAGCGTCGCGCCGAGATCCATCATCGCCTGGGCGAAATCGCCGGGGCGTTCTTCCGGCGTCATTTCTTTCGTGCGGGCGCGGATTTCCGGTTTGGCCGAGGGCAGGGGCGTCTCGATTGCGAAAAGCCGCGTGACCACCCGTTCCACATTGCCGTCGACCACGGCTTCCGGCCGGTCGAAGGCGATGGCGGCGATCGCCGCCGCCGTGTAGTCGCCGATGCCGGGCAGCGCCTTCAGGCCGTCGAACGTATCGGGGAACCGCCCGCCACGGTCGCTCGCCAGCACTTCGGCGCATTTCTTCAGATTGCGTGCGCGGGCGTAATAGCCGAGCCCCGCCCAGGCGGCCATCACGGCGTCCGTATCGGCTGAGGCAAGGTCGACGACCTTCGGCCAGCGCGAAAGGAACTTGTCGAAATAGGGACGGACGGCCTGCACCGTGGTCTGCTGCAGCATGATCTCGGAAAGCCAGACATGGTATGGATCGGGCGCGACGCCTTCCGCCTTGTCGGCGGGGCTGACGCGCCAGGGCAGGTCCCGGTGGTGGCGGTCATACCAGGCGAGAAGCTTGCGGGCGAAATGATCCATAGGTCCTGACGTCAAGATGCATGCGGGGCTTTCACGACTTATCGCGGAAGGCCGATGCCGGGCAAGTTCCCGGTGCGGAATCGCCTGCGCTTTTTTGCTTCTCCCTGTTCATTGCGGAGCAAATTCTCTATTGTCCTTCCACCTTCTGCCGCATGAAGCGGCCGGTCCTGCGAAGGCTTGGAAATCATGCGCCCGTCCCGCCCGCGAAACGCCAGCCAGATCGCCGATGTGGCCAACAGCCTCATCGATCCGATCCTTGCGCGCCGCGCCGGCATTTCAACCGCGCTTCTGAGCGCATGGGAGGAAATTGCCGGCGAGGCCTATGCCGATTTCTCGCGGCCGGAAAAGATCACCTGGCCAAGACGCGCCTCCGAAAGCGAGGATGGGGGCTTCAGGCCGGGTTGCCTGACGATTGCCTGCGAGGGCGCACGCGTTCTGTTCCTGACCCATGCGCAGGGCGAACTCGTCCACCGGGTCAACGGCTTTTTCGGCTTTTCGGCGATCGATCGCATCAAGGTGGTGCAGAAGCCCGTGCAGCCGCCGGGCGGACGGCGCAGAAGGCCACCGGAGCTTTCCCCCGCCGAGGCGCGCGACCTGGAGGCGCGCCTTCAGGGCATCGAGTCGGAAAAGCTGCGCGCGGCGATCATGCGGCTCGGCGCGGGCGTGATGAGCGAGAAACGCAGGAAGGAACAGGCCGGCGGCCGCGGCAAGGGATGAGGCAACACGCGGCGGTCACATCTGTTTGAAGGACGGGCTGACGGCTTGTACAACCTTGCCCCGGTCGCTAGTGAAGATGAGACGGGAAACCAGATGAGAGTAACCGAAGATGGCTGAATTCGAGATCACAAAGCGGACCCTTTTGCGCGGTGTTGCCGCCGGCGGCGCGGTGGCAGGACTGTCCCTTGCCCCCTCCGCCTTTGCCCAGAGCGGCAACGTGCCCGCAAGCCAGGGCAATGTCGACATGGATAAGGCGCTGGAACCCGGCCCGCTTCCGGAAATCGCCATGGGCGAGGAAGATGCGCCGGTCAAGATCATCGAATATCTGTCGATGACCTGCCCGCACTGCGCCAATTATCAGGAAAACACCTTCCCGGCGATCAAGGAAAACTATATCGATACCGGCAAGGTCTATTACATCTTCCGCGAATTCCCCTTCGATCCGCGCGCCATGGCCGCTTTCATGCTGGCCCGCTGCGCGCCGAACGGCAAATATGTGCCCTTCATGGATATGATGCTGTCGCAGCTGAGAACCTGGGCCACCGCCGAGGATGGCAGCGCCGCGATGCTGCAGATGGCGAAACTCGCCGGTTTTACACAGGAAAGCTTCCAGGCCTGCTTGACGGACCAGAAGCTGCTCGATGAGATAAATTCGGTTAGAGAACGCGGGGCGGAAGAATTCGGCATCAGCGCGACGCCGACCTTCCTGATCAACGGCAAGAAATATTCGGGGGACATGTCGGTTGACACTATGTCGGCCCTTATCGACAGCATGCTCTGAGTTAACGTTCGCTGATTTTTTGGCGCGCGCCGGCAAAGGTGCGCACTATTCTGTGTCCGGGTGTCGCCCGCGGGATGCCGGCTGATGAAATTCGAGCGCCTGCGTCTTGTCGGTTTCAAGTCCTTCGTCGAGGCGAGCGATTTCGTCATCGCGCCCGGACTGACGGGCGTCGTCGGGCCCAATGGCTGCGGCAAGTCCAACCTTGTCGAAGCCCTGCGCTGGGTGATGGGCGAGAATTCCTACAAGAACATGCGCGCTTCCGGCATGGACGACGTGATCTTTTCCGGCTCCGGCAGCCGTCCCGCCCGCAATTCCGCTGAGGTCGGCCTGCACATCGACAATGCCGACCGCACCGCGCCGGCGGCCTTCAACGACAGCGACGAAATCCAGGTCTCGCGGCGCATCACGCGCGAGCAGGGCTCGCTCTACCGCATCAACGGCAAGGAGGCCCGCGCCAAGGACGTCCAGCTTCTGTTCGCCGATGCCTCCACCGGCGCGCGCTCGCCCTCCATGGTCGGGCAGGGGCGGATCGGCGAGCTGATCCAGGCGAAGCCCCAGGCACGCCGGCAATTGCTGGAAGAGGCGGCAGGCATTTCCGGGCTTTACTCGCGTCGCCACGAGGCGGAATTGCGCCTGCGCGCGGCCGAGAGCAACCTGGAACGCCTCGAGGACGTCACGGCCCAGCTTTCAAGCCAGATCGAAAGCCTGAAGCGGCAAACGCGGCAGGCGACGCGCTACAAATCGCTCTCAGCCGATATCCGCGCCCATGACGCCATCCTTCTGCATCTGCGCTGGGTCGAAGCCAAGAACATGGAAGGCGAGGCGACGAGCGCGCTCAACCAGCTGACCTCCGCCGTTGCCGAGCGCGCCAACCAGCAGATGGAGGCGGCGAAGACCCAGGCCGTGGCCGGCCTGAAGACGCCGGAACTGCGCGACGCCGAGGTCAGGGCGGCGGCGACGCTGCAGCGCCTGCAGATCGCCCGGCGGCAACTCGATGATGATGCCGCGCGGATGATGCGCCGCCGCGACGAGTTGTCTCGCCGCCTGTTGCAGCTTGCCGAGGATATCCGCCGCGAAGAGGCGATGATCGAAGACAACAGCGCGATCCTGGAACGGCTCGATGCCGAAGAGGCCGAGCTTTCCGAACTGCTCGATTTCTCCGGAGAGGACGTTGCGGCGGCGCGCGAAACCATGGAGGACGCTGCTGCCAGGCTTTCGGAGAACGAAAGCGTTTTCGCCGCGCTGACGGCGGAACGCGCCGAAGCCGCAGCCACGCGCGCCCAGCTTGAGCGCGCCATAGCCGATCTTGCTTCCCGTCGGGAACGGCTTGAAAGGCAGGTCAGCGAGGCCGACAGCGAGCTTGACGGCATATCCGCCAGGATCTCCGCTTTGCCGGATCCGGCGGAAAAGCGCGAGGCCTTGGAAGCCGCCGAGATGAGCGAGGAGGAGGCCCAGGGCGGCGAGGAAACGGCCGAGGAACACCTTGCCGAGGCGCGCCGCAACGAGGCGTTGACCCGCCAACCGGTGGAGCAGGCCAAGGCCCAGCTCTCCGAGATCGAAACAGAGGCGCGCACGATTTCGAAGATGCTGTCAGCCAGTGCGGCCGCCGGCGACTTCACCCCGCTTGCCGATCTTCTCAGCATCGAACAGGGGTTTGAGACGGCGCTTGGCGCGGTGCTCGGCGATGATCTTGAAACGCCGCTGGAGGCCGAGGCCCCGGCTCATTGGCACGGAAATGGCGACGGCGCGGACGACCCGCCGCTGCCGTCCGGCTGCCGGCCGATCAGCGAACTGGTCGAGGCGCCGGATGCGGTGATGCGGCGTCTCAGGCAGGTCGGCCTGGTCGAAGAGGGCGAGGGCGAGGCGATGATGGCGTCGCTTTCGCCGGGGCAGGAACTGGTCACCCGCGCCGGCGCCGTGTTCCGCTGGGACGGTCATGTGAAGGGCGCTGATGCGCCGAGCGCCGCGGCACTGCGCCTTTCCCAGAAGAACCGGCTGGCGACACTTGAAGACGAACGGCGCGAAGCGGAGGTCACGCTGGAAGATGCCGAACAGCGCCAGCAGCAGGCGGGCGAGGCGGTTCGAGACGCCGAGACGGGGCTTGCCGCCGCGCGCGAGAAGGTTCGCATGGCCGGGCGTCTGGTCGCTGACGCCCGCGCTGCCCTTGGCGAGGCCGAGCGGGCGTCGGGCGAACTGGTGCGCCGCCGTGACGTGGTGGCCGAGACCCGCAGCCAGCTTGCCGCCCAGCTTGAGGATGTTGCGGTGCGGGCGGAGGAGGCGGAAACGCAGCTAGCCGAAGCGCCTGACTTTTCCGCGCTCGAGCAACGTCTTGCCGCACAAGGGGTGGAAGTCGCCCGGCTGCGCGGCGAACTCGCCGAGGCCCGCGCCCGCCATGACGGGCTGATGCGCGAGAACGATGCCCGCAAGCGCCGCATCGTGGCGATCGGCCAGGAGCGGGCAAGCTGGCAGAACCGGGCGAAAGGCGCGGAGGCCCAGATCGCGACGCTGAGGGCGCGCGAGGACGAGGCCCGCGACGAACTGGAGGGACTGGAGGAAGCGCCGGAAGAACTGGAAGACAGGCGTCGCCAGCTGATCCGCGAACTCGAAACGGCCGAGGAGGCGCGCAAATCTGCCGCCGACCGCCTCGCCGAGGCCGAGGAGGCCCAGCGCGAGGCTGATCGTCACGCCGCCAAGGCGCTTGCCGACCTTGCCGAGGCGCGCGAAAAGCGCGGCCGCGCCGAAGAGCGGCTGGTTTCCGCGCGCGAGCGGCGCGAGGCGTCCGAGGCGCGCATCCGCGAAGTGCTGGAGGTTGCGCCGCACGAGGCCTTCCGCTTGACGGGCCTGGCGCCGGACGCCGACCTGCCGGACCCGCTCGCCGTGGAACGCGCGCTGGAGCGCCTCAAGGTCGAGCGTGAGCGTCTCGGCGCGGTCAATCTGCGCGCCGAGGAGGAGCAGGCGGAGCTTTCCGGCAAGCTCGAGGAACTGGTGCGCGAGCGCGACGATATTCTCGATGCCATCCGCAAGCTGCGCGGCGCGATCCAGAGCCTCAACCGCGAGGGGCGCGAGCGCCTGCTTGCCGCCTTCGACGAGGTCAACGAGCAGTTCCAGCGGCTGTTCGTGCATCTGTTCGGCGGCGGCATGGCGGAATTGCAGCTGATCGAATCGGATGATCCGCTGGAAGCCGGGCTCGAAATCCTGGCCCGTCCCCCCGGCAAGAAGCCGCAGACGATGACGCTGCTCTCGGGCGGCGAGCAGGCTCTGACGGCGATGGCGCTGATCTTCGCCGTCTTCCTCACCAATCCGGCGCCGATCTGCGTGCTGGACGAGGTCGACGCGCCGCTCGACGACCACAATGTCGAGCGCTACTGCAACCTGCTCGACGAAATGGCCGCGACCACCGAGACCCGCTTCGTCGTCATCACCCATAATCCGATCACCATGGCGCGCATGGACCGGCTTTTCGGGGTGACGATGGCCGAACAGGGGGTCTCGCAACTGGTCTCCGTTGACCTCAGGACGGCGGAGAGACTGGTGGAGGAAGTCTGACTGCGGCCCGGCCGGCATCCGCCTCGGGGTTTTTTCTCTTTTGTCCAATTCTCATTTCGGCTGCGATGCTCTAACGTCCAGCAAAGACAGAGTGAAGACGGGCATCGCGCCCGGCAACCGGGCGGACGAATGGCGAACTGGGTTTACGGTTTCGGTTTCAGCGAGGCGGAAGAACACGAGATTGACCGGGATCGACTGGGCGGCAAGGGCGCGAGCCTCGCCGAGATGGCGCGCATGGGATTGCCCGTGCCCCCCGGACTGACCGTGGTCTCCGATGTCTGCCGTTATTTCTACGAGCACGGCAAGACCTTTCCGGACGGACTGAAGGACGAGGTCTCGGAAGGTTTGGCGCAGGTCGAACGGGTGACCGGCAGGCTCTTCGGGCGCAGCAAGCATCCGCTGCTTCTGTCGGTGCGTTCAGGCTCCAGGGTCTCGATGCCCGGCATGATGGACACGGTGCTCAATCTTGGCCTCAATGACGAGACGGTTCAGCTTCTGGCCGAAGATACCGGCGATGCCCGCTTTGCCTGGGACAGCTATCGCCGTTTCATCCAGATGTACGCCGATGTGGCGCTGGGGCTCGATCAGGAATTCTTCGAGGAGCTCCTTGAGGACCGACTGTCCGAGCTCGGCCATGCCTATGAGACGCAACTGACGGCCGGCCAGCTGGAAGACGTGGTCGCAAGCTACAAGGAACTGCTTGAGGAGGAACTGGGCTCGGCCTTTCCGCAGGACCCCTATGAACAGCTCTGGGGCGCGATCTCGGCGGTCTTCTCAAGCTGGACCAGCGCCAGGGCGACGACCTATCGCGCCCTGCACAACATCCCCTTCGAATGGGGCACGGCCGTCAACATCCAGGCGATGGTGTTCGGCAATCTCGGCAATGATTCGGCCACGGGCGTGGCCTTCACCCGCAACCCCTCGACCGGCGAGAAGGCGCTTTACGGCGAATTCCTGGTCAATGCCCAGGGCGAGGACGTGGTTGCCGGCATCCGCACGCCGCAAAGCGTGACCGAGCCTGGCCGCATAGCCTCGGGCGGCGAGAAGCCGTCTCTGGAAAAGCTGATGCCGGAGGCTTTCGGCGAGCTCGAGACCGTTTCGGCGAGGCTCGAGCGTCATTACGGCGACATGCAGGACATGGAATTCACCATCGAACGCGGCAGGCTCTACATGTTGCAGACGCGCGCCGGCAAGCGCGCGGCGGGCGCGGCGATGAAGATCGCCATGGACATGGCCGACGAGGGGCTGATCACGCGCGAGGAGGCGATCATCCGCGTCGACCCGGCAACGCTCGACCAGATGCTGCATCCAACCATCAGGCCGGGCTACAAGGGTACCCAGATCGGCTCCGGCCTGCCGGCGTCGCCCGGGGCGGTCACCGGCGAGATCGTGTTCACTGCCGAGGCGGCGATCTCCGCCCATGCGGAGGGCCGCAAGGTCATCCTCGTGCGCACCGAGACGAGCCCGGAGGATATTCACGGCATGACGGCGGCGATCGGCGTGCTGACCACGCGCGGCGGCATGACAAGCCATGCGGCGGTGGTGGCGCGCGGCATGGGCGTGCCCTGCGTGACCGGCGCGGGCAATATGCGCGTCGACCGCTTCGCCAATATTCTCCACGGGTTGAACGGCGCGATGCTGCATCCCGGCGACACGGTGACGATCGACGGCGCCACCGGTCGGGTGATGAAGGGCGCGGCGCCGACGCAGAAACCGGCGCTGTCGGGCGATTTTCAGCGGCTGATGGAATGGGCCGACGCGGTGCGCCGCATGAAGGTGCGAACCAACGCCGATACGCCGGGCGATGCCCGCGCCGCGCGCGATTTCGGCGCGGAGGGCATCGGGCTCTGTCGCACCGAACACATGTTTTTCGACGGCGGCCGCATCCGCATGATGCGGCGGATGATCCTGGCGGAAACGGAGGAGGGCAGGCGCGAGGCGCTCGACCAGCTCCTGCCCATGCAGCGGGCCGATTTCGAGGAACTCTTCACCATCATGCACGGCCTGCCGGTGACGATCCGCCTGCTCGACCCGCCCTTGCACGAGTTCCTGCCGAAGACGGCTGACGAGGTGGCGGATGTGGCCGAGGCGCTCGGCATGGAGACCGACAAGCTGCGCCACAGGCTCGACGCGCTCTACGAATTCAATCCCATGCTCGGCCATCGCGGTTGCCGGCTGGCGATCTCCTATCCGGAGATTGCCGAGATGCAGGCCCGCGCGATCTTCGAAGCCGCGATCGCGGCTGCCCGCGCGACCGGAGAACCGGTCGTCCCGGAGATCATGGTGCCGCTTGTGAGCCTGCGCGCCGAGCTTGAATATGTGAAGGGGCGAATAGACGACGTCGCCCATGCGGTGATGGAAGAAAGCGGCATGGCGATTTCCTATCTCGTCGGCACGATGGTGGAGCTGCCGCGCGCGGCCTTGAGGGCGCATGAGATCGCCGAGACGGCTGCCTTCTTCTCGCTGGGCACCAACGACCTGACGCAGACGACCTTCGGGCTTTCGCGGGACGATGCGCCGGGCTTTCTCGGAACCTACCAGAAGAAGGGCATCATCGAGCGTGATCCGTTCATCTCGCTCGATTTCGACGGCGTGGGAGAACTGATGCGGCTTGCCACCGAGCGGGGCCGGCAGACCAAGCCGGATCTTCAGGTCGGCATTTGCGGCGAACATGGCGGCGATCCGGTGTCGATCCGCTTCTGCGAAGGTCTCGCGCTCGACTATGTGTCCTGCTCGCCTTTCCGCGTGCCGACCGCGCGGCTTGCCGCGGCCCAGGCGACCGTCAGGCAGGCAGAGGAGAGGGGCAAATCTCAGCCCTGAAGCCGGTAGCGACCGGCAATAAGAGGCGGGCCGTCCGTCAAAACGCTGCCGCGCTCGACCAGCGCCTCAAGGTGGGCGAGCACGGAAAGCGCGGCCGCGCCGTGCAGTTTCTCGCTGGTGGTGCGGTAGATTACCTTGACCATTTCGGCGATCGTCTCGTCGCCGGCCGCAAGGCGCTCGAGGATTGCCCGCTCGCGCATCAGCCGGTGCGAACGGATGCCGCGGACAAAGCCGTGGGCGCCGGCGACCGGCCCGCCATGGCCCGGCAGGTAGACGCTCTCCGGCCGCGCGAGAAGCTTTTCGAGAGAGGCCATATAGTCGCCCATCGATCCGTCGGGCGGCGCGACGATGGTGGTCGACCAGCCCATCACATGGTCGCCGGAGAAAAGATAGGGCGTGCCTTCCAGCGCGAAGGAGAGGTGGTTGGCGGTGTGGCCCGGCGTGTGGACGGCCTGCAGCACGAAGCCGTCGGCTTCGAAGCGCCCGCCGTCGGCCAGCGTGATATCCGGGGCGAGCGCCGTGTCGGAACTCTCGGCAAAGGGGTTCTCCTCGCCGTCGTGCAGGGGACGGGCGGCGCGGTGGGGCGAGAAGGCGAGGATCGGCGCGCCGGTTTCGGCCTTCAGGCGGTGGGCCATCGGCGTGTGGTCGAGATGGGTGTGGGTGACGGCAATCCCGGCGACCTTTCGCCCGTCGATCGCCTTCATCCAGATGTCGAAATGTCCCGCGATGTCCGGACCGGGGTCGATGATCGTGAGGGACCGGTTGCCGAGCATGTAGCCGTTCGTGCCGTGCGCGGTGAAGGGCGAGGGGTTTTCTGCCGTCAGCCGAAAAATGCCGTCCGCGATCCGGACAGCGCGGCCATAGGCCGGGTCGAATGCCTGTTGCGATTGCGCCTCTCGCATTCTCACTTTCCTCCCGCAGCGTTCCGTGGCCGCCGATGCCCCCTATCTGACATCGAACCGGCAAATTGCAAGGCCGCCGAAGCCGGCTTCAGACTTTCCGGGCGGCAAAAACACTGACCGTCGCCCGATTTAGCCGTTGTCGCCCGGCAAGAGCTTTGATAAGAGGCTTGTCGTTCCACGGCGCAGGCGCGCTGCGAGGACATGCTGGGGTGTAGCCAAGCGGTAAGGCACCGGTTTTTGGTATCGGCATGCGCTGGTTCGAATCCAGCCACCCCAGCCATTTCGGTATACAAGTCATTGAAATTTAATATAGTTCCGTGTTTATCACTCGGTTCTCGCGCTGCCGTGTCACACAATGCTGTATCGCAAACGGCATCAGTCTGCTTCGGACCGGGTCGAAGCCCCTGCCTGTAATCGCCGATGTTTCCCTTCCAGGATCACGAGAGCCGTCATGGAGCAATCTCTAGCTTGGCAACCTTGTCGCCGCTGAGGACGAAGACGTAGCGCAGGTCCACCGGGCTGCCGGGAAAATTGCCGACGAGACGGCTGGTGATGACGAAGCGGCCGTTTTCTTCCGTCATCGCGAAGGGCTCGACGGTGTAGGTGTATTTCGTCGAGGCATTGGCCATCCACTGCCGGATGGCATCGCGGCCTGTGTATGAATTGCCTTCATCGATGACGGTGGCGTCTTCCGTGAAGCATTCCGAAATCGCCTGCGCATTGCCCTTCTTGTCGGCCGAAAAATAGGTGTCGATGACCTTCGGCAGTTCGATACTCATGATGGTTCTCCTGTTACGTGGTTGGAGCGTGTTGCCGGGAGGCTTCTCCCGGCGGCACGTGGGTTGAAACAAAGGCGCAGGTTCAGCGCCGGCTGCCGACGTCGCCGCTCGAGCTCTTGGTCCTGGCGGAAATCTGGGCCTTCGGTACGAAAGTGAGCGCGGCCACAGCGTCGACAGGCTCGGGATCGGCAAGTTCGCCGCGTCCCTCGAAAGAGGCGTCGAGCAGGTTGCGAAGCGACCTGTTGGTCTCCATTGGCAGGAAGGAGATCATGCACACCTCTTCCAGCGAGGCGCTCTCCGCCACTTCGATGAGCTCTTCCTTCAGATCCTCGCGGGTGTAGCTGATGATGTAGTTGTAGTCCTGATCGAGGGTGTAGAGCTTGGGCTCACACATGCTCGCGGGCACGTCGCTGTCCTTGAAGTTCCAGAGGAACTTGGCTGGACCACCAACCACCGGACCGCCGAAGACCAATTGCTTGGCGATCAGCGCATCGAGGATGCGGTAAGCCTGCGCGGTTTGTTCGGCACTGATGAAAACCTGATAATACTGCATTTTTCTCATTCCGTTGCTGTTCGACCTCAATTTATGGCTTTGACGGCGTACGGATAAGCGGGATAAAGTGAGATGGGGAATTTCGGATTTCGGGATAATGGCGATCTACAGGCTGAGTGATTTCGACGCTGTTCTCGCGGTCAGCCGCAGGGGCTCGTTTCGCGCCGCAGCCCTTGATCTCGGCATGTCGACGAGCGCGCTCAGCAACGCGATTGCAAAGCTGGAAGAGCAACTGGGCGTGCGCCTGTTCAACCGCACGACGCGCAGCGTTTCGCTGACGGATGCCGGACGGAAGTTCGTCGATCAGATGAGCCCGGCGCTCCGGGACATGCACCAGGCGCTCGATACGGCGCGCTCGCAACAGGAGACGCCGACGGGCGTGTTGCGCATCAACACATTCGCGACCGCCGGGCGCGAGATCCTCTCACCGCTGATCCTGGAGTTCATGCGCCGGTTTCCGCAAGTCCGGATCGATCTTGTGACCGAGGGCAATCTTGTCGACATCGTCGCCGACGGTTTCGATTTCGGGGTGCGCAGCGAGCCGCTGGTGCCCACCGACATGATCGCGATTCCCTTGGGACCGCCGCGACGCCACGCGGTTGTCGGTGCGCCGGCCTATTTTGAAAACCGCGCGCCGCCGCAGAAGCCATCGGACCTGAGGGCGCATGATTGCATCCGCACCCGTCTGCCGAACGGCGCGATGCTGCGCTGGCAGTTCGAAGCCGAAGGGCGGCCGGTACATGTGGATGTGGACGGGCCGATCACCATGGATGAGGCGAGCCTTGCGCGCCTGGCGGTGCTGGAGGCGGTCGGCATCGGTTTCTTCATGGAATCGGATGTGCGCGAAGATATCGAGGCCGGCCGGCTGGTGCGGGTGCTCGTCAAGTGGACGCCGCCACTTTCGCCGCTCTGCCTCTATTATCCGAGCCGGCGAAACCCGCCGGCGGCCTTCAAGGTGTTCGTCGATCTCGCGCGCGAACTGGCGCGTTCGGCGCGCGGCCGCTGATATCTTGGCCGGCCGCGCGGCGGTCAGGTCCGGAGAATTCAATCAAGCCGCGTCCACCCGACAGCACGCGTTTCCGGACGGAAGACCGGTACCCACTCTCCTGGAGCACTCAAGCGTTTGGTCAACGCCTCCGCATCGGGAGAGACGTCCTTCCAGAACATGTCCTGTTTGAAGTGGTCGGGATGGGCCATTGGGCCCGGCCCGAAACGGATCGGGATCAGCCTTCGCTGGCCTCTGAAAAGATCGCCCAGCTCCGGCACAAGATCTCACGCTTCAGGATCGAGCGGAATGAGCCCCGAATGCAGGGCGAGCTGTCTCTGCCCCTCCGGCGAAAGCAGGCATCTGCGCCGGGTCAACTTTCTCCCGGGGCAGATTGTTGGCACGGCGAAGAACCATTGCATGTCCGCCGTGCCTGGGTTTCGGCTGTCGCAAGCCGTTAGCGAAGGCTCTCCGAACCGCGCATGTCGATGGCGATGGAACATTGGGCATGCAGGGCGGCGCAAGAGGGCCGCTACATGGCCGATCGCGTTCTTGCGGGCATCCTGCTGCTCGTGACCCTTGTCTACGGCATGATCGCCTTTCCCGGACGCGCTCTATGCAAGCCGAACGATCAGCGCGTCGCGCGGTGGCACGGCGAGCCTGCCGTCTCTCAACGAGGCTTCGTCGCTGCCCCAGAATACCTCTGCGCTGCTCAAGGCCCGGCCGTCGCCATCGGAAAGCGTCGCCGTCTGATGCCGGCGCGTGGCGTTGATGACCCACAGATAGCGCCCGGAATCACTCTCATGAAGGCGTATCTGCAGGGCCGGATTGGTGCACAGCGTATGCCGCGTCTTGCCGGAGAAGGCGAAGCAGCGCGCGAAATAGCGTTTCCCCGCCTCCGACTGGTCGCGGTAATAGCCGACCGAGGGATGGGTGCCGACGAGCAACGTGCGGCCCTTGCCGAACGCGTTCTCGACGATCGCGATCCGGCCGTCATCAAACCGCGCCAGTTCGCGGCCCTTCGTCACGGTGTAGGACTGCAGGAAGCCGCCGCCGGTGGTCGAAACGCCATCGAGCGTGAAGCGGATGCGGTCGCCGATATCCGGCATGAACTCGACCTCGTCCTCGCGGACGCCGAAGACGGCGTCGAGCCCGTTATTCGGCTGCACCGTGCCGACCTTGCCGCGATCGCCGAAATAGCCCGGGCAGGCTTCCGACACCAGCATGCCCCCGGCCTTCACCCATTCGGCCAGTTTTGCGGCATTCTCGCTTGTCAGCATGATGGGGTAGGGGAAGTAGAGCGCGTCATAGGCGTCGATATCCTCGATATGCACCCAGTCGGCCTGGATGCCATTGTCGAAGAAACCGCGATAAGCGCCCCACATGGCCTCCCTGTAGGTCTCGTAATTGCCCTCACGGCTCAGGAGGTAATCCCAGGCCTGCGCCTCCGGGGCGACCAGGATGCCGATCTCGCCCTTCACCGGCTTTGCCGCCAGAAGCGGTTTCTGCTCCGGCGCATTGGTCCATTTCGCGATCGTCGAGGCCATGTCGGAGCGCGGCGTGCGCGAACCATCCATGCCATAGGAACCGAAGGCCCCGAACAGCGGACCGTCGAGCAAAGGCCGGTAGCGCAGGTTCAGCATGCCGCGCGCGCCGCCGGCAAACGACGTCAGCGACCACACCCGGATATCCTCGGGCTCGGCGACGCGGCCATCTTGCCTGTCGCGCCCGACGACCTGCGGCTGCATCCACAGCGGCCCGCCCTGCCGCTCGGCATGCCAGAACGGCTTGCCGCGGGCGGCGGCGCGGTTGAGGTCGGCGGCATAGAAGCTGCGCCAGGACTGGTTGCCCTTGCGCGCATGGACGAAGGTATAGCCGTAGACCTCGACCTTGGAGGCGGCGAGCCAGTCATCCGACCCGCGCGCGGCCATATCGGGAATGGCTCCCGCCACGCCATGGGCAGCGATCAGGCAATCGCTGTCGACGGCGCGGATCGTATCGATGCGGAATTGCATCTGGCCATAGTAATTCTCGCGCTTGAAATCGAGCCAGTCGAGGCATTCCGGATAGGGCGCGATCTGGCGCGGCGGCTCGATATCGTCCCATTCGGCATAGGAGTAGCGATACCAGGCCTTCGCCAGCGTATCGAGATCGCCATATTTTTCCTGGAGCCAGACGCGGAAGGCGGCCTTGGTGTGCGGATTGTAGTCAACGGAGGGCGCGTAGTTGCACTCGTTCCAGACATCGTAGCCGAGCAACCCCGGATGACCCTTGTAGCGGGTCGCAAGCGCCGTCAGGAAGGCACCGGCGGCTTCCTTCACCTCCGGGCAGTTCATCGTCAGCGAACCGGCGCCGCCGCCGTTCGGCGCGAAGCCGCCGGTCGCCGCAGAAACGCCCATGATCGCCGGAAGCTCGCTGCCATCGGCGCGCATCTGCCGGGCATGGGCGAACTTGCGATAGGCCCAGTCCGGCACCGTGTGGGTCAGTTCGGCAATGATGGTCTTGATGCCATTTTCGGCGGCGAGGTCCATCTGGCGGTCATATTCTTCCCAGTCGTAGAAGCCGGGCCGGCGCTCGATCGCGCTCCACATGAACCAGTGGCGGAACACATTCAGCCCATCCTCGGCGGCGACGCCGTAGTCGCGCTCCCAGTCCTCGCGCGGCGGATTCGACTTGCGGAAATAGACCGCCCCGAACGGCGTCTGCATCGGTATTTTCGTCATGATGTCCTCACAGATTTGGCAAAACGCGGTCACACGATTTCAATCTCCCCCCTTGAGGGGGAGATGTCGCGACAGCGACAGAGAGGGGTAAAGCACCCCCTCCAATTCCGAGTTCGCGGCTGAGGGTTCATCCCCCTCTGCCCCTTTCGGGGCATCTCCCCCTCAAGGGGGGAGATCGAAAAGTCACAACCCCGCCAGCGCCTCCAGCGTCCGGATCAGCGCCGAATGGTCCTTGTCGCCGTCGCCGCGGGCAATCGCGGCGTTCATCAACTGCTCTGTCGCGGCGGCGTTCGGAAGCGCGAGGCCGATATCCCGGGCGGCGTTGACCGCGAGCGCCATGTCCTTGCGGTGCAGGCGAATACGAAAGCCGGGATCGAAGGTGCGCTCGATCATCCGCTCGCCATGGACCTTCATGATCGTCGAACCGGCGAAGCCGCCCATCAGCGCCTCGCGCACCTTCGCCGGATCGGCCCCTGCCTTCTTCGCAAACAGCAGGCCTTCCGCCACCGCCTCGATCGTCAGGCCGACGATGATCTGGTTGGCGACCTTGGCGGTCTGGCCGTCGCCGACCGGGCCGACATGGGTGATGGTCTTGCCCATTGCCTCAAACAGCGGCTTGCCGCGCTCGAAATCGGCATCCGAGCCGCCGACCATGATCGTCAACGCCGCGTTCTTGGCTCCGACCTCGCCGCCGGAGACCGGCGCATCGAGATAGCCACAGCCCTTTGCCGCGATCTTTTCGGCGAAAGCCTTGGTCTCCACAGGCGAGATCGAGCTCATGTCGATGACCATCTTGCCCTCGGAAAGACCGTCAGCCACGCCGTTCTCGCCGAACAGAACCGCCTCGACAGCCGGCGTGTCCGGCACGATGGTGATGATGATCTCGGCGGCTTCCGCGACCGCCTTCGGCGTGTCGCAGGCGGTGGCGCCCTTTTCGACGAGGAACTCCGAGACCGGCTTGACCCGGTTGACGAACAGGTCGTGGCCGGCATCGATCAGGTGCGCCGCCATGGGACGGCCCATGAGGCCGAGGCCGATAAATCCGATTTTCATGTGATCCTCCTTAAAGCCAGGGCTTCATCCAGCCGAGGCCCTCGGTTGTGCCGGCCGAAGGCTTGTATTCGCAGCCGATGAAGCCGTCATAGCCTTCCGCGTCCAGCATATTGAAAAGATAGGGATAATTGATTTCGCCCGTGCCCGGCTCATGGCGGCCGGGATTGTCGGCGAGCTGCACATGGGCGATCTTTGCCTTGAGCCGCCGGTAGGTTTCCGCAAGGTCGCCCTGCATGATCTGGGTGTGGTAGATGTCGTACTGGATGAACAGGTTGTCGGAGCCAACCGCCTCCAGAATGCGCTCGGCATGATCCGTGGTCGAAACGAAGAAGCCCGGAATGTCACGCAGGTTGATCGGCTCAAGCAGCAGCTTGACGCCGGCATCGGCGAGACGCGGCGCGGCGTATTTCAGGTTCTCGACCAGCGTCTGCTCGAGCGTCTCGGAAGCCACGCCCTCCGGCGCGATGCCGGCAAGGCAGTTGATCTTGGGGCAGCCGAGCGCCTTGGCGTAGGAAATCGCCGTGTCCACGCCCGCCTTGAACTCCTCCACCCGGTCCGGCAGGCAGCCGATGCCGCGCTCGCCACCGGCCCAGTCGCCGGCCGGCAGGTTGAACAGCGCCTGTTTGACGTTGGCGGCCTTCAGCGCGGCGGCAACCTCTTCCTCCGGGAAGTCATAGGGGGCGACATATTCGACGGCCGGAAACCCGTCACGAGCGGCCGCGGCGATGCGGTCGAGGAATGGCAGGTCGGCGTAGAGAAACGAAAGATTGGCGGCAAATTTCGGCATTCGAAAACTCCTCAGGCGGTAAATCTGGTTCGGTGCAGCATGCGCTTGTTGCGCGGGTCCGGGTTGGGCACGGCGGAAATCAGGCTGCGGGTGTAGTCTTCCTCCGGCGCGGTGCAGATCTGCTCGGCGCTGCCGAGTTCCACCAGCCTGCCCCGGTGCATCACCGCCACCCGATCGCAGAAATAGCGGACCACCGAAATGTCGTGGGCGATGAAGATGTAGGAGAGGTCGAGGCGCTTCTGCAGGTCGAGCAGAAGATCGAGGATCTGCGCCCGGATCGAGACGTCGAGCGCGGACGTCGCCTCATCGGCGATGATCACCTTCGGGTCGAGCGCCAGCGCCCGGGCAATGCCGATGCGCTGCCGCTGACCACCCGAAAACGCATGCGGATAGCGCTCCATGGCGGAACGGTCGAGGCCGACGAGTTCGAGCAGGTCGCCGACCTTCTGCTCGATCTCCCGGCCCGACAGCTTGCCCTGCACGACGAGCGGGTCGGCAACCACCTGCCGGACCGTCATGCGCGGATTGAGCGAGGCGAACGGGTCCTGAAAGACGAGCCGGACCTGGCTATGGAAGTTGCGCAGCCCCTGCTTGTCGAGCGTCGTTACCTCGGTCTCGGTGCCATCGCCGGGGCGGTAGATGACCGATCCGGAAGTCGGATCGAGAACGCGGAGAATGAGCCGGCCCATCGTGGTCTTGCCCGAGCCGCTTTCCCCGACGATACCGAGGTTCTCCCCGCGCTTCAGGTCGAAGGAAACATCGTCCACGGCCTTCAGGATAAACCCCTTCTTGCCGGCGCCAGCGCCGAACACCTTGGTGAGATTGCGCACCGACAGCACGACATCGTCCTTCGCAGCCTCTCGGGCTTCGTCCGCCACGCGCGGCTTTTCCAGACGCACGGTCGATGACAGAAGCTGGCGGGTATAGGGATGCTTCGCGTTATAGAAGATCTCGTCCACCGGGCCACGCTCGACGATCACGCCGAAGCGCATCACCGCCACCTCGTCGGCCACTTCGGCGACAACGCCGAGATCGTGGGTGATCAGCAGCATGGCCATGCCGCGTTCCACCTGCAACCGCTTGATCAGGTCCAGGATTTCGGCCTGGGTGGTGACGTCGAGCGCCGTCGTCGGCTCGTCGGCGATCAGGATATCAGGGTCGCAGGCGAGCGACATGGCGATCATCGCGCGCTGGCGCATGCCGCCGGAGAACTCGAAGGTGTAACGGTCGATCATCGCCTCCGGGTTCGGGATTTCCACCTGCGACAACAGGTTGATCGTCTCCGCCCGGGCCTCCGCCTTGTTCATGTGGCGGTGCAGCCTGAGCGCCTCGATGATCTGGTCGCCGATGGTGTGGACCGGCGAAAGCGAACTCATCGGCTCCTGGAAGATCAGCGAGATCCGGCCGCCGCGGATGGCGCGGATCTCCTTGCCCTCATCCGGCAGCGCGTGGATATCGACAGGCTTGCCATCGGTATCGAGCACGATCGTGCCGCTGGTAATCCTTGCGGCCCTGTCGACGATCTTCAGGAGCGAGCGCGCCGTCACCGACTTGCCGGAGCCGCTCTCGCCGACGAGTGCGAGCGTCTTGCCGCGGTGCAGATCGAAGGTCACGTCACGGACGGCATGCAGGATGTGCTGGCGCAGGTGAAAATCAATCGACAGGTTCTTCACCTGCAGCACCGCGTCGCCGAAGCCTGCATGATCGTGAACGATGGTCTGGGGTGTCATCATTGTCGTCGCCTCAGCTATCGTAAGGGTCGGCGGCATCGCGCAGGCCGTCGCCGAGGAAGTTGAAGGAGAGCACCGCGAGCACGACCGCGCCAGCCGGCCAGATCAAGAGCCACGGCGCCGTCGAGATGGTGCGGATATTCTGCGCATCCTGCAGCAGCACGCCCCACGAGACGACCGGCGGCTTCAGCCCGACGCCGAGGAAGGACAGCGCCGTTTCCGCGACGATCATCGTCGGCAGCGCCAGCGTGACGACGGCGAGAATGTGGCTCGTCAGCGACGGCAGGATGTGGCGGAAGATGATCCGCCGCTCGTTGGAACCGTCGAGCCTCGCGGCGGTGACGAAATCGTCGCCACGCAGCGCGAAGAAGCGTCCGCGCACCTCGCGGGCAAGCGATGTCCAGCCGAGCAGCGACACGATCAGCGTGATCAGGAAATAGACCTTGAGCGGCGCGAGCGAGACCGGAATGGCGGCGGCAAGGCCGAGCCAGAGCGGGATCGTCGGCATCGCCGAAATAATCTCGATCAGGCGCTGGATCAAAAGGTCAACCCATCCGCCGTAGTAACCGGACAACGCCCCCATGATGACGCCAAGCATAAGGCTGATCGAGACGCCGATCAGGCCGATCGACATCGATACGCGTGTTCCGTAGATCACCCGGCTGAACAGGTCGCGACCGAGCTTGTCGGCGCCGAGAAGGTAGAACGGATCGTTCGCCTTCAGCGGACCGATGAGGTGGATGTCGGAGGGAATGAGGCCCCACATCTTGTATTTCGGGCCATGCACGAAAAAGCCGATCGGCACGACCTTGGTATCGTCGACAACGAAGGAACGGCGCAGCGAGGCCTGGTCGATGGTGACGCTGTAGCCCTTCACATGCGGCAGGAACTTGCTGTCGCCGTTCTCGTCCTTGACGAAGAAGGAAATCGTCTGGGGCGGGGCGTAGGAATATTGCGGACGGGCCGCCTGCGCGAGGTTCGGCGCAAGAAATTCCGCAAAGATGCCAATCAGATAGAGACAAAGGATGACAACCCCCGCGAAGATCGCGAGCTTGTCCTTGGCGAATTTGTGCCAGATCAACGTCCACTGGCCGGCAGCCGCGTCGGACTCGCGGGTGACGCCCTTTTTCAGCGGCGTGATTGCGGGACGGTCGAGCGCGTCGTCATGCGTCGGCTGGTGGAGCGCGGTTTCCTGGAAGATATTGTCGCTCATTGGTCAAACCTTATCCGGGGATCGAGCATGGCGAGCAGCAGGTCGGATACCAGCATGCCGATCAGGGTGAGAACGCCCATGAGGAGAATGAAGGAGCCGGCGAGATACATGTCCTGCGAGATCAGCGCGCGCAGGAGCAGCGGGCCGGCGGTCGGCAGGTTGAGGACGATCGCGGTGATGGTCACGCCGGAGATCAGGTTCGGAAGCACCCAGCCGATCGCCGAGACGAAGGGATTGAGGGCGATGCGCACCGGATATTTGAGCAGCGCCTTGGTCGGATGCAGGCCCTTGGCGCGGGCGGTGACGTAATAGGGCTTGTTGAGCTCGTCCGTCAGGTTGGCGCGCAATATCCGGATCAGCGAGGCGGTGCCCGCCGTGCCGATCACGACGACCGGGATCCACAGATGCGCCAAGAGGTCGAAGAGCTTGCCCCATGACCACGGCGCATGGGCATATTCCGGCGAAAACAGACCGCCGACGCTCTGGCCCATCACCTTGTAGGAGAAATACATCAGCGTCAGCGCCAGGATGAAATTCGGGATCGCAAGGCCAAGAAAGCCGAAGAAGGTGAAGACATGGTCGCCGAGCGAATGGCGCTTGACCGCCGAGTAGATGCCGATCGGCAGCGACACCGCCCAGACGAACAGCAGCGAGGCGACGGAGACGGCAAGCGTCGCGCCCATGCGCTCCCAGATCAGTTCGCTGACCGGCCGCTTCCACTCGAAGGACTGTCCGAAATCACCGTGCAGCAGAATGCCGGAAATCCACTTGTAATACTGGACATAGATCGGGTCGTCGAAGCCATAGATTTCCCTCAACCGCGCGATTTCCGTCG
Organism: Martelella sp. AD-3; assembly: GCF_001578105.1. GTDB lineage: Bacteria > Pseudomonadota > Alphaproteobacteria > Rhizobiales > Rhizobiaceae > Martelella. The sequence goes on along the minus strand of NZ_CP014275.1, from coordinate 3,125,665 downwards.
GGTCGAAGGCCTGGCCGCTGTCGCTCATCGAGGCGATCAGCGAGGTGACATAGTCGCCCGGCGGAAGCTGGATGATGACAAAGGCGATGATGGAAATGCCGAACAGGGTCGGGATCATGTATATGATCCGCATGATGATATAGCGCAGCATCAGGGTCCTCCCGTCCTTACGGTTTCAGACACTATCATGACCAGCGGACCTCGACCGTTTCCAGAAGTTCGATTTCGGGAACGTCGACCTCGACCGTGTCGCCCGTTGTCCGGTATTCGGCCGTCTTGCCGGCGATCAGCAGCTGCGCATCCCGGACGGACTGGCCCTCGGGGATCGCGATCGAGACCGTGTGCGGACCGACCGGATAGATCGACCGCGTCGGCCCCTTGAACATCATCGGATTGGTGAGGTTGAAGAGCAGAACGGCGAGCGTATCGCCGCTCTCGCGCACCGCGATATCCAGCACCGAGTGCCCGGAGACGCTGACGCGCGGCGTGCCGCCCATTGCCCAGCGCACGGCATTTTCGATCAGCCGCTGGTGGTCGGCGGCGAGCACCTGCCAGAAGATGCCGCCGATATTCCACGGGATATAGACCGTGCGGCCGCCAGCATCGGTTTCGCGGGTGACGACCGCAGCGCCGCGCGGCTCCTCCCGGGGGTAGACTTCCTCCATTGGCAGATCCGGGAAATCCGGAATGCTGACAAACGGCGTCTGGACGCCTTCAACGATTTCGACCTCAGCAAGCTTTGTGCCGCCGATGATCCGGCCGGCGCCTTCATAGCCCTGATTGAGCGGGTGATCGCCGGAAAGGACGATGTAGCTGTTCTTGACCGGCCCGCGCGCAAGCGCTGTCCGCTTCACGCCGAAAACATCGCCAAGCGCGAATGCGTCGCGCGCATTGCCGCTTTCATCGCGCATCGCCGTTTCATGGGCGGCGATCAGGCTGCCGCCGCGCGCGGCGTAGTCGCGCAGAAGCGCGCACTGGGTATCGGAAAGATTGGAGGCGTTGGCGAGAATGACCAGCTTGAAGCGATCCAGGCTTTCCGCCGTCATCGCCTCGTCCGAGAGGAATTCGAAGGGCAGTTTCGCCTCGATCAGCGCGTGGTAAAAGCCGAGATCATCGGTTTCGGCCTGACGGCGCTCGTCGCGCGCCCAGTTCTTCAGCGTCGTCGTCGGGTCGATGAGCGCGATTTCGGCGGTCGGCGTGGTGGCCCCGAGCATCGCCTGGAGCTTCTCGTGCTTTTCGAAACCGGCGGCGACCGGGGCGACCCAGCGCTCGTCCGGCACCACGCCGTTGAATTTCGTGAACCAGGGCAGCATGCCGTGGGTGACGCCGTTGGCGATCCAGCTTTCGATTTCCGCCCCGGTGGTGACGGAATCCTTCCAGCGATATTCCTCCTCGGGGCCGATCGAGGTGATCAGCACCACGGGGCGGTCGCGGAAGGTGGCGCGCATCCGCTTGGCATTGCGGCCGGCAAGCCAGATCGGCTCCAGCCCGCGCCGGCCCTGATGGTCGACGACCAGGAAGGGGCAATGCTTCTCGATCAGGCCGATATCGAATTCCATCAGCGATTCACCGCCCATATTGGGAATGAAGCTCGCATGCGGGCGGATCGCCTTGACGTCATTGTCCCAGGCGATGACCATGCGGGTCAGCACGTCGCGGCGCCAGCCCGACCATGCCCGCCATGCGGGATCGTTGACGTCGCTGGTCATCGGCAGGTCGAAGCCGGTGGCGCCCTTGAAGCGGGTCTTGCAGCTCTCGCAGTAGCAAACGCCATGGCCCTGCCAGCGATTGGCGAAGATCGCGTCGATATCGTAGTCGCGGGTGATTTCCTTCACGACCTGCGGCATGAACTTATTGTTGTAATCGCCATAGGCGCAGGTCACCCAGACATCGGGAAAGGCCCAGTGGCGGCGGGGTTTGCCGTCCTTGTCGACGGCGATCCATTCGGGATGCGCATCGGCGGCATCCTGATGGATGGCGTGCGGATCGACCCGGGCCATGACATGCATGCCGAGCGATCGCGCCCCGTCGACGAGGCGGCCGAACGGATCGGTGTCGCCGAGATATTTGCTGACATAATGCAGCGGAACCTTGGACGGGTAAAAGCCGATATAGCCGCCGGCGGAAAGGCAGACCGCGTTGGAACGGGTGCGTTGGAACACATCGATCCAGAAGTCCGGATCGAACTTGACCGGATCGTTCTCGACCAGCGTGAGCTGGGTCCAGCGGGTGGCGGTCCTGTACCAGTCCGGCGTTCTGAGATTGGCGGCTGCGATCGGGTCGATGGGCTTCATGTGTCGGGTTCCGCTGGAGCGCGTCCAGGAAATGTGGATACCGGTTTTCCGTCCGGACGCGCGTAAAGACAAAAAGATGGAGCATTGCCGGTGATCCGGTTTTCGCCGGAATGCTCCAGGTAAAGCGGGGCTGGCGCCGGCCCGTGGAGGAACGGGCCGGCCCTTGGTCGGTCGAAGGTGACAGATGTTTCTGCCGATCAGTTCTTGAAGAACTGCTCCGGCGCCGACGGTCCGGGCGTCGGCCAGCCGAACGAGTTCGGCATGACCGGCATGGTGTTGACCATGTCGTTCTTGATCACGCCGTAGCCATCCGGCGGCAGGCTGACGCCGAAGACAAGGAACTGGTCGGCGGCATTGTTCAGGATTTCCAGCATGATCTCGTGCTGCTTGTCCTGATCGCCGGTGGCCAGCAGTTTCTTGTAGAGCGCCTGCTGCGCCTTCACATCTTCCGGCGGTTCGATGGCGGCATCATTGTCCGGCTGGTTGAAGTGCAGGGCCCAGCCCTGGGCATAAAGCGCATTGGTGTTGAACGGCACGAAGTAGCGCGGGTCGAGCATCGCCGCGACGCCGCTGTTTGCGCCGAACTGGTGGGCCGTGGCGTCAAACTCGCGGCCATGGCGCACACGGGTTTCCCAGAGCGAGCGGTCCATGGTGCGGATCTGCGCATCGATGCCGACATCGCGGAAGTTGGGAATGGCAAGCTGGAACATGTCGAGGAAGGTGGTGCGCACCTGATCGATCTCGAAGATGATCGTCACGCGCCGGCCTTCGGAATCAAGCCGGAAGCCCTCGCTGTCCTTCTCCGGCAGGATCTCGTCCAGGATCGCATTCGCTTTTTCCGGATCGTATTCCGTGTACTGCTTGGCGAGCCGCTCGACATAAAGCGGATCGCCTTCCACGATCGAAGGCTGGGCCGGCGCGCCCTGTCCGACGAACACCGCCTCGATCATCGACTGACGATCAATGGCGTGGGACAGCGCCACGCGGAAATCGCGGTTGTTGTAGAGCGCGTTCTTGACCGGATCGGTGTGGTTCAGGTTGAGCTGGAACACCATCACATTGGCGGCGGTTTCCTTGAGCGTATAGAAATGGAAGTCGCCGCTTTCCTGCGCATCGTAGAGCACCGGCTTGTTGGCGGGCGTCGCGATATACTGGTCCATCATGTCGACCTCGCCCTGAAGCGTCTTCAACAGAAGCACTTCCGGATCGCCGACCATCTGGTAATTGATCTGGTCGAAATAGGGCAGTTGCGTGCCTTCGGTATCGACCTTCCAGTAATAGGGATTGCGCACGGCGACGGCCCGTTCGGTGTCCTCGCCGGGCGCGATCGTGAACTTCCAGGCATTCAGCGTCGGACGGTTGGAGTTCTGGAAGAAATCATTGTCCTGCTGCACGCCGCATTCGCGCTGGAACAGCGCCACCCAGCTTTCATAGCCGCGCTCCTTGGCGAGCGCGTTGGCATCCGGATTGTACTTGATATGGAATTGCTTGAGGTAATGCTTCGGCGTGCGGGTGATCTGGTCCTGCTGCGCCCAGGCGAGCTGCTGGGCGAAGAAGCCGTTCGGCTGCGCGAACTTGACCTTGAAGGTCTGTTCGTCGACCACTTCCAGTTCGGCAATTGATCCATCGGTCGAATACCAGAAAGCCTGATCGCCGATGGTCAGTTCCGGGTTCTGGAACACATCCTCATACCAGAACTGGACATCCTCGGTGGTGTAGGGCTCGCCGTCCGACCATTTCATGCCCTTGCGCAGCGTGAAGGTATATTCGGTGGAATCCTCGTTGACCTTAAAGGATTCGGCGACATTGGGCGTGACGCCCGACCAGTCGGGCGTGAAGCGCACCATCGGCTCATAGCCCTGATAGCGCACCAGCATGGAAAGCGACCCGCCGCCGACCAGCGCATGGTTCCATGTGCCGCCCTGCGTGCCCGGCTGATCGCGGGGCGTGATCACCAGCGGGTTTTCCGGCAGGCGTTCGGCGACCGGGGGAAGATCGCCGGCCTGAACCGCTTCTTCCAGATTGGGCGACTTGTATTCCATTTCGGCCCAGGCGGGCAGCGCCAGCAGAGCGGCAAACGCCGTCCCTGCCGCGAGAAAAGCTCTGCGGCTCAAATTCCTCATGGATTTTCCTCCTACTGTCGATGCTCCGTTATCCTTCATCGACTAACAAATAGCTTGAAATAGAAGTTTTGTTATGTAAAGCGTTAGGTAAATTTTTTTGCGACGTCGGAATTTCAGCCAGAGCCGCGGCATTGCTCCGGGGCCGTTCAAAGGCGAATGAAAGGAAAGGTGCGGTTTGGCGCGGATAACCATCCAGACAATCGCGGAGGAAACGGGACTCTCGAAATTCGCCGTTTCGCGCGCGCTCTCCGGCAAGAGCGGGGTCAGCGAGGCGACCCGCATGAAGGTAGCCGAGACGGCCGACCGGCTCGGCTACCGCAGGGCGACATCGTCCTCCAGGCTCCTCGGCGTTGTTTTCGACGACAATGATGTGACCAACACGGAATTGCACATGCAGATCCAGAACGGCGTGCAGCGCGAAGCCCAGATACTGGGTTACGCGTTACGCATCCGCAGCACCCGCAACGGGGTGGAACTGGAGGCGATGGCAAAGGAATGTAGCGGCATTCTGATTGTCGGGCTGCACAGCCAGGAGAACCTCAAACGATTGCATCATGCCGACATTCCGATCGTGCGCAACAGCTGGCTGGAGCCGCTGGAGCCTGTCGACCAGGTCGGTGCGACCGACCATGAGGCCGGATCCGCCGTCGGCCGTTTTCTCCTGAAGCTTGGCCATCGCCGGATCATCTATGTTCACGGCGATCCGAGCTATCGGGGACGCATGGAACGGCTTTACGGATTGCGCGAGGTTTGCGAGCGCGAGCCCGGCGTCGTTCTGCATGACCTCATTACGGAAGAGGGGCGGGATTTCGGCGAGGCCTTCGACCGGCTGGCGGCGGCGGATGAAAAACCGACCGCCTTTTTCTGCGCCCATGACGGTCTGGCGCTGACGGTGATTTCCGAGCTTCTGGCGCGCGGTTACCGGATCCCGCGTGATGCGTCCGTGGTCGGCTTCGGCGACTATTCCGCTGCCCAGCAGATCCTGCCGCAACTGACCACGGTGAAGGTGCCGGGCGTCGACATCGGCAGGATGGCGACGCGGGTCCTGCACCAGCGCATCACCAACCAGGATTTCCCCGACTGTCCGCTGCGTCTGCACGTTCCCTGCCGCATCATCGAGCGGCAGTCGACCGGCCCGGCTCCCGCCTGACGGTTCCGGCAGGCCGTGCGCCTGTTTCCGGCTGGCGAAACGCCGTGTCTTGAAAGGTGCGGAGCAGGCCCCGCGCCCGCTAGACAGGGTCGCACCCGCATTTCAAGGAGAGGAAAAGGCATGTCCGGGACGATCAGGCGCAGGGATTTTTTTCTGAAGACGCGCGATGGCGTGCGCATTGCGGTCCGAGAGGTGTTCGATGCGGCAGCGGGCACGCCGGCGCGCCCGATGATCCTGATGCACGGGACCCGCATTCCCGGGCTCTCTGAATATGATCTCGATGTCCCGCACGGTTCGCTTGCCGCCGATCTCGCCGCGCGCGGCCATCGCTGCTACATCGTCGATGCGCGCGGCTTCGGCCGGTCCGAGCGTCCGGCGGAGATGGACCTGCCGCCGACGCCGACGAAGCCGCTTGTGCGCACGCTCGAGATCGTCCGTGATCTGGAGGCGGCGGTCGACCACCTTTGCGCGGTATCAGGCTTTTCCTCGGTCGGCCTGTTCGGCTGGGGCGTCGGCGGCACCTGCGTCATGGCCTTTGCGGCATTGTGGCCGGAAAAGGCGAGCCACCTCGTTCTCTACAACATGGTCTACGGCGCCGCCGGCGGGCATCCGAAGTTCTGCCACGGCTCGCAATGGGAGGATCCGGCGCGACCGGGCCATTTCAACCGGCCGCATTTCGGCAACTACACCTTCAACGCGGTCGACATGCTGACCCGCGACTGGGACCGGCAGATCCCGATCGAGGACAAGACCGCCTGGCGTGATCCGTCGATCGTCAGGGCCTTCGAACAGGCTCTGATCGACGGCGACCCGACGGCGAGGGACCGCGATCCCCCAACCTATCGCAGCCCCAACGGCATGCTGGAGGATCTTTTTCTGATGGGGATCGGGCACAAGCTGGTCAACGCCAACCAGGTTTACGCCCGGGTCATGATTGTCCGTCCGGAGTTCGATACGCTCAGCCGGAAGGACGATATGGATGCCCTCGTCGGCGACCTGATCAATGCCGGGGAGGTGTTTTACTGGGAGCCGAGCGGCACCACGCATTACATCCTTTTCGACCGGCCCGAGCACGGGCGCGATGCGATGCTTGCGGAAATGGAGGCATTTCTGGCGCGGTGAGGTATTTCGCCAGACGAAACGGGCTCCGCGGGCCGTTTCCATCTCAGGTCGCGGTTGCTAGGCAAGGCTATCGGGAGAAGAGCGAACCGTTACGAGGGAGACGGTACGGTTCGCGTGTTTTGGAGGAAAACATGAAAACAGCAGATCTCATTCTTGGAACGACCGTCCTCGGGCTGTCGGTAGCGGTATCGCCATTCGCCGCCTTCGCCGCGAACTGCCCGGACGGCTATCCCGCAAAGCCGATCCAGATGCTCGTCGGCTACGGCGCGGGCGGCGGCTCGGATGCGATTGCCCGCTCCATCGCTGCCGAGCTGGAGGCGCAGCAGGGCTGGACCGTTATTGTCGACAACAAGCCCGGCGCCGGCGGCGGCGTGATGTCCGCGACGCTCATGAACATGAAGCCGGACGGCTATGCCGTCGGCGTGGCGGCCACCGGTACGGTGGCGCTCAATCCCTACGAGAATGCCGATACGCCCTATACCTATGAAAGTTTCGACTATCTGGGCACGGCGATGCAGATCAATTACGGCCTGGTCTCCCTGGTCGATCGCCCCTACGAGACGCTCGATGAATTCATTGCCTTCGCCAGGGACAATAACGGCGCGACGATTTCCGTCGGCGGCAAGAGCCAGGAAATCCTGGTCGATCAGCTTGCGAAGCACTACGACGTCAACCTCATCGCCGTTCCGAGCAAGGGGGCTGCGGATGCGCTGCAGTCCGCGCTTGGCGGGCATGTGGACGCAACCACCCAGGGCACCCAGCACGTCCAGCAGATCAAGGCCGGCGCGATGAACCAGCTCGCGTCACTGACCGATGCGCGCACGCCCTATGCGCCCGACTCCCCGACGCTGATCGAGGGCGGGCTGGAAGCGACGATCGAGGGTCAGACGATCTTCATGGTGCCCACGGGCCTCGATCCGGCAATCAGGACGTGTCTCGAGGAGGCGCTCGACGAAGCCGTCAACTCGGACGGTTACGGCGAACTGATGACGCGGCTCGAGAATGAACCGCTCAATCTGGGGCCCAAGGGCACCACAGACAAGATCGCGAAGAGCGCCCAGTTCTACAAGTCGTATCTCGGCAAGTAACCTGGAGCGCCGTGCGTCCATTCGGACGCACAAAGGATGCTCTAACCTATTGAATCTACGCATCGTGCTTTCCGGAGATCGATTCCGATTTTCGGGCCGATGCGCTAGCAGAAAGGGGCGCTGTTCAATGTATTTTGAACGCCTGATCGGGGGAGCCAGCATCGTTTTCGGCGGCTTCCTCCTTTTTTTCCTGATTCCGTTGCAGGTCACGAGCCAGCCGGGGCCGATTGATCCCTCGCTGTTTCCGAAGATTGCGGCATGGCTGTTCATCCTTCTCGGCCTTGTCCAGCTTTTCGCCAGGGCGCAGCCGGTAAATTTCGGCTGGTATGAGTTTGCGCGTCTCGCGGCTCTCGCGGCCCTGGTGCTCGCGGCCGCGTTCGTCATGCCGCTCGCGGGTTTCCTGCCGTCGGCAATTGCGCTGATGGCGGCCGTGTGCGCCTTCATGTTCGAGCGACGGTATGCGTGGCTGGCTGTCACGATCGTGCTGGTCCCGGCGGCAACATGGTTCGTTTTCGTGATCGTGATGGGTCGTCCATTGCCGTCTATTCCCTTCTGAGAGCAAGCCCATGCCTGACTTGACCACGATTATCGGCGGGCTGACCGACGCCCTGACCTTCACCAACCTGCTCTACATCATCCTCGGCGTGGCTGTCGGCCAGATCGTCGGGGCAATCCCCGGCATGACGCTGCTGATGGCGCTGGCGATTGCCATTCCGCTGACCTACACGCTCGATACGCTGACGGCGCTCGCCTTTCTCATCAGCGTCAACAAGGGCGGAACGGTAGGCGGCGCGATCCCGGCGATCCTGATCAACACGCCCGGCACGCCCGAGTCAGCGGCAACCGCGCTTGACGGTCACCCCATGGCCAAAAACGGCAAGCCGATGAAGGCGATGAAATACGCGCTCTACTATTCCGTCTTCGGCGACCTTTCGAGCGACATCGTGCTGATCACGATTTCGGCGCCGCTCGCCCTTGTGGCGCTGCGCATGGGGCCGATCGAGATCACCGCACTGATGATCCTCGCCTTCACGGTCATCACGGGTCTGGTCGGCACTTCGATGACCAAGGGGCTGATGGCGGCGGCGCTCGGTTTTCTGTTCGCCTCGGTCGGCATTGATCCGGCCATGGGCACGCCGCGCTTCACCTTCGGCATGCTCGATCTCTATGACGGCCTGCCGCTGACGGCAATGTCGATCGGGCTTCTCGCCGTTTCGGAAATCTTCCGCCAGATCGCAGCCACCACGCGCGCCACGAGCACGGCCTCGCCGATCCGCGTACGCTCGGACAATCCGGAAGACAAGGGCGTGACGCTGAGCGAGCTCCTGGCCAACAAATATGTGGCCATCCGCGCCTGGGCGATCGGCACGGTCATCGGCGCCATTCCGGGGCTCGGCTCGGCGACGGCCGGCTTTCTGTCCTACTCGGTCACCAAGCAGCAGGCGAAGGATCCCGAGAGTTTCGGCAAGGGTGACCCGCGCGGCATCGCGGCTTCGGAGGCGGCCAATTCGGCGGTCGTTGGCGCCAATCTCATTCCGTTGCTGACGCTCGGCATTCCCGGCAATATCGCCGCCGCCCTCCTGGTCAGCGCCTTCATCATCCACGGCGTTCAGCCCGGTCCGCTTCTGTTCGAGGAGCAGGGAAGGCTGATCTACGGGCTCTTCGGCGCCATGCTGATTGCCAATTTCTGCAATCTCGGCGTCGGCCAGATCGGCATGCGCATCTGGTCGCTGGCAATCGCGGCGCCCAATTCCGTGGTCTATCCGACGGCCCTGCTGCTCTGCACCACCGGCGCCTACGTTACAACGGGCGGCATGTTCGGCATCTACATCATGCTGGCCTTCGGCGTGCTGGGCTATTTCATGCAGCAGTTCGGCTTTTCCGTGGTCGCCTTCATCATCGGCTACGTTCTGACGCCGGAGCTGGAATCGAAACTGGTCCAGTCGATCCTGATCAGCCGGGGCGACCCCTGGGTCGTGCTGCAGCATCCGATCGCGCTCGTTCTTCTGGCGCTGTCGGTCGTCTCTATTGTCTATCTCGGTCCGAGGAAGCGGAAGAACAAGGATCCGGAGCCGGTGGAGGACTGAGCGTCCCGATCCTCGCTCAAGGACGTTTCGATGCGCCCGGCGGAGTTCCTCCCCGGGCGCATTCGCGTTGCGGGGCATAAGGCGCGCAGTGCTCAAGCCAGGTCGGGTTTCGGAGGAGCCGTCCAAGCGTGGCGGCGGCGGACCGGGAGCGATGATGACGGTCAATCGCATTGCGCATCATGTGACGCCGAAAAAGAAAGCCGTGCAGGTGATCCGGAGATCATCTGCACGGGGCTTTCTTCTTCGGCATGCCCATGCGTGCCGGGGCAGGTTCAGGCCGGCCGGACCCTTCCGAGACCGCGCCGGTTGAGGATGAAGGCGGCGATGACGACCGGCGCCATGATCGCCAGTCCGGCAGCCAGAAGTTCCAGATCGCCGAACCCTGGAACGGCTTCGCCCGGAAGCGCGATCAGCACCGCGCCGACAAGCAGCGGAAGCCGCAGCACCCAGACATAGGGACGGTCGGAAAAGACCGGACCGATGCCCATGATGTAGCCCTGGACGCCGCTTGCGAACATCCACACGCCGAAAAGGGCAAGGCCCGAGGAGAGAAGGATGCTCTGCCAGCCCGCATGCCCGATCAGCGCCGGATCGAACACGAAGAAGAACGGGATGAAATAGACGATGCTGCCGATCTTCATCGCCTCGAAACCGGTGCGCATCGGCGGGGTCTTGGCAACCGAGGCGGCGGCGAAGGCGCCGAGCGCCACCGGCGGCGTGATGAAGGACAGCATGCCCCAGTAGAAGATGAAAAGATGCGAGGCCATCGGGTCGAACCCGACCTGGATCAGCGCCGGGGCCAGCATCACGGCCAGAAAGATGTAACAGGCCGTCGCCGTCATGCCCGTGCCGAGGACAAGGCTTGTCAGCGCGCCCATGATGAGCAGAAGCAGGGGCGAATCGCCTGCAATGCTCAGAAGGTCGTTGACGAGCGTTCCGGCAAGCCCGGTCATCGACAGTCCGCCGACGATCATGCCGACGGCGGCAAGCGTTGCGGCGAGCGTGGCGAAGAGACGGCCGAGGCTGTCGATGAAATGCAGCAGTTCCTTGCGTCCCCAGCGATCGGTCCTGGAGACGATCTGGTTGACGGCCAGAAGCGCCGCCGTCGCATAGAACGGCGCGTATTGTTCGTTTTTCAGAACGAGCAGCATGACCGTCAGCAGCGCGAAGGCGAAGACATGGTGCCAGCCTTCCTTGAGCGTCTGTTTCAGGTCCGGCAGTTCCTCGGCGGAAAGGCCGCTCAGACCCTCGCGCGCGGCGCGCGCGTCGATCTGGATGAAAAGGCCGAAGAAATAGAGCGCGGCGGGAATGGCGGCGGCAAGGGCTATCGTCGCATAGGGCACCTGCAGAAAATCCGCCATGACGAAGGCGGCCGCGCCCATCACCGGAGGCATCAGAACGCCGCCGGTCGAGGCGCAGGTCTCGATGCCCGCGGCGACCGTGCCCTTCATGCCGACCTTGCGCATGGCCGGAATGGTCATCACGCCGGTCGTCAGCACATTGGTGACCACGCTGCCGCTCAGCGACCCCATCAGGCCGCTGGAAAGGATTGCAACCTTGGCCGGACCGCCGCGCACATGGCCGAGAAGCGCGAAGGCGAGATTGATGAAGAAACGCCCGGCGCCGGTATGTTCAAGCGCCGCGCCGAAGACGACGAAGCCGAAGACGAGGTTCGCGAAGGCCTTCAGCGGAATGCCGAGAATGCTTTCAAGGCTCATCGCGTGATAGGCCGCCACATACCTGAACGGCGAGCTGAAGGCCGAGATCGGTCCCGGCAGCTTGTCGGCAAACAACGGATAGGTCGAGAAGAAGAGGACGATCATGCCGAGGATCAGCCCGCCCGCCCGCCGGCCCGCGTCCAGCATGACCAGCCAGAGAACCGCGCTGGCAAAGACGGCGGCGGATGGCGGCGACATTTCCCAGCCGAGGAGCACGATGTCGTAGGCATGGAAAATGAAATAGCAGAGCGTCACGAATGTGATGACCGCGAGCGCCCAGTCGAGCACGCCCGGCGTCTGCCGGCGAGGGGAGCGAAAACCGGGTATCAGAAGAAAGACCATCGGGATCGCGAGCGCCAGCACGGCGTAGAAATACTGGTTTTCCAGCAGGGTCATATGAAAGCGCGACCCGAGGTTGAAGGTCTGGTTGATGCCGAGGAGCAGAAGCAGGACCGTCAGGATGCGCACGACGGCCGATGTCAATGAGGCGTGGCGGCGGGCGGAAACCGCCTCGCCTCCCTGCGTGTTGTTGTCTATGACCGGCATGCGCGGCTACCTGAAATAGGCCGGAAAACCGGCCGCTTCGAGCGTATCGGCACGCACTTTCATCCACTTTTCGGCGAAATCGTCGCCGCTCTCGCCATCCATCTTGCTCCAGGCCTCCTGCAGGACCTTTGCGCGGGCGACAAGATGGTCATTGTGCTTCTGGTCCTCGTCGGTCCAGACGCCGGCTTCCCTGTAATATCTGACAGCGGCCTCGTTGAACGGCACGACCCAGTCGAAAACTTCCGAATCGGCCGCCCACCCGGACGTGCCGGATTGCATCTTGCTGTAGACCGGCGCCTGCAGGTCGATAGCCTTGGTGACATTGTAGACGAGGTCCGGCGAGGCCGTGTAGGTGATCAGCGCCGGATAGGGAACGCCGGCGCATTCCAGCGGGTGCTCCGCATCGATGTCGACGCCGACGGTCGCCTTGCGCTGGCCGAAATGCGGGTTGACGGCCTGAAGGCGGTTCCAGCCTTCGGTGTTGGAAAAGGGCAGTGGCAGCCATTTGAGGCCCCGCGGCGAGGCCGCCGCCTGCTCGAGAACGCCGCTGCCGCTGGTGACTGCCGTCATCGCGTCGATCTGGCCGTTGGTAAAGGCCTGCCACGCGCCGCCATAGCTCGGCTGGTCGACAAGCTCGACATCATCGACAGTGAGCCCGCCGAAGGCCAGGAATGCCCGTACATTGGACTGCAGCGACGGCGAACTGACCACCCAGCCCACCTTCTTGCCCTTCAGGTCCGCGATGCTGTTGATATCCTGATTGGCGGCGACGCCCATGGCGACGCCGTTGTCCGCGCCGGCGAGGATCACGGCCGTCAGCTTCTGCGGTCCGAGGTCGGGCGTCGCATAGCTCAGCACGCCTTCGAAAGCATAAAAGGCGTCGCTTCCGGCCAGCGCGAAGGGCACCCTGCCTTCCCTGGCGGGGGCGATGCGCGAAAGGTCGGTGCTGGCCGGCAGAACGCGAAGCGAGATGCCGTAGGCATCTTCAAGCGCCTTGCCGACGGCGATAGACTGGTTATAGCCGAGGCTGCCGGTGTCGAAGCTCGTCCACACCAGCGTCTTCGGCAGGGTGACGGCGTCGTCCTGCGCCATCGCCCCGCCGGCGAAAAGGCAGATGACGCCAAGCGCCAGGCTTGCTAGTTTTCTCATGGAATGTCCTCCTCCATTCTTCAAGATTTCGCGGAAGCGCGCCCCGGCCGGCGGGCCCGCCTGGCCATGACCGCTTGGGCCGTTCGCCGCCAGTGACTGAAATGCGCATGGTGTCCGGTGTGCCGTGCCGGCAATGTCGCCAGCCATTCCGGCCCAACTCCTCTGTCACTCAATCTAAGGCCAATGCCGCGGCGCATAAATTTCAAAGGGTCTGCGTTTCGCTTGACGAAATGCCCCTGCCTGGCGCACGGATTGCGCTGGAGCATCGGCCCGAAAATCGGAATCGATTATCGGAAAGCACGATGCGTAGTTTCAATAGGTTAGAGCGTCCTTTGTGCGTCCGAATGGACGCACGGCGCTCTAGGTGTGGAGCCTCAAGAGGTTGTCTCGGTTCATGCCGAGTCGACTGATCGGTGTTTTTGACTTTATGCCGCCATGCGGACGGTGCCAATTGTACATGTGGTTCCAGTTCGGCAGATGCCGTTTTCGGTGCTCTGAGGATGGATAGGCGCGCGCATAGGCCCATTCGCGCAATGCTGTCTGGATGAAGCGCTCGGCCTTGCCGTTTGTCTTTGGCGTGTAAGGTTTGGTACGAATATGTTTCAGATGGAGCGCCTTGCAGGCTTTCGCGAAATCCCCGGCAATGTAGCACGAGCCATTGTCGGTCATGACCCGCTTCACCGTGATGCCGAGGCTTTGATAATAGGCGACTGCCGCCTTGAGAAATGCGACGGCGCTTTCAGCCTTCTCGTTGGGCAAGATGTCAGTGAATGCGATCCGGGATGCATCGTCGATACACACATGCACATATTCCCAGCCGATGCCGCGTGAATTGCTCTGGCCGGTCCTGTCGCCTGTGATGCGGTGGCCGACGCGATTAAAGCGGCCAAGGCGCTTGATGTCGAGATGGATCAGGCCGCCCGGCTCGTCATATTCGTAACGCACGACCGGTTCGGCTGGAGCAATGTCCTTCATCCGGGACAAACCGACCCGCTTGAGAACGCGGCTGACGGTGGCCGGTGACACGCCTGTCTCCATGGCGATGTGCCTGCCGGTCAGGCGCTGACGACGAAGGGCGGCAATGCGCTCGCACAAGATGGCATCGGTCTGCCGGGGACTGCTTCTGGGCCGCGACGACCGGTCAGCCATTGCAGCGCGTCCACCCTTTCTGAAGCGCTCGACCCAACGAGACACGATCTTGTGGGAAACGGCATAGACTAAAGCCGCCTGCGCTTTCGTGAGCGCGCCAGACAGAACGGCAACAGCCATCTCCTCTCGACGCAGCGGGGTCAGTCGGGCATTCTTGTGAATGTTCATTCGGAGCCTCCGGTGAGTGCTGAAGCGTGGTAACTCCAGTCTCCTCGGTACGCTCCGAATGGACAACCTCCTGAAAGCCCACATCTAGGTCAGGCCTTCAAGCCATTCCACTTCCCCCGCATGAAATGCGGCGAGTTCATCCGGGCGGTCGTCGCCGAGGAGGTCCTGGTTGACGTCGATGCCCCGGCTGGCCTGAAGATAGGACAGGAAACAATAGGACGGCCTGAACGCCCGCAGTTTGTCCCAGTCGATGGGCGGGATCTCCGCCGGATTGACCGCGCGCAGGATATCCCGTTCGAACAGAACCTCGAAGCTTAAGAGCTTCCAGGTGCCATCCTGGCGTACGGCCCGCGAAAAGTAGCGGCAGAAGACGTGAAAATCGATTTCGACCTGCTCCAGCGTCGCCCGGTTGAAGATCATGGCCGGGCTCTCGATCGTGGCCCTGTCGCCTCTCACCTCGGCAAAAGCGGGAAAGACCCAGTGTTTCCCGTTGCCGACCTTTCCCATGAATATGCGCGTGGCCTCCACATAGGCCTCACCGCCCCGGCCGTCGTACCAACTCGTGCGCACATGGGCATCGTCATGAAAGCAGGCCCGCATCACATCGAAGCGGCGCTGGTCGCGGGCAAACCGCTCGCGGCGCGCAAGGTCGTAGAGCTCCTCGCGGTCGAGCATTTCCATCAGGCGTCTGTTGGTGTCTGGCTGCATGATCCCCTCCCTCGCATTGTGAATGGCCGGCCCCTCAGGCGGCCGGATAGCCAAGCATCGCCTTGACCTCCAGATATTCCTCGAAACCGAACAGGCCGAACTCGCGGCCATTGCCCGACTGTTTATATCCGCCGAATGGCAGGCTGCGGTCAAACGGCGCGCCGTTGAGATAGACGCGGCCGGCGCGAATACGCCGGGCGACCGCGAGGGCATGGTCGGGGTCTCTCGACTGGACGAAACCGGCAAGGCCGAAGGGCGTGTCATTGGCAATCTCGACGGCTTCGTCCTCGCTGTCGTAGTACATCATCGAAAGCACAGGCCCGAAGATTTCCTCGCGCGCGATGCGCATCGCCGGCGTCACATCGGCAAACACCGTCGGCCGGACGAAGTAGCCCCTATCGCATTCCGTCGGACGGCCCGGCCCGCCGGCGCAGAGCGTCGCGCCGTCCTTAATGCCGGAGGCGATCAGCGCCTGGACCTTGTCGAACTGGGTTTGGCTCACCAGCGGACCCATCGTCGTTTCCGGGTCCATCGGATCGCCGAGCCTGATCTCTGAGATCGCCTCGCAGGCGGCTTCGATGGCCTCCTCGCGATGCAGGCGCGGCACCAGCATGCGTGTCGGCGACTGGCAGTTCTGCCCGCCATTGGTGTTGCAGGCATGAACGCCGGCCTTCACCGCCGCCGGAAGATCGGCGTCGGGAAGGATGATGTTGGCCGATTTGCCGCCGAGTTCCTGCGCAACGCGCTTGATCGTTTTTGCGGCCAGCTCCGCGACGCGAATGCCGGCCTGTGTTGAGCCGGTGATTGAAACCATGTCGACGTCCGGATGACGGGCGATTGCCTCTCCGACGGTCGGTCCGTCACCGTGGACGAGATTGAAGATGCCGGCGGGAAGACCGGCTTCATCGATGATTTCGGCAAGCGCGGTGGCGCTGAGCGGCGCGATCTCGCTGGCCTTGAGAACCATGGTGCAGCCGGTCGCAAGCGCGGGGGCGACCTTGGAGGCGATCTGGTTCAGCGGCCAGTTCCAGGGCGTGATCAGGCCGCAGACGCCGATCGGCTCCCGCCGGATCATGCCGGTCTCTTCCCGGCGCTCGAAGCGGTAATCCGCCAGCACCCGGATAGCCTCCTCGAAGTGAAAGAGGGCGACCGTCGCCTGTCGCTCGGTGGAAAACGTGATCGGCACGCCCATTTCCATTGTCATCAGCCGTGCAAGCTCGGGCAGGCGCGCCCTGAAGCCCTCGACGATACGCCCGAGAATGAAAAGGCGTTCCTCGCGTTCGCTCTGCGACCAGACGGCAAAGGCGCGGCGTGCGGCTTCGACCGCCATGTCGACATCCTCGGCGCTGCCGAGGCTGACAACGCCGATCTCCTGTTCGCTGGCCGGGTTGATAATCGGTATGGACCTCGCGCGCGCCGGTCGCCGCCAGCATCCGTCGATCAGAAAATCCAGAGCATTCATCCTGCCGCTTCCCTCCTCCGGTAAGTGCTGGAACTCTATCCGGCGGCTGACGCGCCGCAATGGGGTCGCGCAGCCGTTTCGTCTCGCGGAACGAAACCGTCGTCTTTTTGCCGAAAGGCCGCGCCGGCGCTAGAACCACCGAAGAGCATATTGGGAGACCGGAGAAAAATGCGCCGTTACTTCGAAGACTTTGCCGTTGGCGAGATCTGGACGAGCAGGACGATCACCCTGTCCGAGGACGAGATCATCCGCTATGCCCGCGACTATGATCCGCAGCCCATGCATGTCGATCCCGAAAAGGCGGCGGAGGGGCGCTTCGGCGGCATCATCGCCAGCGGCTGGCAGATCGCGGCCCTTTCCATGCGGCTGTTCGTGGAGGCGGGCGGATACGGCGAAACGCCGATGGTCGGCCTCGGCATCGAGCAATTGCGCTGGCGACGACCGGTGCGTCCGGGTGACCGGCTGACCACGACCCGCAAGGTGATTGCGACGGAGCCGCACCAACGGCGACCGGAATTCGGCGTCATCAAGACCGAGGTGACGGTGACCAATCAGGATGGCGAAGCCGTGATGACGATGATCGCGCTCGGCCAGGTCCCCCGCCGCCCTCGCGCAGAATAGACGGGAGGGGCAGGCGATAGAGCGGTTCCGCCTTTCATGGAAGCGCGCAACCGCTCTATCTATTTGTTTTGACGCATTTTCGCTTAACGTCAGACGTTTCCATCTGACTGCGAAATGCTTTAAAGGTGCCGGCCCTCGTCAACCGGGATGACGAGGCCCGTCGAACTGGTCATGAGCGTGACGCAGGCGATGACGGCGCGCGCCACGTCATCGGCGCTGGTGATTTTGGCAAGCGGCGTCTGCCTCGCCGTCGCTTCCAGCCGCGCGCGCGGCCGGCCCGGCACGAAATCGGTATCGACTCCGGCTGGCGACACGGAGAACACCCGGATTTCCGGCGCGAGCACCTTTGCGAGACCGATCGTGAGCGCGTCGAGTCCGGCCTTGGCCGCGCAATAGGCGAGATTGGAGCCAACGCCGGTGCGCGCGGCGATCGAGGAGATATTGACGATCGCGGCGTTCTCGCCTTTCGCGAGAAGCGGTTGAAAGGCGCGAATGGCGGCAAACGGTCCGCGCAGGTTGATCCGGGTGACGCGGTCGAAAATCTCGTCGGTGAGCCCGTCAAGATCATCGGCCGGCACGACTTCGGTCGCGCCGCCGCTGTTGACCAGAATGTCAACGCGTCCGAACCTTTCCTCGACCGCCCGCGCTGCCTCCGTGATGCTGGCGCTCGTCTCAAGCGCGATCCGCGCGGCAATGTGGCCTGTCCCGGGAAACGATGCGACCAGGTCTTCGGCAGCCTCGTTGCGGCTGTGATAACCGACGACGATGGTGGCGCCAAGCTCCGCAAGGCGGATCGCCGAGGCCCGCCCGATGCCGCTTGTCGCGCCCGTGACCACGGCGATGCGTCCGCCGAGAAGAGGGGGCTGTCCGCTCACTTTGCATTCTCCCAAAAGGGTTTTCGTAATTCCTGCTTCAGCACCTTGCCGCCGCTGTTGCGCGGAAGCGTTTCGCGCAGTTCGACCGCCGAGACCTTCTGCATGCGTCCCAGCCGGGCATTGACCCAGTCGCGCAGCGTCTCCGGCTCGATGTCTGCGCCCGGCCTTGCGACCACGAAGCCAAGAGGCGTTTCGCCCCATTTCTCGCTCGGGACCGCAATCACGGCGGCCTCGATGACATCGGGATGGGCGAGCAGTTTTTCCTCCAGGTCCGAGGCGTAGATATTGAAGCCGCCGGAGATGATCATGTCCTTCTTGCGGTCCAGCAGGACGAGAAAGCCGTCCTCGTCGAACATGCCGATATCGCCGGTGCGATGAAAGATCCGGCCCTCGGCATCGCGCCAGTAGAAGGCGCGGTTCGCCTCGTCATTGCGGAAATAGCCCGACATCATCATCGCCGAACGGCCGACAACCTCGCCGCGCCCGCCGGGCGCAACGTCCTTGCCGTCGTCATCGATGATGCGGATGATGTTGCCCGCGGCGGGCTTGCCCACGGTATGCGCCTTGTCAGGGTGCCGCGCGGCATCGAGAATGCAGGTGCAGCCGCCTTCCGTCAGGCCGTAGACCTCGAAGAAGTCACCCGGCCATTGTTCGATGATGGCGCGTTTCGCAGCGGCCGGAAGCGGCGCGCCGGTGCACTGCTTGACCTTGAAGGACGACAGGTCGCGGGTGCCGAAGCTTGTCGCCGCCAGGATGCGCTGATACTGGACCGGCACCAGCATGGTGTGGGTCGCGCGGTATTGCTCGGCGAGCGCAAGATAGGCTTCGGCATCGAATTTCGGCATCAGCACGACATGGCTTGCGTGGAACAGCGCCGAAAGCATCGGCATCAGCGTCGTGTTCGAATAAAGCGGCGTCGCCAGAAGCATCGTGCTTTCGGGTCCAAGCCCGAAAAGCGTCCGCGCCGCCTGCCGGTATCGCATCGCGTGGGCGTGAACGATGCCCTTGGCCCGGCCGGTGGTGCCGGAGGAATAGATGATGTTGAACGGCGCCTCGGGCGAGGGGATCGCCGGAGCGCTCAGCGGCCGTGTTCCGGCAAGAAAATCGCGCGGCATGGCGCCCTCGGGCGTCGCATCAAGCTGGACAACGCGAGCGGCCATGTCCGCCGCCGGCAGGTCCGCATAGCCGTCCTGCACGAAAATCAGCGCAGGGTCGCAGTCCTTGAGCATCCCGGCGAGCGCGTCACGGTGGGCCGAGGCGGGCAGGGGCACGGCCGAGCCGCCTGCCGCGACGATCGCGAGATAGGCTGTCGTGAGCCCGAGGCCAGCCGTTCCCAGAAGCGCGATCCGCCCGGCGCCGCCGTCGCAATGGTGGGTGATTGCACCCGCCGCGGCCAGCACAGTCTCGCGGAGCTCCGCCCAGGTCATCGTCTGTCCGTTGCAGGTGAGCGCCGGCGCGTCCGGTTGCGCAAGACCATGGCGCAGGATGGCGGCAAGCAATTCGCCTTCGTGATTTGCGGTCGGCTTGCTGGCCTCATTCATCAGCTGTCTCCCGGATCGTTTTCGATGAGCACGATATGGCGGGTGGCGATGGCGGGCTTTTTGGAACCCTCGAGTTCGATCACGGCATCGTTGACGATCCGCGTTCCCAGCGCATGCGGCTCCGCGGCGACAAGCGTCAGGGCGAGCCGGATACGGCTTTCCACCGGGACGGGCGCGATGAACCGCATCCGGTCATAACCGTAGTTCAGCCCGCGCCCGCGCGCCCTGATCTGATAGATCTCGCGCTGGAGCGCCGGCTGCAGCGATATGATGAAGAGGCCGTGGGCAATGGTCTTGCCGCCGGGCATCTCGCGCGCGGCACGCTCCACATCCACATGGATCCAGTGATCGTCGCCCGTCAGCCGGGCATAGTCGTCGATTGCCTCCTGCGTCACGGTCATCCAGGCCGAGCGGCCGAGCAATTGGCCTTCATGGGCGGCGAGATCACGGGCATGGTCAACGATCAGCATCAGCGTTCATCCTCGTTGCGGGGCGGCCGGCCGTTTCGGCAAGTTCGGCATCGACCGCCAGAACCACCTTGCCGATCTGCCGGTTTTCGTCCATCAGCCGGTGCGCGGACCTGACGTCGCCGAAGGCGAAGACCCGATGGATGCGGGTCGCGATCTCGCCTGTCTCCAGAAGCGGCCAGACATCGCGCACCAGTTCGGCGGCGATCCGGCCCTTGTAGGCGGGCGGGCGCGGTCGAAGGGTCGAGCCGGTCAGCGTCAGCCTGCGCCGGACGATCTGGCGGATATTGACCTCCGCCGTCTCGCCGAGATGGCTGGCGATGAAGACCAGCCGACCGTCCGGCCTCAGAAGGTCAAGCTGCCGTTGCGTATAAGGCCCGGCCTGCGCATCGAGGATTAGGTCGAACCCGTCGGTAAGCGCCCTCAGTTCGTCGTCCCAGGCGCCTTTGTAGCTGACGGCATGGTGCGCGCCCGTCTGCAGACAGACGGACCGTTTTTCTTCCGTGCCGGCCGTCGCGAAAACCTCGGCGCCGCGCAGCTTGCGGGCAATCTGGATCGCGGCCATGCCGACCCCGCTGGTGCCGCCTTGCACAAGCAGGCGCTCGCCTTCGCCGAGGCGACCGAGCCAGACGACGTTGTTCCAGGCAGTGAAATAGACTTCCGGCAGCGATGCGGCCTCGATAAAGGTCAGCCCGCGCGGAACCGGCATGCATTGGAGCGCAGGCACGACGCAATATTCGGCGTAGCCGCCGCCATTGGCCAGTGCGCAGACGGCGTCTCCGGTAGAAAGCCCGGTTACGTCGGGGCCAACGGCGTCGACAATGCCGGACACATCGAGGCCGGGGATCGGGGAGGCGTCCGGAGGCGGAGGATAGAGACCGCGTCTTTGCTGGATATCCGGCCGGTTGACGCCCGCCGCGTAAACCCGGATCCGGACTTCGCCCGCTCCGGGCGCGGGGAGGGGACTTTCGACGATGTCGAGAACGTCCGGTCCGCCGGCGCCATTGATTTCGACGACACGCATTGCGCTCAATTCCCCCTTTTGAAGATCGATCTCCCCGGACGCCGAGCCTGCGCCCGGTCGCCTGCTCTCCTGCCCGTCAGACTTTCCAGTTATGCACAACCGGATTGGACAGCCTGCCGAGCCCCTCGATCTCGATGTCGATCGTACCGGCCAGTTTGTGCATGTTTACCGAGCGGTGGCCATTGGGAAAATTGCCGACGCCCTTCGCCGACGTTCCGAAGCAGAAGACATCGCCGGGTTCCAGGGTGAAGAAGCGACTGGCTTCCGCGATGACCTCGGCGACCTTGAAACGGTAGCTCGCGGTGCTGTCGACGGCGAAGGGCTCTCCGTCGAACCAGCCCTTCACCTCAAGCGCGTCCGGGTTTTCAACTTCGTCGGCCGTGGTGATGAAGGGGCCCATCGGCCCGAACGTGTCGGAGGCCTTGGAGCGGGTGTGGTAGACGAAATAGACATCGCGGTCGTCCTCGCCATGCCGGTTGCGCCAGGCAAGATGATGCGGCCGGAGAAGATCGGGCTCGCGCGTCGTGGCGATCGAATCCATGCCGAACTTCATGCCGTGGGAGGTGACGTCATTGATGATGGTGAAGCCGAAGATCGCGTCCTTCGCCGCCTCGACCGATATCTTGCTGCAGCGTTTGCCGATGACGGCGGCAAGCTCCAGTTCGGGGATGGTCTCGCCGTAATAGTCTTCCATGATGATCGGCTTGTTGTGGCCGGTCAGGCAGGAGGGCGCCTTCAGGAAAAAGTTCGGCACGCCGGGATCGCGATGGGCGGACTTGCGGATGCCCATATTGTTGAAGGCGACGCCGAGGATTTTTGAGGGGCGCGGCTGTGGCGGAAGCCAATCCAGCGAGGTTTCGTCAAGCGGGGTCGCCTGTCCCTTCTCGAGCGCGTCACGCGCCCGCGCCATTTCCGCGTCGCCGCCTTCGATGAAGCTGTTCATGTCCGCCGGCGCCGACCCAAGCCCGGCGCTCTCGTAGAGCTCCGCCAGAAGAACGGTCGCGTTGCTCTTTCTGATGGCAAGGACGGGCTTTCCCTGATGGTTGATGGTTGCAAGTTTCACGTCGGTCTCCTTCGCGTGTGCGGGCTGAACTGGTTCTTCAAAGGTCGTGTTTCGGCGCCCGTCCGCGACACGAAAGGGATGGCGTGATCGTTCGGATCATCCGTCGGTTATGCCGTTCTCAGGCGGGGTCGAGGCCGACCAGTTTCGCCGGATTGTCGCGCACCATCAGCCGCACCTCCTCCTCGGTAAAGCCGAGGGCGAGCAGAAGCTTGATCGCCTGGCGCAGCCCTTCCACGGGCGAGGGATTGTCGACCTGACCGAGATCGGAGCCGATCGAGGAATGCGCGACGCCGGCGGCCAGAACATGCTCCTTCAGCTCCTGCGGCGAAAATACGTTGAAGCGCGAATCCACGTAGAGACAGGCCGATTGCTCGATCACGGCGCCGAATTCGGCCATTTCGGTGATGTCCTCATAGGTGAAGTGCAGCCCGTACATGGGGTGATTGACCAGAAGGCGCTTGACGCCGCGCTTGCGCGCTTCCCTGAACAGTTTCCAGATTTCCCAGACGTGCAGGTGACCGGAGGACAGAATGGCATCAAAGGCGGCGATCGAATCGAGGATCTCCTTCACCGCGTCGAGAATTTCGCCATAGGCGTCGACGACGGTGATGCCGGGGGACGCTTTCAACTGCACATTGGAGGCAAGCCGTGACTTGCGGTGGGAACTGCGGATGTGATTGGCCGATTGGGCCGTGGGCATCCAGACCAGCCGGGCGCCCTGGTTGAGTTGGGCATCGACGACGAAGGGATTGAGCCCACCGGTCGTGTTGTTCAAAACCAGCCCGCCGAACATGGCCACGTCCAGATGGCCGAGCACGCGTTCCATGATCGGCAGGAACGGCGCGACGGAATAGTGATGATCCTTGAACATGATGCCGCGCATGCCCGCGGCGGCGGCCTGCTCCACGGCCTGGAAATGATCAAGCTGACGGGCCATCGTCGACGGTCCGGAATGAACGTGAAGATCGACCGCTCCCTTCATCAGTCCGTCGACGACGGCGTCGTCGATCGCTGAGATCAGGGCGCGCACCTCCGCGCGATTGTTCGCCGTTGCCATGCAGTTCTCCTTCCTTCGAACAAGACGGGTATAGGGCTTGACAACGCGCGCCCTCAACTTGCAAACCCGATGTGTTCCGGCAGGCGAAATGCCGGCCTCTGGGAGGAGATATTGTGAGCATCCGGTCGATCGAGCGCGGACTGCGCGTGCTGCAGGAAATGAACTTGCAGCCCTACACCTCCATTGCCCATCTGCATGAGCGCACGGGCCTTCCCAAGCCGACGCTGGTCCGCATCCTGCGCACGCTTGAACTGGCCGGATATGTCGAGAACGATCCGCGCGTCGGCGGCTACCAGCTCAGCGCCCTCGTTGCCTCGCTGAGTTCCGGTTACCACAAGGAGCCGATGGTGGTGGAAGCCGGGCGGCCATGGGCCGTCGCCGTCACCCGCAAGCACCAGTGGCCCGTCTCTATCGCGCTGCTCGATCGGGACGCCGTGGTGGTGCGCATGAGCACCGTTCCCGACAGCTCGGTCTCGCCGTTTCACAAGACCGTCAACATGCGCCTGCCTTTGATCACGCGCGGGCTCGGTCTTGCCTATCTGGCGTTCACGCCCGAGGAGGAACTGGAACTGATCATCCGCATGCTGAGAACGTCCGGCGACCCGGAAAACGAACTGGCGCGGCATCCCGACAAGATCAGCCGGCTGGTGGCGATGACGAGGAGACGCGGTTATGCGACCCGTGCAGCCCATGTGGAGCCGCGCAATTCCGACACGATCGCGGTGCCGGTTTTCAATGATGGCGGCCGTGTGGTGGCAAGTCTCGGCCTGACCTATTTCCGCTCGGCCTTCACCTCCCAGCAGGAAGCGCACGAGCGCTATTCCGCCGTGCTGAAGACGGCATCGGAGGAAATCACGCGCGATCTCGCGCGCCTCAATCGCAGTACGCTTGCATGATGCGTTGCAAACCTCAAAACGGCCGCGGTTCGTCCGGCCGGCGGCTCGCCGGCCTTTTCCTGTTGATCCTTCTCGCCGGCTGCCAGTCCGGTTTGCACGCTCCGTCCTCGTCGGACAGCAGCGGCGCGGCGGCTGCCGTCCGCAGCCGCCTGGAGCGGGAGAGCGGCGGCCTCTACAGGAACGCCGTCCTGTCGCGCGATCTGGCCGCGATTGGCGACCGGCTTTCGGAGGCGTCAGGCGGCATGCCCGTCACCGTGCTTGTTCTGGATACCACGATTGCCAACGCCTATTTCGCTCCGGGCGGATACATTTACCTGACGCGCAAGCTGTTGACGCTGACTGGCGATGACAGCGAAACCGCCGCCGTGATCGCCCATGAAATGGCGCATATTCTCTCCGGGCACGCGGAGGCCCGGGCGCGTTTCGGGGTCGGTGCGGCGGTCTCCAGCGCGGATATCCGGCAGGCGATCGGCAACAGCGACGACGTGCGCGCGCTTCTCGCAAAAGGCAGTGCCAGCATCGCTGCCTTTTCCCGGCAGCAGGAGCTTGAGGCCGATGCCCTGGCAATCGGTTTGCTGGCGCAGGCCGGGTATGATCCCGCTGCACTTGCCCGTTTTCTGAAGGCCATGCAGGCCTACGAACGGGCAGGGCCCGGCGGCGAGACCTTTGTCGCCTCCCATCCGGCCCCGTCCCTGCGGGTGGCGCGTGCCGAAAGGCTGGCGGACGCGAGCCCGTCATCCCGCCCCGGGCGGTGACGGACTAGATGTGGAGCCTCAAGAGGTTGTCTCGGTTCATGCCGAGTCGACTGATCGGTGTTTTTGACTTTATGCCGCCATGCGGACGGTGCCAATTGTACATGTGGTTCCAGTTCGGCAGATGCCGTTTTCGGTGCTCTGAGGATGGATAGGCGCGCGCATAGGCCCATTCGCGCAATGCTGTCTGGATGAAGCGCTCGGCCTTGCCGTTTGTCTTTGGCGTGTAAGGTTTGGTACGAATATGTTTCAGATGGAGCGCCTTGCAGGCTTTCGCGAAATCCCCGGCAATGTAGCACGAGCCATTGTCGGTCATGACCCGCTTCACCGTGATGCCGAGGCTTTGATAATAGGCGACTGCCGCCTTGAGAAATGCGACGGCGCTTTCAGCCTTCTCGTTGGGCAAGATGTCAGTGAATGCGATCCGGGATGCATCGTCGATACACACATGCACATATTCCCAGCCGATGCCGCGTGAATTGCTCTGGCCGGTCCTGTCGCCTGTGATGCGGTGGCCGACGCGATTAAAGCGGCCAAGGCGCTTGATGTCGAGATGGATCAGGCCGCCCGGCTCGTCATATTCGTAACGCACGACCGGTTCGGCTGGAGCAATGTCCTTCATCCGGGACAAACCGACCCGCTTGAGAACGCGGCTGACGGTGGCCGGTGACACGCCTGTCTCCATGGCGATGTGCCTGCCGGTCAGGCGCTGACGACGAAGGGCGGCAATGCGCTCGCACAAGATGGCATCGGTCTGCCGGGGACTGCTCCTGGGCCGCGACGACCGGTCAGCCATTGCAGCGCGTCCACCCTTTCTGAAGCGCTCGACCCAACGAGACACGATCTTGTGGGAAACGGCATAGACTAAAGCCGCCTGCGCTTTCGTGAGCGCGCCAGACAGAACGGCAACAGCCATCTCCTCTCGACGCAGCGGGGTCAGTCGGGCATTCTTGTGAATGTTCATTCGGAGCCTCCGGTGAGTGCTGAAGCGTGGTAACTCCAGTCTCCTCGGTACGCTCCGAATGGACAACCTCCTGAAAGCCCACAACTAGAGCGCCGTGCGTCCATTCGGACGCACAAAGGACGCTCTAACCTATTTTATCTACGCATCGTGCTTTCCGAAAATCGATTCCGATTTTCGGGCCGATGCGCTAGAGCTTGGAATCTCGAACACGCTCTAACCTTTTGTTTTCCGCTCTGCGTTTCCTTGCCTCCGGACGGAAAACGGGTCTCCACTTTTTCTGGACGCGCTTTAGGCTGTTGCGAATCAGAGATGCTGTTCCGGGACCCTTCCATCCGAGTGTTCTATCCGCCACGAGAAGGGACGGGCCGCTGGATAAGTCCACGTTGACTTTTCGACCGCTTCCGTCTGCCGCAGTGCCTGGGCGATGCATGTTTCTTTGTGCGCCAAAGCTTACTTGAATTCCGTCAAGATACCGATTTATATGCAACCGGAAATAGCGCCTGAAAAAGAGGCAGTCTCGAGGTGAGACATTTTGTCGCAGTCCGAAACCGGCCGTGGTCAGTGAACCCGAATTTCGGTCTTACGCTTTCAATCATTCGATTGGCCACGATGGCGAAAAGTGCCCGTATCGCGGGCGTTCTGTCTTTGATGCAAGTCAATTTCGGAAGTTTATTCTTTAAAAAACACAGGTTTATAATTTCGCAAATAATTCATCTGACGTTCATAAAAACTGGCCTAGGTCACTTGCCCAAAGCGCGAGTTTGAATTAGTCACCCCCGCAAAAGTGGCAGGTCACAAGACGCCACGCGGGTCTCCATAACAATAAACACGCGCCTGAAAATTTTGCGAAATTGCACTTTAACAGTGTGATAGCGCTATCAATCGGCAGCATTGAAGGAGCAGTCTCATGGACGCAATCATTGTCGACAAGAATGATGGTTCTCAGCATCGTCAGTCGGTCCTTAATCTTCAACTTGACGAGGCGTCTGTTGTAAAACTCCCGATCGCGCCGGAAAGCGTCGTTTCGTTCGAACAGAACGGCGATGACCTCGTCATTGTTACCGCCGCCGGCGAGACCATCGTCATCGGCGATTTCTTCGTCGACTTCGATGACGAGCGCAACGAACTGGTCCTCGTTGACGATGACGGTATCGCCTGGTGGGGCCAGTATTCCGGCCCGTGGAGCGATTTCGCCTTCGCCGAGATCGGCGCAAACGGCGCATCGCCCTTTCCCTTTGGCGCTCTTGGCGGACTCGGCGCCGCGTCTGCAGGCGGTCTGGCCTTTTCAGGCGGCGCCGGCGAAGAAGCGGTCGCCACCGAATTCCCGGTTCTTGATGTCGAAGCCGTCGCCGACAATCCGGCCGCCGGCCATGTCACCGTCAGCGGTCGCAGCTCCGGGGACTATGTCGTGATAACCTATCCGGACGAGAACGGCGAGACGGTCGTATCCGATCCGATTCCCGTCAACGACGACGGCAGTTGGACCCACGATATCCCACGTGAGGGAATTGACGAAGGTGATGTCGATTTCGTCGGGATCGTCACGGACGAAAACGGCAATCCTGTTGTCGATGGTGACGGCAATCCGATTTCCGATACGGAGACGGCGACGCTCGACCGCACCGGCCCCGAGGTCGGCGTCGTCATCACCGACAATGGCCAGGATGGCGAACTGGTGCTGACCTTCTCGCCGGATACGGATCGCGCAAGCTTCGACCCGGCTGCCGATCTGGCGCTTGAGAATGCCGATCTCGGCACGGATGGCGCATGGTCGGAAGATGCCGACGGCAATCAGGTCTGGACGGTCACGATCACGCCGACCGGCAATGGCGAGGTGACGGCCACCGTCGCCGACGGTTCCTACACGGATATGGCCGGCAATGAAGGTGAGCAAGGCACAGACAGCGAGAGCTTCGATGTCGACGGTCCCTCCGTCGCGGTCGATATCGTCAACGAAGGCCAGACCGGCACGGTCACCTTCACCTTCTCGGAAGCCGTGACCGGCTTTGAGGCCGGCGATGTCTCCGTTGCCAACGGCTCGCTCTCGAACCTCGTCAGGATCAACGACACCACCTGGACCGCGACGGTGACCCCGGCCGCGACCGGCGATGTCACGGTTTCCGTGGCCGACGGCTCCTATACCGACCTTGCCGGCAATGCCGGTTCGCAGGGCTCGGATGTCGAGGCCTTCGACCGCACCGCCCCCGAGGTCGGCGTTGTCATCACCGACAACGGCCAGGATGGCGAACTGGTGCTGACCTTCTCGCCGGATACGGATCGCGCAAGCTTCGACCCGGCTGCCGATCTGGCGCTTGAGAATGCCGATCTCGGCACGGATGGCGCATGGTCGGAGGATGCCGACGGCAATCAGGTCTGGACGGTCACGATCACGCCGACGGGCAATGGCGAGGTGACGGCCACCGTCGCCGACGGTTCCTACACGGATATGGCCGGCAATGAAGGTGAGCAAGGCACAGACAGCGAGAGCTTCGATGTCGACGGCCCCTCCGTCGCGGTCGATATCGTCAACGAAGGCCAGACCGGCACGGTCACCTTCACCTTCTCGGAAGCCGTGACCGGCTTCGATGCCGGCGATGTCTCCGTTGCCAACGGCTCGCTCTCGAACCTCGTCAGGATCAACGACACCACCTGGACCGCGACGGTGACCCCGGCCGCGACCGGCGATGTCACGGTTTCCGTGGCCGACGGCTCCTATACCGACCTTGCCGGCAATGCCGGTTCGCAGGGCTCGGATGTCGAGGCCTTCGACCGCACCGCCCCGACGGTCGGCGTTGTCATCACCGACAACGGCCAGGATGGCGAACTGGTGCTGACCTTCTCGCCGGATACGGATCGCGCAAGCTTCGACCCGGCTGCCGATCTGGCGCTTGAGAATGCCGATCTCGGCACGGATGGCGCATGGTCGGAGGATGCCGACGGCAATCAGGTCTGGACGGTCACGATCACGCCGACGGGCAATGGCGAGGTGACGGCCACCGTCGCCGACGGTTCCTACACGGATATGGCCGGCAATGAAGGTGAGCAAGGCACAGACAGCGAGAGCTTCGATGTCGACGGCCCCTCCGTCGCGGTCGATATCGTCAACGAAGGCCAGACCGGCACGGTCACCTTCACCTTCTCGGAAGCCGTGACCGGCTTCGATGCCGGCGATGTCTCCGTTGCCAACGGCTCGCTCTCGAACCTCGTCAGGATCAACGACACCACCTGGACCGCGACGGTGACCCCGGCCGCGACCGGCGATGTCACGGTTTCCGTGGC
This sequence comes from Martelella sp. AD-3, assembly GCF_001578105.1. Classification (GTDB taxonomy): domain Bacteria; phylum Pseudomonadota; class Alphaproteobacteria; order Rhizobiales; family Rhizobiaceae; genus Martelella. The sequence goes on along the minus strand of NZ_CP014275.1, from coordinate 3,096,362 downwards.
CGACGGCTCCTATACCGACCTTGCCGGCAATGCCGGTTCGCAGGGCTCGGATGTCGAGGCCTTCGACCGCACCGCCCCCGAGGTCGGCGTTGTCATCACCGACAACGGCCAGGATGGCGAACTGGTGCTGACCTTCTCGCCGGATACGGATCGCGCAAGCTTCGACCCGGCTGCCGATCTGGCGCTTGAGAATGCCGATCTCGGCACGGATGGCGCATGGTCGGAGGATGCCGACGGCAATCAGGTCTGGACGGTCACGATCACGCCGACGGGCAATGGCGAGGTGACGGCCACCGTCGCCGACGGTTCCTACACGGATATGGCCGGCAATGAAGGTGAGCAAGGCACAGACAGCGAGAGCTTCGATGTCGACGGCCCCTCCGTCGCGGTCGATATCGTCAACGAAGGCCAGACCGGCACGGTCACCTTCACCTTCTCGGAAGCCGTGACCGGCTTCGATGCCGGCGATGTCTCCGTTGCCAACGGCTCGCTCTCGAACCTCGTCAGGATCAACGACACCACCTGGACCGCGACGGTGACCCCGGCCGCGACCGGCGATGTCACGGTTTCCGTGGCCGACGGCTCCTATACCGACCTTGCCGGCAATGCCGGTTCGCAGGGCTCGGATGTCGAGGCCTTCGACCGCACCGCCCCCGAGGTCGGCGTTGTCATCACCGACAACGGCCAGGATGGCGAACTGGTGCTGACCTTCTCGCCGGATACGGATCGCGCAAGCTTCGACCCGGCTGCCGATCTGGCGCTTGAGAATGCCGATCTCGGCACGGATGGCGCATGGTCGGAGGATGCCGACGGCAATCAGGTCTGGACGGTCACGATCACGCCGACGGGCAATGGCGAGGTGACGGCCACCGTCGCCGACGGTTCCTACACGGATATGGCCGGCAATGAAGGTGAGCAAGGCACAGACAGCGAGAGCTTCGATGTCGACGGCCCCTCCGTCGCGGTCGATATCGTCAACGAAGGCCAGACCGGCACGGTCACCTTCACCTTCTCGGAAGCCGTGACCGGCTTCGATGCCGGCGATGTCTCCGTTGCCAACGGCTCGCTCTCGAACCTCGTCAGGATCAACGACACCACCTGGACCGCGACGGTCACGCCCGAAAAGGCCGGGGGCGATGTCACCGTCACGGTTGCCGACGGGAGCTATACCGACACGGTGGGCAATCTCGGCTCCGAAGGCGCGGATACCGAGGGCTTTGCTCGCACCGCGCCGCTCGCCAATGACGACGATATGAGTCTGACGCTTGCCGGCGACGACTTCAAGAGCGACGGGAATTTCAACATCGCCTTCGTTCTCGACTTCAGCGGCAGCGTCAACAACACAGAAGCCCAGGCCATGCTGAGCGCGGTCAAGACGGCGGGGCAGGCCTTCTTCGAGGGCACGACCGGCGACGTGCAGATCCAGCTTGTGGCATTCTCGTCGGACGCGCGCTCCACCGTGTCGTTCACGAGCTATGATGCCTTCGCCGCCCAGGTCGACGCATGGTCGTCGAGCCGTCCCTATAATGGCGGGACCGACTATACGGCCGGAATTCAGAAGACGATGGAGACCTACGCGCCGCTTGACGGGTATGACAACCGCGTCTTCTTCATGAGCGACGGCGAACCCACCGAGCAGACGCAGCAGCACTGGGGCAATAATGGCTGGCAGGTCGACCACTCGCTAACCAGCGCCACTGCCGCCGCCTGGGATGATTTTGTCGCGGACAACGATATCACGGTGCAGACGGTCGGCATCGGCCAGGGCATCAGCGTGGAACGCCTGCAGGATGTCGATCAGGCCGACGGCGACAATCACGTCGTGGAAGTCTCGAACTTCGACGTTCTGGTCGACTCGCTGCTCGATCTGCTCAAGGAGGTCGATGTGTCCGGCAACGTGCTGCACGGCGCCGACGGTGTCGCGGGCACGGCGGATGACGATCTTCTGGGGATCGACGGCGGACGCATCCTGTCGATCGCGGTCGATGGCGAGACCTACACCTATGATCTGAACGGCATCACCGACAGCCACGGCGAGGCTGCGGGCACCGGGTCCATCCTCAACGTGGAAACCGACCAGGGCGGCAAGCTGATCTTCGACTTCGAGACCGGCGACTGGACCTACAAGGCCGACGCCGAGACGGGCGCCGGGCTGGAAACCTTCGACTATGTCCTGACGGATGACAGCGGCGATACCAGCGCGGCTTCCCTGACGATCGACGTTCAAAGCGATATGACCGGCGCCGCCGCGCGCGGCATGGCTTTCGACAATGGCGATACTGAGAACCTTTCCGTCGAAACGCTCGGCCTTGCCGCGCTCGATGCAGAGCCGACAGGCGAGGATGCCGCTCCCGTGGATGCGGCGGAGGACATCGGGATCTCCAGTCTCGTCTATGAGGACACGAACGAAAGCCTTGATGCCTATCTGCCCGAGGAAAGCCACGCGAGCGCGGCGACCGACGGGGGATCCATCGCCGATGCCGGCACGTTCAGCGTCGACCTCGACGAACTCGACGATCACGCCATGCTGGTGGGGTGATCCCCCGTCCCCTGTCGACAAGGCATTTGCAGCAGCCGGGGCCATGCCCCGGCTGCAGAACTCCGTTCCTGAAAGCCGTGCACGCCGATGAATATCCACATCAACAAAGATCGCGATCAAGGCGGCGAGGCCGAGCTTGAAGCCGGGGCCGTTTCGGCCCGGTGGATCGAGGCGCTGCTGACGGTCGCCGCTCACTACCGGATCGACTGTTCGCCGGAACAGCTTCGGCTCGCCGATGCCTGGGACGGCCACGGCGACAGGAAAGGGCGGTTCGGCAGGCTTGCGCGCCAGGCCGGCATGGCCGTCAGGTTCATCGACACGGATATCAGGAAGATCACGCAGATGCGCCTGCCGGTCATTCTGGTCTTCAGGGATGGCCAGGTCGCGGTCGCAGGCAAGCGCAATGGGGAACACTTCGCGCTGACCTTTTCGGGCGATGGCGGTCTTGCCTCCGATACCGCAATCGGTGCGCTTGCAGATCGCATCGAACTCGTTGCGGTCATCCGGCCGGCCGGCGGCATGCCGGACGGACGGATCGACGCCTATATCGAACCTTACAGCAAGCACTGGCTGCGTTCGATCGTTCTGTCCGATCTCAGGCCCTATGTCTCGATCATGCTGGCGTCGCTTGCGGCCAATGTCCTTGCGCTCGCCAGCGTCATCTTCTCCATGCAGGTCTATGACCGGGTGGTGCCCGCGCAATCCTATCCGACGCTGTTCGTGCTCGGCGGCGGCGCGCTTATCGCTGTCATATTCGCTTTCGTGATGCGCCAGATGCGCATGAAGATCACCGATGTTCTGGGCAAGCGCGCCGACCTACGCATCTCCGACAAGGTGTTCGGCCATGCGCTGAGGGTCAAGAACACGGCCCGTCCGCAGGCAACCGGCACCTTTATCGCCCAGCTTCGCGAGCTGGAGCACGTGCGCGAGATGATGACCTCGTCGGCGATTTCGGCGATTGCGGACATTCCCTTCTTTCTTCTGTTCTGCGTGATCTTCTGGTGGGTCGCCGGCAATCTGGTCTGGGTGCCGGCCGTGGCCGTCGTGCTTCTGATTGCGCCCGGCATCCTGTCTCAAAAGAAGCTGCACCGGCTTGCCAAGGCCAATATGCGCGAATCCGCGCTGCGCAACGCCATGCTGGTCGAGGCCGTCCAGGGGCTTGACGATATCAAGCTCTTGCAGGCCGAGGACCGGTTCCAGAACCACTGGAACCACTACAATGCGGTCAACGCCGACAGCGGCATGAAGCTGCGCGACCTCGTCGGCACGCTCGGCAACTGGACGCAAACCGTTCAGGGCATGGTCTATATCGCCGTTGTCGCGGCCGGCGCGCCGGCGGTGATGTTCGGCGACATGACGACGGGCGCGCTGGTTGCCGCCGCCATGCTGTCGACGCGCATGCTGGCCCCGCTTGCAAGCGTGACTCAGATTCTCAATCGCTGGCAGCAGGCCAAGATCGCCGGCGAAAGCCTCGACAAGATCATGATGCTGCCGGTCGATCATCCCGAGAATGCAAAGCGCATTCACAAGCCGGTTATCGAGGGCGACTTCCACTTCAAGAATGCGGTCTTTGCCTACGAGAAGGAGCCGGTTCTGACCATCGACGAACTGAAGATCGCGGCAGGTTCGAAGATCGGCATCATCGGACGCAACGGCGCCGGCAAATCGACCCTGCTGCAGGGCCTTTCGGGGCTGATGGAGCCGCGCTCGGGCACCGTGCTGGTCGATGGCGTCAATATCAGCCATGTCGATCCCGCTGACCTTCGTCGTCACATTGGTCTTGCCGGCCAGAATGCGCGGCTGTTTTACGGCACGATCCGCGAAAACCTATGCCTCGGCGCGCCCAGTGCTCGCGACGAGGAACTGATTGAGGCCCTCGAACGCACTGGCGCCTGGGAATTTGTTCGCGCCACGCCCGAGGGCCTCGATCGGCAGATACAGGAGGGCGGCATCGGCCTTTCCGGCGGCCAGCGTCAGGCCATCATTCTTTCGCGTCTGCTGTTGCGCGAACCGTCCGTGGTCCTCCTCGACGAGCCCACCTCGGCGCTTGATGAGACGGCCGAGCAGAAGGTGCTCGCGGCCCTTGGCGCACTCGGCGCGGGCACCACGCTGCTCGTCGCGACGCACAAGCCGTCGGTTCTCACCCTCGTGGACCGGTTGATCGTGGTGTCCAACGGCCGGATCATCATGGACGGCGCGCGCGACAACATCCTCGCGCGCCTGCGCAAGGGCGAGGCGACCGCTGCAACCAGGCGCAGGGAGGGCGCGAAGTGACCTCGAGCGCTTATGATGATCTGATATCCGGCGATGAGATGAGCGCCAGCGGCGCGAGCCGGATCGTGCTTGTGCTGACGCTCGTCCTCGGCGCCTTCTTCGCCTGGGCCTATGTTTTTTCGGTCGAGGAAGTGTCCTCCGGGCCGGGAACGGTCGTGCCGCTTTCGCACGAACAGATGATCCAGTCCTTCGACGGCGGCATCCTCGCCGAACTCGATGTCAGTGCCGGCGACATCGTCGACAAGGGGCAGGTGCTCGCGCGGCTCGATCCGACCCGCGCCCAGGCCGAATACGACGAGACCGCGGCGCGCTATCGGGCCTCGCTCGCGCAGGCCGCGCGCCTTCAGGCCGAAGTGACCGGCGCAGAAGCCGTGCACTTTCCCGAGGCGCTGGATGGCTATCCAGAACTCAGGGCTTCCGAGGAAGCCTTGTTTGTCGCGCGTCAGGGCAGCTTCCGTGAATCGCTCGCCGATATGGAAGCGGACATGGCGCTGATCGACGAGCAGCTCAGGCTGACGGCGCCTCTGGTGGAGACGGGGGCGGCGAGCAAGGTCGAACTGATCAGGCTGAAGCGCGATCGCGGCGATATCAAGCTGAAGATGGACGACCTGCGCGCCAGATACGTCATCGAAAGCGGCGAGAAGCTGGCCGAGGCGCAGGCTGAGGTCCAGTCCCTTCTGTCGACGCTCCACGGGCTTGAGGACACGATCGATCACACGACGATCCTTTCGCCGGTTCACGGGATCATCAAGGACGTTGCGGTGACGACGATCGGCGGCGTCGTGTCTCCGAACGGCGCGGTCATGACCATCGTGCCGCTCAATGACCAGTTGCTGATCGAAGCCCGTATTTCCCCGCGCGACATTGCCTTCATTCATCCGGGACAAGAGGCTCTGGTGAAGATCACAGCCTATGACTATTCGGTCTATGGCGGGCTCGAAGGCACGGTCGAGAGCATTTCGCCCGACACGATCCGCGACGAGATCAATCCGGAAAATCTCTACTATCGCGTCTATATCCGCACGGCCTCGGACGCGCTCGAGAACGCTTCCGGCAAGCGCTTTCCGATAACGCCCGGCATGATCGCCACCGTCGATATCAGAACAGGCGAGAAGACCATCTGGGACTATCTCGTCAAACCCCTCAACCGGGGCCGGGAAGCCCTGCGCGAGCGCTGACCACCCGCCTGCGGGAAGGCCTCGACATCAATCCAAAACCCAAAAGGAGACTGAAATGCTGAAGACGATTTCCACCGCGGCGCTGGCCGGCCTCATCACCTCGGGCGCCGCGTTCGCCGGAATGCTGGACGTGCACAATCCGAAGATGCGGTTCGAAAGCGTGGCGCCGTCTCTGACGGAGCTTGACGCCTATTTCGTGCGGAACGGCAAGCCGGTAACCGTCGATCTCGTCCGCCAGGTGGAGATCGGCGTCGGCCAGGACAAGGTCGCCGCGCTTCTGGGCGAACCGATCAAGGTAACGCGTCGCGGCAACAAGGCGACCTGGGATTACAACCTCAAATTCGTGACGGCTGACGATGGCGAACTCGTCTGCCAGTACAAGGTTCTGTTCGGCAATGCACAGCAGGTTGACGAGACCGTCTGGCGCAGGCCGCAATGCCGCGAACTGATGGTCAGCCGCAACTGAGTTGTAGGGTTGTATTTTTCCGCCTATGTTACCATAGGTAATGATTCGTCGCTTTCCCGCAGCAATCTGTGCCTGTGTTCCGCTCGGGGGCAAAATCGCAGATGTGAGACATATGCCTTGAGGAACGCCTCAGCGCATCATGATGTGGAAATGCAGTGAAAAATCGGAATAGGCACTGTGCGGCGACCGCCGCACAGATGTTGTCGTTCGCGCTTCTTCTGGGTCTGTCGACCGCCCTTGCAGGCTGCTCGACAGCCGGAAGCGGACGGCCATCGGTCTCGTTTGAAGACAGAACCGGCGCGATCCGGGAGGAGCGGCCGGAGGTGGAGCAGCCTGCGGATATAGCCGCTGCGGGTCAGAGCCTTGACGGGCTGGTAAGGGTTGCGCTCTACCAAAGCCCGCAGATGCTGGAACGCGCGGCGACCATCCGCGAGGCGACGGGCAATATCAAGGTGGCCAAGGGCGGTTATTTGCCGATGGTCAGCGGCGGCGTCACGGGCGGCGTTGGCGATGCCGACGGTCCGTCCTTTGTCCTGTCGGCAAACCAGATGCTGTTCGATTTTGGCAGGACCGACCGCAAGGTCGCACGCGCCGATATCGCGGCGCAGGAGGCCGTTCTGCAGTTTCAGAGCGACGCTGACGCCGTCCTGATGGATGTTCTTGAAGCCTATGCCGAATTCAGCCGCTACCGCGACAATGTCGCTATCGGCGAGGAAAGGGTGAAGCGCCTGAGCGCGTTGAACGATCTCATCGGGCAGCGCGCGACGGCAGGCGCGACCACCCAGTCGGACGTGCTGGCGGCGGCCAACAGCGTCGAGCAGGCCCGCCACGACCTTCTCGAGATGAAGTCGGAGCGCGACAGGGCGGCCAACCAGCTTCGTGAATATGCCGGGCCTGCCGCGGTGAGCCTGAAGTCCGAACTGCTGGACGCGCTCGGGACCTGCACGCCGTCGACGACGATTGCTGGCAGCCTGCCCGACATAGCGCTGGCGAACCTGAAGGTCGCGCAGGCAACGCTTGACTATGAGGATGCCCGGAAGGCGCGCCTGCCCGGAATTGCCGCCGAGGCCTACGGTCGCCAGCCGCTCTATGATGAAGGGTTTCGCGTCGGGGTGAACTTCAATGTCCTGCCGACACTGTTTCAGGGCGGCGCCATCGAGGCGGCTCGTCAGGCCGCAGAAGAGGCCGTGGCGGCCGCCGAGGCCAGTCTCGACACGATGCGCAGAAAGGCGACGCTGGAAGCGCTCGATGCCGGGACCGAGATGGCCAATGCGCGCGAACTGATTGCGTCCTCCGGGACGCAGACCCGGCTTCTTGACGAAACCAGAACGCTTTACAGAAGCCAGTATTTCGATCTGGGAACCCGCAATCTGACCGATCTCCTGAATGCGGAAGAAGATTATTATGACGCGCTTATCGCGCGCAGCGACAGCGAGCGCGATCTCGACGTCGCTCTCCTGCAGTGCCATCTTGTCAACGCCACCCTGCGCGCGGCGCTGGGCCTTTCGCAGTTTACGCTGTACGGCTTTCCCATCGACGGCTTCGCAATCGATGTCGGCGGGGAGCCGGCGTCAATCGGCGAGGCAGGTCCGTCCGACGCGTCCTGACGCCACCGATTGTCGGAGGGACGGCTTGCCGGCGATGGTGCGCCGCGGCCGGCTTGTGGTCGGACCAATATCTTGCGCTCGCCCGGTGGTCATTATCTCCCGCGCGTTCCTGAACCGGAAAGGCTTTGAAAAAAGGGTGAAGTCCATTGCGCCTCTTTTTCTGCGTGCGTCTTGACAGACAGACGGCTTTCTTGTCTGGTCTGTCCAGATGGAGGCGCGCCGCGCTTCGGACGATCCCTGTTCCAGGCGTTCGCGCGGCTTTCCCTGCAATACGGAGGAGAGACTGCATGGTGAGGTTTGCGGCCGTGGGCATCGACCACGGGCATATTTTCGGACAGGTCAAAGGGCTGATCGCGGCCGGCGCGGAGTTTGTCGGCTATTGCGAGCAGACGACGGCGCCGGCGCTGATCGAAACCATGCGGGAAACCTATCCCGATACCCCCGTTCTGGACCGGGATGCGATCTTCGCCGATCCCGAAATTGACGTCATCTGCATCGCCGCGGTTCCCGCAGACCGGGCTGATCTGGCGATCCGCGCCATGGAGGCGGGCAAGGATGTGATGGTCGACAAGCCGGGGGTGACCTCGCCGGAGCAACTTGAGGCCGTGAAGGCGGCGGTTGCCGGGACCGGACGGATCTTTTCCATCTGTTTTTCCGAGAGGCACTGCGTGCGTTCCGCCGTCAAGGCCGGCAAGCTGGTGCGGGAAGGCGCGATCGGCACGGTCGTGCAGACGCTCGGCATGGGGCCGCACCGCAAGCAGTTCGACACGCGCCCGGACTGGTTTTTCAGGCCGGAGCGTTTCGGCGGCATCATCGTCGACATCGCCTCGCACCAGATCGACCAGTTCCTGTTCTTCACCGGCGCGCGGAAGGGCGAAGTCGTCGCTTCCAGCATCGGCAATTTCGGCACCCGGGAAGCCGCCGAATTCCAGGATTTCGGCGAAGTGCTGCTGCGCAGCGACCGCGCCTCCGGCTATATCCGCGTCGACTGGTTCACGCCCGACGGCCTGCCCACTTGGGGCGATGGCCGCCTGACCATTCTGGGAACCGACGGCTATATCGAGCTTCGAAAATACATCGATATCGCCGGCCGGGACGGCAAGGATCATCTCTTCCTCGTCAACAAGGCGGGCGTCGAATATATCGATTGCTCGCAGGAGCCGATCGAGTATTTCGGCCGTTTCATCGCGGATGTGCGGGACAGGACCGAGACGGCGATGACCCATGACCATGTTTTCGAGGTCTGCCGCCTGTCCCTTGAGGCCCAGGCCAGGGCTGCCGACATTTCCCCGCGATAGACGGGTTCAGGAGAGACGACTGCCATGACAAGGAAATTTCGTGTCGCCGTGATCGGCGCGGGCATTGCCGAGCGCCATCTCACAGGTTTCGGATGGAATGCGGACCTGTTCGAGGTGCCGGTGCTCTGCTCGCTCGACGAGGATCGCGGCCGCGGCCTCTGCGAGAAATACGGCATTCCCGAATATGTCCAGAACGCCGAAACCCTGTTTTCGCGCGACGACATCGATATCATCGACATCTGCACCCCGCCGCACAGTCATTTCGATCTCGCCCGCCGGGCGCTCGAGGCGGGCAAGCACGTCATCTGCGAAAAGCCGCTGTTCGGTTCGGTTGCCGATGTCGACGCGATGGCCGAGATCGCGAAAGCGACCGGCCGCACGATCATGCCGATCTTCCAGTATCGCTATGGCATGGGCCTGCAGAAACTGAAGCGGCTGGTGGAGCTTGGCCTGACCGGACGCGCCTTCATGACCACGATCGAGACCCATTGGTGGCGCGCGCCGGACTATTTTGCCGTCGACTGGCGCGGCAAGTGGAAGACCGAGCTTGGAGGCGGCCTCGTCGGCCATGCCATCCATGCCCATGACATGCTGAATTACATCCACGGACCCTGCGACGAGGTCTTTGCCTATGGCGCGACGCTCAACAATGAGATCGAGACCGAGGATACGATGGCGCTCGCCGTCAGGATGAAGAACGGTTCGCTCGCGGCGCTTTCGATGACGCTCAACTCGCATGAGGAGATTTCGCGCCTGCGCTTCTGCTTCGAGAATGTGACGGCGGAGAGTATCCACGAACCCTATACGATGGGTCGCGATCCCTGGCGCTTCATCGCGAAGGACGAGGCGCACCAGAAGCTGGTGGAGGCGGCATTCGCCGAAATGCCGAAAACCGAGGACGGCTACACCCGCCAGTTCGAATTGTTCTATCATGCGCTTGCGGAAGGCGGCGCGCCGCCGGTAACGCTTCAGGACGCGCGCAATTCTCTGGAACTGGTGACGGCGGCCTACCATTCCGACCGGAGCGGCCTTCCTGCGCCGATGCCGATCACGGCAGACCATCCGCTCTACCGGTCGTGGCTGCCTGAATTGGGATAGTCCGGCCGTGGCGGAGAACCGAGAGGGCGAAGAAGAAGGCACGGGCGGCGGCCGCAAGGTGCGCCTGCTCGCCGCCAAGCGGCTCTATCAGGTCGTCGCGCGACGGATCGCGCGGATGATCGAGGAGAATCAGGGCCGCCCCGGCTGGCACCTGCCATCCGAACGCGAGCTTGCCGAACAGCTGGAGGTCAGCCGCACGGTCGTGCGCGAGGCCGTCATCGCGCTTGAAATGCGCGGCATTGTCGAGGTTCGCGGCCGCGCCGGCATCGTCGTGCTGCCGGCCCATGTCAACGCACTGTCCTTCGACGCGCTCAACACCGATATCGGACCGGGTCCTTTCGAGCTTCTGGAGGCACGGCTGGCGCTGGAGTCGAGTGCGGCGGCTCTCGCGGCCGAACGGGCCACGCGCTACGACATCATGGAACTAGAAGAATGCATCGAGCGCATGCAGCTTGAGACCGACGAGGTGTTCCTCAACGAGAAAGGCGACCGTGAATTTCACCTGACCATCGCCAACATGACCGGCAACGCGATCATCCTGTCGATGATCCAGGCGCTCTGGGACCAGCGGGACACATCGCGCATGTGGAGCCGCGTGCATCGTCACATCCATGCGCCGAAGGTTCGCGCCTTGTGGATCGGCGATCACTACGCCATCGTGGCCGGCCTGAAGATGCGCAACGGCGAGGCCGCGCGCCACGCCATGGAACGTCATATCAACAATGTCACGGATGAGCTCCTGCGGGCCGATGAGCTTGGCCGCTTCTCATCCGGCGAAGCGGAAGAATGAGGAGGTGTGAGCGCCCATGCTGAAGGGTTTCGAGCATGTCGGCATGACCGTCAGCAACATCGACAAGAGCCTGAATTTCTACGTCGATCTGCTCGGCCTGAAACTGGTCGTCCGTCGCTCCGGCGACGAGCGCTCCGATGGCGCGCCGATCGACCGGCAGCGGGCGGGCCATCAGCTCTGCTTTCTGGATGCCGGCAACGGCATGCTGGAGATCATGGGGCCTGCAACCGGCGCGCTCAAGGCCGAGGATGTCGCCGCCGGCCGCGCCGGCCTTCGCCACCTGACCTTTCGTTTCGACGATCTCGAGGCGCTTTACGCAAGGCTGGAAGCGGCCGGCGTGGAAATGGTGGAAGCCCCGCGCCAGGCCTATAACCGCGACATCATCAGCAAGGTCGCCTTCTGCCGCGATCCCGACGGCATCCTGATCGAGCTCGTCGAGCGCTGAGCTTTCCCGAGCGCATCGGCCCGAAAATCGGGATCGATTTTCGGGCCGATGCGTAGATTCAATAGGTTAGAGCGTCCTTTGTGCGTCCGAATGGACGCACGGCGCTCTAAATGCACGTGCCGGTTCCCGGGACGCGGGACCGGCCGTTTTCGCCATGCGGGCTGCCCGATGCCCTCAGAGCATGCCGGCGGCGCGCGGCAGCCAAAGGCTGAGGCTCGGGATGAAGGTGAGCGCGAGCAGCATGGTGATCAGGATCGCCATGAAGAACCAGGTCTCCCGGATCATCTCCGACAAGGGTATCCCGTTCAGTGCCTTGATGATGAACAGCAATATCCCGTAGGGCGGGGTGATCAGCCCGATCATCATGTTGAAGACCAGCACGATACCCAGATGGTTGAGATCGATGCCGAGCGCTGCCGCCGTCGGGATGAAGAGCGGCGTCACCACCAGCATGATCGTCGATACATCGAGAATGCAGCCGAGCAGCAGGTAGAGGATGTTGAGCAGGATCAGAAACTGCCAGGTCTCCAGCTGGAAGCTCTCGAACAGGTGGAAGACCGCCTGGGGCACCCGCTCGACGGTGATCACGTAATTGAAGATGAAGGCGCCGCAGAGCACCATGGTGACGACCGCCGTGGTCTTCATGCTGGCGACCACCACGTTCCAGAAGGAGCGCAGGCCAAGCACCCTGTAGGCGAAGACGGCGAGCAGCAGGGCATAAAGCGCAGAAACGGCGGCTGCCTCGGTCGGGGTGAAGATGCCCGAATAGATGCCGCCGAGCAGGATGATCGGCATCAAGAGCGCCGGGAAGGCGCGGATGATGATCAGCGGCAGGGCGCGGAACGGCACGGCCTGTTCGATCGGAAAACCGCGGACCTTGGCCATGATGCCGACGGCAACCGCCATGACGGTGCACATCAGGATCGCCGGCACGACGCCGCCGAGGAAGAGTACGCCGACCGACGTCGATGAGATCAGCGCATAGAACACCATCGGGATCGACGGCGGGAAGATCGGCCCGACGACCGCGGAGGCGGCCGTCAGCGCGCCGGCGAATCCGCGCGGGTATCGGCCCTCCTTCATCATCATCTCGGTGATGATCTTGCCGACGCCGGCGGCGTCCGAGATCGCCGATCCGCTCATGCCGGAAAAGATCAGGCTGGTGAAGATGTTGACCTGGGCCAGGCCGCCGGGAAGCCGGCCGACGACGGCGAGCGCGAAGTCCAGCAGCCTGTCGGAAATCTTGCCCTCGTTCATCACATTGGCCGCGAAAATGAAGAGGGGCACGGCAAGCGCGACGAAATTGCCGAACACGCCATTCAGCACGTTCTCGGCGGCAAGCCCGACATCGCGGCCGGCCAGAAACAGGTAGAAGATGCTGGCGACGATCATCGAAATGCCGAAGGGCAGCCCGGTGATGGTGATCGTCACCATGATGACCAGCATGACGATCAGCGCATGCTCGGAAAGAAATGCCATGTCAAAAGTCCCCCGTCAGATCTCTTCGGTCCATCTGGGCCCGAAAAGACGCATGAGCCGCCAGATTGCCTGCACGGTAAAACCGAACAGGAACAGCAGGTAGCAGCCATAGACCAGGTTCATCGGAATGCGGAGAACCGAGCTCTTCTTGCGTGTCAGAAAATCGAGATAGTCCCAGGTATAGGGGATCAGCAGGGCGAAGGCGGCGATGAGCATGACCATGGAAAACATGGTGAAAAGCCGCCGCGTGCGCTCCGGGACGATGTCATAGACAACGTCGAAGGAGACGTGCTCGCGGATCGGCACGCAAAACGCCGCCGCCCAGAAGACCGCCCAGACGAAGGCGATCATGGTGAATTCCTCGGTCCACAGAAGCGGCCGGTTCATCACGTAGCGGTAGAAGATCTGGATGATGAAGCCGACAAAGGCCGAAAGAAAGAACAGGGCGCCGATCGTGTCCGCGACGCCTTTTAGAAAAATGCCCCACTTTCGCAGGGCATGGGCTTTGTCTCGGGCCGCCATGGCGGATCACTCGGCCAGCTGGTTGATCTGTTCGATCCAGCCTTCGGGCCAGTCGGCCGCGCGCGGCGAATTCATGTAGGCCTCCTGGACATGGGCGCGGAACGCGTCGACATCCGGCGTCGTGACCACGAGGCCTTCGCCTTCGAAGAAGGCAACGAGGTCCTGTTCCACCTTCACGCGCTCGGCATTGTTCCAGTCGCAGGCCGCCTTGGCGGCCTTGGTGACGGCTTCCTTCTGCGCGTCATCCAGTTCATCCCAGAAGATGTTGGAGACGGAGAAGTTGATCGCATCGACAAGATGCGAGGTGAGCGTGATCTGGTCGGTGACTTCGTAGAACTTCGCCGCCTCGACGGTCGGCAGCGGGTTGTCCTGGGCATCGATCGTGCCGGTCTGCAAGCCGAGATAGACCTCGCCGAAGGGCAGCGGCGTCGGGTTGGCGCCGAGCGCCTGGCCGAGGAACAGCCATGCATCCGAGCTCGGCATGCGCAGCTTCACGCCGGCAAGATCGTCCGGCGTCTGGATGTCCATCTCATCGCGCAGGTTCAGCTGGCGCGTGCCGAGATAGCAGGCGTCGAGAAGCTTGATGTCCATCTCGTCGGAGACAGTCTGCTTGAACTCCGTTCCGATATCGCTTGCCAGGAAGGCGCGGTAGTGTTCCGGGCTCTGGAACAGGTAGCCGGCTGTCAGAAGGCCGTATTGCGGCAGCGCGTCGGCAATCAGCTGGTACGACACATAGGTCATTTCCGCGTTGCCGCGCTGCAGAGCGTCGAGATCGGCGCCCTGGCCGAACAGAGAGCCCGAATCATAGATTTGCACGTCGAACGTGCCGGGCATTTCCTTTTCGATTTCTTCAGCGAAGACGTGCAGCGCCTTGGTGTGCAGGTCGGTCGGCACGCTCGGCACGGTCATCTTCAGTTCGATCGGATCCTGGGCCAGAGCGGGCGTCGCGATGAATACGGAGCACAGCAGAGCCTTGGCGATAAGTGACTTCTTCAAAATCATTCCTCCCTAAACGTCAGGTCAGCCGGGCTCCTCATGTAGCAAAATGTCCCGGCGGGCAAAATGGACTTTACGGGTTTCGATCACTGATGTAAATACTGATTGTATCAGTTGTAGGATAAAGCATCTGACCAATATGCGGAAAGGAATATCATGCTGGCGGACAGTGATCTCAGAGGCGTTGTGGGGGCGTGCGTCACGCCGGTGACGCCCGAATTCGAAATCGACGTTCAGCGCCTCAAGTCGCATATGGAATTCGTGCTTGCCGAAGGCTGTTCATTCGTTTCCGAATTCGGCACGACGGGCGAGGGGGCTTCCTTCTCGACCCGCCAGAAGGCGGCCGCCCTGCGCGCGCTCGCCGCAGCCGGAATGGATATGAAACGCCATATCCCGGGCGTTGTTGCCTCTGCCGTCGATGAGGCCGGCGGCATGCTTGCGGCGATCGCGGATGTCGGCGCGCGGGCGGCGCTGGTCATTCCGCCCTATTATTACACGCCGTCCTCCAGCGAGGCAGTTGCCGACTTCTATGAGGCGATGATCAGGCGGGCCGGATCACCGGATATCGAGATCGTGCTTTACAATTTTCCGCATTTCTCCGGCGTCACATTCGATGTGCCGCTGGTTGAGGTCATGCTGGAGCGGTTCGGAGAACGCATCATCGGCATCAAGGATTCCACCGGCAACCTTGCCGACGGCCTGAAGCTGATCGAGGCTTTCCCGCAATTGTCGATCTTCACCGGCGATGACCGGATCCTGCCGGAAATGGTTGCCGCCGGCGGCGCTGGTATGATCGGTGGTATGACAAATCCCTATCCCGCTGATACAGTAAGGCTCTATTCCGGGCCGGTTACCGATGCGTTGCGCGTTCGGGCCAGTCGGCGGATCGAGGCCGTGGATGCGCATGGCGGCGCCACGGCGCTGAAGGCGCTGGTTGCGGAAATGCGCGGCGACGATGCATTCCGCCGAACGGTGCCGCCGCTTTCGCCGGCCGGTGCGGACGTCACGCAGAAGGTTCGCGTCGCGGACGAGCCGGTTGCCGGATGAGACGCATGCTTCGGCGTGGTGGCAAAGCAAGGAGGAACGGGCGTGATGAAACAGGGTGCGGCCGAGGCCGGTCAGGCGGGCGTCAAGGACGCCGCCTACGACCTTTTTCAGGATGCGCTGATGAGCGGGCAGCTCAGGCCCGGGCAGATGGTCTCCCAGCGTGCGCTGGTGGATATGCTGAACCTTTCGATCGGCGCGCTGCGCGAGCTTCTGCCGCGGCTTCAGGCCGAGGGGCTCGTCAGCGTGCTGCCGCAGCGCGGCATCCTGATCCCGGCGATCGATCTGTCTATGATTCGCAACACGTTCCAGATGCGCGCGGCCCTTGAGCGCGAGGCGGTGATCCACGCGGTCAGAGAGATGTCCGATGCCGTGCTTGAAAGTCAGCGCAAGCTGCATACGGATATCGTCGAGGCGGTGAAAAAGGCGCCGACGCCGGAGCTTCTGGCGCGCGGCCAGGAGATCGATACCGGCTTCCACAACCTGCTGATCTCCGCCACCGACAACGAGCTTTTGCGCAATGCCTACAACATCAACGCCATCCGCATGCGCCTGATCAAGCTCGACCGGATCCGGCTCAACGAGACCGTGCTGCCGGAAGCTTTCGGCGATCACCTGGCGGTGATCGACGCCATCCAGAAACGCGACCGGATCGCCGCCATCGATGCGATGGACAAGCATGTGCGCAATGCCCGAAACCGCGCGCTTCAGCTTTGAGATCATTCACGAAATCCGGGGAGCAGAGAGATGCTGAAACCCTTGAACCTGCGCGTTGCGGCCCTTGAGGACGCAAGCGGGCTGAACGGCGAATTGCCGCGCTTTTCCTGGAGCGTGAGCGGCGATGCGAAGGCGCAACAGGCCTTCCGGGTGGTCGCGGGCAGCAACCTTGATGACCTCGCGGAGGGGCGGGGCGACCTCTTCGACAGCGGCAGGCGAGAGGGCAGTTGGCCGGGGATGGTCTGGGACGGCGCGCCGCCCGCCTCCGACCGCGCCGTCTGGTGGTCGGTCGAGCTTTGGGACGAGGACGGGCAGGGCTCGGGCTTCGCTCCGCCTGTCCGTTTTTTCACCGGGCTTCGGGCCGAGGACTGGGAGGCGGAGTGGATCGCGCGTTATTTCGTGCTGCCCGCCGGCCGCGACGTGCCGCAGGGCAACCGCTACGACAACCGGTTTCAGGCGCGGCCTGCCGATTATCTGCGCCGGGCCGTGGCACTGGACGAAAAGCCGGTGCGCGCCCTTGCCTATGTGACGGCGCTCGGTCTCTACGAGTTTTTCATCAACGGCGCCCGCGTTGGCGACCACGTGATGGCGCCGGGCTGGACGGATTATCACAGCCGCGTCGAATACCAGACCTTCGATGTGACAGACATGTTCGCTGCCGGCGAAAATGTCATCGGCGCGATCCTCGGCGAGGGCTGGTATTCCGGCCGGATCGGCCATAACCAGCGCCGCGCCGGCAACCATTACGGCGGCCGCCCTGCCTTCAAGTGCCAGATCCATCTGCAATATGCCGATGGGCGCGTCGAGAGGGTCGTCAGCGACGGCAACTGGCAGACGGCGCAAGGCCCGATCCTCTACAGCGATTTCCTGGCCGGCGAGGCTTATGACGCGCGGCTGGAGATCGACGGCTGGAACGCGGCCGGCTTCGATGCCGCCTCCTGGCAGCCTGTCGAGGCCTTCATCCCCGAGCCCGGCGCGCCGCTCCTTGATGCACAGCGCGTGCAGCCCGCCCGCGAGGTGGCGCGGTTCGAAGGTCGCTTCCTCCACGAAAAGGACGGCATGCGGATCTATGATTTCTCGCAAAACCTTGCGGGCTATGCCGAACTCAGGGTGAAGGCTCCGGCAGGCACCGTCTTCCGCCTGCGCTTTGCCGAGCGGCTGACCGAGGATGGCGCGCTCTACCTCGAGAATATGCGCTACGCGGTGAACGAGGATATCTACATCGCCGGGGGCAAGGGCGAGGAGGCGTTCAAGCCGCGCTTCACCTTCCGGGGCTTCCAGTATGCGGGTCTCGTCATCGAGGGTGCGGCGGAGAGCGAGCTGGAAATCACCGCGATCGCCATCCAGACCGACACCCCGGTGCGCGGAAAGATCGAAACCGGCAACCCGCTGGTCAACAAGCTGTTGTCGAATATCGTCTGGGGCCAGCGCGGCAACTTCCTGTCGGTGCCCACCGATTGCCCGCAGCGCGACGAGCGCTATGGCTGGTCCGCGGATGCGCAGGTGTTCTGGCGCACGGCCGGCTACAACATGGATGTCGAGGCCTTCCTCAACAAATGGATGGTGGATCTTGCCGACGGACAGTCGCCGGAGGGAGCCTTTCCCGATGTCGCCCCGACCAAGCCGCTCAATCCCTATCGCCTGACCCCGCAGCCCGGCGCCCCCGGCTGGGGCGATGCCCCCATCATCATGGCCTGGCACCATTTTCTGCGCTACGGCGACCGGGAGCTTCTCGTCGGGAACTACGACCGTTTCGTAGCATGGATGGAGTATATCGAGGCTGCCAATCCGGACGGGCTGCGCGTCAACCGCAACAACAACAATTACGGCGACTGGCTGAATGTCGGACCGAAGACCGATCCCTTCCTGGTGGCGAGCGCCTACTGGGTGCATCTCGCCGACCTGATGGAGAAGATTGCTGGCGCGACAGGGCGGGACAGGGCTCGCTGGACGGCATTGGGCACGCGCCTGCGAGAGGCCTTTGTCGAGGCCTATTGGCGCGACGGCAGGCTGATCTCCGATACGCAGACGGCCTATCTCCTGGCGCTCGACTTCGCCATCCTGCCCCAGGGCTTGCGCGGCGCGGCGGCCTCTCGCCTCAAGGCGCTCTTCGAGGCGGCGGACTGGCACCTGCAGACAGGTTTTCTCGGCGTGCGCCATGTCTGCCCGGTGGTTGCCGATCATATCGGGTCGGCCCGCGCCGTCGATCTCTTGCTGAAGGAAACCTATCCCTCCTGGGGTTTTTCGATTGCCCACGGCGCAACGACCATCTGGGAGCGCTGGGACGGCTGGACGCCTGAGAGTGGTTTCCAGAGCCCGAACATGAATTCCTTCAACCATTATGCCTATGGCGCGGTCGGCGAGTGGATCTGGTCGCGTCTAGCCGGCATCGACTGGAGCGCTGCGGGACCGGGCTACGGCCATGTTCTGGCGCGCCCGGTCTTCGATCGTCGCATCGGCCACGTCACGGCGGCCTACGAGGCGCGCACGGGCATGGTGGAAAGTCGCTGGCGGATCGACGGAGACGCCGGCGCATGGGATCTGGTCCTGCCGCCCTCCGTTACGGCGGATGTCGAACTGCCGGAGGGACTTGGCGCCGTGACAGTCGACGATGCGCCGTTTGCGGGGCGTCATCTTCACCTTGCCTCCGGACCGCATCGCTTCCGCTTCTTCCTTCCCGGCTGATTTTTTTCCGAGCGCTGTCTCTGTCCGCGCGACGGCGGCAAACGCAGGGTCCGGCAACTTGCCGCATGCACGCGAACCCCGGGGAGGGCGAGTTTCGACTTGCATTCGGTCAATTCCTGTGGTGTAAATTTAAAACGGAATGACGTTTCAAAAAAAATGGTCCGCATGTTTGAATTTGCGGCTAAGCTGGAACGGATCACGTCGGACAAGGCCTGCCGGGAGGAACAATGCGGGTCGGCTGAACGACGGGGCGGCCTTTGCCGTGCGTTCCAAAAGGGAGGGGTTATGGTTGTTACTCGCAGGACATTCTTGACGGTTTCGGGCGGTTTGGCGCTTGGCGCCGGCTTGCCGGCTGCTCCGGCCTGGGCGCAGCAAAAGAGCATCCGCCACTTCTGGTGGGGCAATCCGGAGCGCGACAGGCGCACCTTCGCCTATATCGACTGGTTTCAGCAGGCCCACCCCGATATTGCGGTGTCCGGCGAGACCATCGGCTGGGGGGATTACTGGGCCAAGATGGCAACGCAGACGGCCGGCCGGAACATGGCTGACATTGTGCAGATGCCTTATATCTACCTGCATGAATATGTTCAGCGCGGCGCGCTCGTCCCGCTTGATGACTACCTTGGAAACGGCATCGATGTCAGCTTCTATGACGAAGGCGCGCTCGATAGCGGCATGGTCGACGGGATGCTCTACGGCATCAATATCGGCGCGACGAGCCAGGTCATTCCCTATAATCAGCGTGTTTTTGACGAGGCGGGCGTCGCCTTCGACAGGTTCGGCTGGACGACGGATACATTCGCCGATGCCTGCCAGAAGATTACGGATGCGACGGAAGGAGCCGTTACCGGCAGCGAGGATTTGTCGCTTTATATCGAGAATTTCGAGGTCTGGGGCCGCGAAAATGGCCATGATCTCTATTCGAAGGACGGCGAGCTTCAGGTGACGGCCGAGGACGTCGGGTCCTATTGGCGGTTCTGGACCGACCTGCGCAAGGCGGGCATTATCGAGGGCCCGGACGCGACCGTGCGTGTCGACAAGCCGATGAGCGACCTCGGCATCGTCAGCGGCACCACGGCGACCACCTTCCGTTATGCCAATCAGGCCGTGGCCGTTCAGAGCCTGATGCAGGACCCCGTGGGCCTGGCAATGGTGCCGCGCCGCGCCGGCATGGCATACGGGCAATATATATTGCCGTCGATGTATCTCTCGATTTCCCGCGATGCCGAGAATATCGATGCCGTGCTGGCCTATATCAATGACTGGGTGTCGAGCCCGGATGCCATTCGGGTCCTGGGTATCGATCGCGGTATTCCGCCGAGCGCGATGGGACGCGACGCGCTGATGCCGGTGCTCTCCGATACCGAAGCCAAGGTCGTCGATTATTACGCCGGCATTCAGGGCAAGGTCGGTCCCGTGCCCAATCCTGCGCCGAAGGGGGTCGGAGAGGTCAGGGACAGCTTCATGCGGACGGGCACAGATGTCGTCCTGGGCTATGTTTCGCCCGAAGACGGAGCCGCGCGCTTTGTGGAGGATGCGTCTGCTATTCTTGAACGCGCGCGTATGTGAGCGCGCGTTTACCCGAAAACCTGCCTGACCCTGCGGCGTTCCGACACCTTTATCGCCGGGTCATCGTTGCCATGAAAAGGAGGAGTTTATGGCCGTTTCACGTAGAAAATTTCTGACCACAACGGGCGGACTGGCGCTGGCCGCCGGTCTGCCGTCCATGCCGGCGTTTGCCCAGGACCGGAGCATCCGCCATTTCTGGTGGGGCAATCCCGAGCGCGACAGACGCACCTTTGAGGTGATCGAGGTCTTTGAAAAGAACCATCCTGGCATTTCCGTGTCGGGCGAGACGATCGGCTGGGGCGACTACTGGACCAAGATGGCCACCCAGACCGCGGGCCGCAACATGGCCGATCTGGTGCAGATGGACTACCGCTTCCTGTTCGAATATGTGCGTCGCGGCGCGCTGCAGGAGCTCGATCCCTTCATCGGCAACGGCCTCGACCTCTCGAATTTCGACAAGGGCCCGCTGCAGGGCGGCATGGTCGACGGCAAGCTTTATGCGCTGAACATCGGCTCCAACAGCCAGGTTTTCGTCTACAACGAGACGATCTTCGAGGAAGCCGGCGTCGCCGATACCGACGTGATCAACTGGACCTGGGATCAGTTCGCCGATGTCTGCAAGACCATTACCGAGGCGACCGGCGGCAAGGTCAAGGGCTCCGACGACTGCTCGGTGGTTCTCGAGGTCTGCGAAGTCTGGATCCGTCAGAATGGCAGCAGTTTCTTCGGGCCCGAGGGCGACGTCACCGTCACGCCGGATATCATCGCGGATTACTGGCAGTTCTGGCGCGATCTGAGGGACGCCAGCGTGCTTCGCTCCGCCGACAAGTCGCTCGACGCCAACCTGCCAATGTCCGACGTCGGCATCGTCGCAGGCGATACCGCGATTTCAAACTTCTGGTCGAACCAGATCGTCGGCGTTCAGGCGCTGATGCAGGACCCGGTCGGCGCCGCAATGGTGCCGCACAAGGAAGGCGGCGATCCCGGCCAGTTCATCAAGCCTTCGATGTTCATGAGCCTGACGCGCGACAGCGAGGATCCGGAAGCGGCGATCATGTACATGAACGACTGGATCAACAATCCGGAGGCGACCAAGGTTCTTGGCCTGGAACGCGGCATTCCCGCCAATCCGGATGTCCGTGCGGCTCTGGCACCCGACTTCACGCCGGCCGAAAAGGTCTCTGTGGACTACTTCAACGCCATCCAGGACAAGGTCGGGCCGCTGCCGCCGCCCGAGCCGAAGGGTGCCGGCGAAGTGCGCGATGCCTTCATCCGCGCCGCCACCAATGTGGTGCTCGGCGACATCGCGCCGCAGCAGGCGGCCGAAGTGTTCGTTGACGATGCCCAGGCGATCATCGATCGCGCCCGCTGATCAAGGACCGGTCCCCGCTTTGCGTCGGGGACCGGCTCTTCCGTCTGAAAGAGTGGTTCGATGAAGAATACGAAAGCGCGCAACGCTTCCGGCTACATGTTCCTGACGCCCTGGCTGATCGGGTTCTTCCTGCTCGCCATCGGTCCGATTCTGGTCTCGCTCTATCTGTCATTCACGCGCTATGACATGGTCGGCGACCCGCGCTGGACCGGGCTCGACAACTACATCTACATGTTCACCCGCGACCGGCGGTTCTGGAAGACGCTGGAAGTCACCTTCCATTATGTCGTCTTCGCCGTGCCCCTGAGGCTGATCATGGCGCTCGGCGTCGCCATGCTGCTCGACAAGGGGCTCAGGACGATCGGGCTTTACCGCGCGATCTTCTACCTGCCGTCGCTGCTCGGCGCATCTATCGCGATCGCGATCCTGTGGCGGCAGCTATTCTCGATCGACGGCGTGGTCAACCAGGTGCTCGCCGTCTTCGGCATTCAGGGCATCGGCTGGATCACCAATCCCTCAACCTCGATCTACACGCTGATCGTGCTGGCGATCTGGCAGTTCGGCGCGCCGATGCTGATCTTCCTGGCAGGGCTTCGCGGCATTCCGAAGGATCTCTACGAGGCGGCGGATATCGACGGAACCTCACGCTTCCGCAAGTTCTATGCGATCACCCTGCCGATGCTCGCCCCGGTCGTGTTCTTCAATCTGGTGCTGCAGATCATCGAGGCGTTCAAGATCTTCTCGCCCGCCTTCATCATCTCGAACGGCACGGGCGGGCCGGCCGACAGCCTTTTGGTCTATACCGTCTACCTCTTCAATGAGGCCTTCAAGTTCTTCCGCATGGGTTATGCCTCGGCGCTTGCCTGGGTGCTTCTGGTGATCATCGGCCTGTTCACCGCGCTTGCCTTCGCGACCTCGAAATATTGGGTGCATTATGAAAATGAACGCGACTGAGGCCGCGCTGGCCGAAACGGAACTGGAGGCCGAGCGCGACGAGGCGGCCCGCGTCGCGCATGAATACAGGCTGGCGAAGAACAAGCGGGAGAGGCGGGCGCGGCTGTTCAAGCATATCTTCCTGATCGTGTTCTCGTTCATCATGCTCTATCCGCTGCTCTGGCTTCTGGCGTCTTCGCTGAAGCCGGAGAACGAGATATTCGGAAGCCTCGGCCTCTGGCCGTCAACCTTCAACTGGAGCAACTACACCGGAGGATGGGAGGCGCTGCCTGTTTCCTTCTCGATCTTCTACCGCAACTCGACCATCGTCACGGTGCTGTCGGTTCTCGGCAACCTGTTTTCCTGCTCGTTTGCCGCCTATGCCTTCGCGCGGCTGGAATTCACCGGAAAACGGCTGTTCTTCGGGCTGATGATGATGACGCTGATGATCCCCTATCACGTCGTCCTCATTCCCCAATACGTCATGTTCCTGAAGCTCGGCTGGGTCGATACCTACCTGCCGCTGATCGTTCCGCGCTTCCTGGCGTCCGACGGCTTCTTCATCTTCCTGATGGTGCAGTTCTTCCGCCAGATTCCGCGCGAGCTCGACGAGGCGGCGCAGATCGACGGCTGTTCGGCCTTCAAGATCTACTGGGCAGTGATCCTGCCGCTGTCGCTGCCGGCGCTGGCGACATCGGCAATCTTCTCGATGATCTGGGTCTGGGAGGATTTCCTCGCGCCGCTGATCTATCTGAACGATATCCAGAACTACACCGTGCCGCTGGCGCTCAGGCTGTTCATCGACCAGGAGGGCAAGTCCGCCTTCGGGCAGATGTTCGCCATGTCGGTGCTTTCCCTGGTGCCGGTGGTGATCTTCTTCATCGCCTTCCAGAAACTCATCGTTCGCGGCATCGCGACATCGGGCATGAAGTAAGGAGGAGCTGAACGAAAATGGCTGAACTCAAACTCAGAAAAGTCGGCAAGTCCTACGGCACGCTGTCGGTGATGCACGACCTCAATCTGGAAATCCACGACGGCGAATTCCTCGTCCTCGTCGGCCCCTCCGGTTGCGGGAAGTCGACGCTTCTTCGCATGATCGCGGGTCTTGAGGAGATCACCGACGGGACGATCGCCATCAACGGCAAGGTGGTCAACGACCTTCCCGCCTCCAAGCGCGAGCTTTCCATGGTGTTCCAGTCCTATGCGCTCTATCCGCATATGAGCGTCAGGAAAAACCTCGCCTTCGGTCTGCAGAACCTGAAGATGGATCGCGCCGAGATCGACCGGCGGGTGGACGAGGCGGCGCGGATCCTGCAGATCGAGCCGCTGCTTCATCGCAAGCCCCGCCAGCTTTCCGGCGGCCAGAAGCAGCGCGTCGCGATCGGCCGCTCGATCGTGCGCGAGCCGCAGCTCTTTCTCTTCGACGAGCCGCTGTCGAATCTCGATGCCGAGCTTCGTGTGCAGATGCGGGTGGAACTGGCCAGCCTCTACGAGCGGCTGAAGACGACGATGATCTATGTGACCCACGACCAGGTGGAGGCGATGACGCTCGCGACCCGGATCGTGGTTCTGCGCGCCGGCAGGATCGAACAGGTCGGAACGCCGGAAGAACTCTACACGAAGCCTGCAAACCTCTTCGTCGCCGGCTTTATCGGTTCGCCCAAGATCAACATGTTCGAGGCGACGGTCACCGGCTCCGGCGCTGAACGCATGCTCGATCTCGAAGATTTCGGAACCCATCCCCTGCCGGTCGGGCTTTCCGCAGACCATGACCGCGTCACGGTCTGCGTGCGGCCCGAGGCGATCAAGCCGGAAAGCGGCACGATCCAGACGGAGGGACGGGTGCGCATCGTTGAATATCTCGGCAGCGAAACCATCGTCCATATCGATCTCCCGTCCGGCAAGACGCTCATCTTCCAGACCCATCAGATGGAGCGGCATCGCGTCGGCGAAACGGTTCGCGTCGGTTTCGATCCGGCCGATCAGCATCTCTTCGATGCGGACGGCCGGCGTATCGACATCGAGGAGGCGCTTCCCGCCTGACGTCCTGCGCCGTGCGCGCGGCCGACGGCGAGCGACCGGCGAGCGCTCGCTGCCTTCGGCACGCGGGGCAGTGAAACACGACGTGTGGCGGCGGCGCCGCTATTTCGTCGATTCACCTGTCGCAGGGCCAGAGCGCGTCCAGGAAAAGTGGAAACCGGTTTCCCGTCCGGACGCGCGGAAGGACAAGAGGTTGGAGCGTGTTCGCGAGTCACGGAAACACGAAAATGTTCTAGAGCGCCGTGCATCCATTCGGATGCACAAAGGACGCTCTAACCTATTGAATCTACGCATCGTGCTTTCCGAAAATCGATTCCGATTTTCGGGCCGATGCTGTAGGCAGGTAGACAGGTAGGCACTAAAAGGCGCTGCGCTCCGGGTTTGACAAAACGCATGGCCCGGCGCGGCGAGGGAGCCGAAAATGGACGGATGCGACAGGTGGTGGAGGACTTGCAGTGAAAGACAACAGGCCGAAAACGGAGAATGTGGCTGCCGTCCTTAAGGTTTTTGCGGTGCTGGAGACGCTGGCGGAAAGCCGCAGCGCCGCCCTGGCGGAGATCGCCCATTGCGCCATGACCTCGAAAAGCACCACCCACCGCCTGCTGCATACGATGATGGAGCTCGGCTATGTGGCGCAGGATGAAGACAGCGAACGCTACGAACTGACGCCGCGCCTGTTCAGCCTCGCCGCGCAGACGATGAAGAGCCAGGCCGACATCCTGCGCGTTGCCGACAAGGCCATGGGCCGGCTGTCCCGCGCCACGGGGGAATCGATCAATCTCGGCATCCTCGACGGGCGCGAGCAGCGCGTCGTCTATATCCACCAGTATGATTCAACCTACAGCCTGTCGATGAACTCGACGCTCGGCAAACGCAATCCGTTGCATTCGACCTCGCTTGGCAAGGCGCTTCTTGCCTTCCGTGACGACGAGGAGATTGCGGAAAGGCTGGCGGAAATGCAGATGGAAGTGACCGCCCCCAACACGATAACCGACAAGGCGGTGCTGCGCGAGGAGCTCCTCGCGGTCCGCGCCGGCGGCTATGCGGAGGAGATCGAGGAGAGCGAGGCGGGCGTGCGCTGCATCGCCGCGCCGGTGCTCAACCATGTGGGCAAGTCGATCGCGGCGATCAGCATCGCCTTTCCGCTGTTCCGCTTCGACGAGGCCCGCAAGGACGACTATGTCGCGCTCTTGAAATCGGCGACCCATGACGTCTCGCAGGCGCTCGGTTACGTCGCCGAAAGCGCCTGACGCCATCCAGGCGAGCGGGGGGGGCGCTCCCGCTCCTGCCGGCATTGCCCTACAGGTATTGCCGGAGATATTCGCTGAGGCAGAACATCGCCATCGCCTGGCCGTAGGGCATGGAGGTAAGCTTGATCTCCCGGTAGTGGTCGAGATCCGCGCCGATCGCGGTGCCAAAGGAGACGTTCAGCAATTCGCCGTCATCGCTGATATTGTCGACCACGCCCTTGACGGCGCGTTCCGCCGTTTCGAGATAGTCTTGGCCGATCAGACGCATCCGCACGCCTTTCAGGAGGCCGTAGGCAAAGCCCGCGGCGGCTGACGCTTCCTCATAGCTTTCAGGATCGTCAATCAGCGTATGCCAGAGGCCGGACGGGGCCTGCGTCTCCTTCAGCATGCGCGCCTGGCGACGGTAGGTGGCGATCAGGTGGCGGGCGACCGGATCGCTTTCCGGAAGCTTGAGCATGTCGATGAATTCGGGGATGGCGATCGTCACCCAGCTGTTGCCGCGCGCCCAGAGCGCATTGGCGAAGCTGTGGTTCCCGTCAAACGTCCAGCCGTGATACCAGAGCCCGGTCCTGCGGTCGGCAAGATACTGGGTGTGGATCAGGAACTGGTACTTCGCCTCGTCGATGTAATCCGGCCGGTCGAGCACGAGACCGATCTTGGCGAGCGGCAGCACGGTCATCATCAGCGTGTCGTCCCACATCTGCTGGTGGTTGACCGAATTGTAGACGATGTGCTGGATGCCGCCGTCCTCGGTTCTCGGCATGTCATGCATCACCCATTCGGCCCAGCTTTCCAGGTAGGGACGCCAGACCGGATTTCTCGTTTCTTCGTAAAGATGGGCGAGCGTGAGAAAGGGCGCGACCGTATTGACGTTGCGCGTCGGCGTGCCCTCGGCCAGACGATCGGAGAACCAGCGGGTGATGATGTCGAGCGCCAGCGCGCTGCCGGTCATCTCCCGGTATTTCAGCAGGCCGTAAAGGCCGATGCCGTGGGTCCATTCCCAGCCGGCCCAGCCCTTGGTGTCGATCACCCGGCCGTCATCCAATCTCAGCAGGAATTCGCCGGTCTCGTCCTTGATGTTGACGAGATTGTCGGCGAGCTTTTCGATCAGCGCGCAGACCGCGTCGCGCTCGATGAAGTGTTCCTTGCGCTGAAGAAGCGGATCCATTCAGTCCTCCCGGATTTCACATGCCTCATTCCCTCGCCTCACAGAGCATAATTGGCCGGAGGCGGCAACGCCGCAGCGCCTGAAAATGCGTCCCCCGAGGAACAAAAAGGCCGGGCGCATCCCGTCTGCGCCCGGCAAGTCATGCAGGAGGATGGGTGAGACGCTTCAGGTCTCGACCGACGGATAGTCCTTGCCGCGCCAATGCTGCAATCTTGCGGCCATTTCACGCTGGAACGACAGCGGGCCGCTCTTGCTCATATAGGGCTCGTCATAGATGCCGATGAAGAGCGTCAGGTTGAGGAAGAAATGCGCGCCCATCTCGAACAGCGCCACATAGTCATGGTTGATCAGGGCCTCGCGCTCCTCATGGGTCAGGGCGTGGACGGTCGAAGCCTCCACCGCGTTGCCGATGAGTTTCGGGCCGATCGACTGTTCCCAGGTGGCGACGAAAGTGCGCGGTTCGTCGATGTAGCGCTGCAGCAGTTCCGGGTCGCGGTCGACCGTATAGAGGAACTTGTTGACGTAATATTTGCTCATGCCGCGGTCTCCTTCGGATACCAGGTGAAATAGGCTTCCATCGTGTGGAACAGGTCGAGATTGTCGACATAGTCCGCGCCTTCCGGACCGGCGACGCCGAGCATCAGGATGAAGTTCAGGAAGCCATGGGTGGCGTTGCCGCTTCCCGCCATGCTCTCATGGGTGACATTTTCGAGGATCGCGTCGATATCGCCGGCCTTCAGCCACTCGATCGCCTGGCGGTCGAATGCCGGATCGGGACCGGTCTCCATGAACTGGCGCGGGCCGCCGAGCTCGAGCGACAGATGCCCCGTGCCAATTGCGGCAACGCGCTTGTCGGAGGGAAAATCGTCGATCGCCTTGCGGATCGCGCGCCCGACTTCATAAAACCGCTTCGGCGTGTGCAGGGGCGGGGCGAAGATGTTGGTGTAGAT
Organism: Martelella sp. AD-3; assembly: GCF_001578105.1. Taxonomy (GTDB): domain Bacteria; phylum Pseudomonadota; class Alphaproteobacteria; order Rhizobiales; family Rhizobiaceae; genus Martelella. The sequence goes on along the minus strand of NZ_CP014275.1, from coordinate 3,067,942 downwards.
CGGCACGACCGGAAGGTCGTTCTCGGGCCTCACCGTGATGATCGGGCAGATGATCGAATGGTCGATTTTCAGCTCGTTGGAAAAGGCGAAATCGAAATTCTGGTGCATCAGGTGCTGGTGCATGAAGCGCGACATGGCCTCGTCGCCTTCCAGCACATATTTCGGGATGCCGAATTCGCGCTCCTCGTTATAGAAGGTCGCGTCATAGCGCTCCGCCTTGCCGATCAGGAATTGCGGGCAGTTGTCGAGGAAGATCTGGTGAAAATGATCGGAGCCGATCATCACCAGAACGTCCGGTTCCGTCCGTGCCAGGGTTTCCCGGTAGGCCTCGATCTTGCGCTTCCAGGTCGGCGCCTCGGGCATTTGTTGGTCGGGCGGCGCCGTGGTCGCCTTCAGATAGAAGGGGTGGTGGGTCGACGCCAGTGTTGCAACGAGTTTTGCCAATTCTCTCTCCTCTTGTCGGATATCCTTGAGAGCCCGCGCGGTTGGAATCGTCGCGCGCGGGCTCATTCCCTCATCTCCCGGCCTGCCGTCTCAGTCGCCGAACAGCGAACGGGCGATGCCGGCCTTTTCGAAAATGTAGTCTCGGCTCTTTTCCAGTTCGCCGCGCAGATGGGCGATGTCGGCGCCAACAAGCTTGCCCTGCCATTTGCGCACCTTGCCGGCCACCAGCACGCTATCGACATTCGAGCGCTCCATCAGGGTGACGACCGTGCCGGGCACATTGTTGAGCGGGGCGACATTGAGCGCCTCGGCGTCGAGCAGGATGATGTCGGCGTCCTTGCCCGGCGTCAGCGAGCCGGTGCGGCGGTCGAGCTTCAAACCTTCCGCGCCGCCGAGCGTTGCCGCGCGGATCGCCTGGCGCGCCGTCAGAAGCGCAGGGTATTCCTCGCCGGCAAGCGCCTTCTCGTTGGCGAACATGCGCTGCAGCGTCACCATGGCGCGCATCTGGGTGAAGAAATCGGCCGTCATCGTGCACTCGACATCAGTGGAGAGCGAAATGCTCATGCCATAATCGAGCGCCTTCTGGATCGGCGGCGTGCCGTGGCGCATCTGCATCTCGATCGGCACGGACAGCGAGATATGGGCGCCGGCGTCGCGGGCATATTTCCAGCCGTCTTCCGACATGCCGGTCATGTGGATGAAGATATTGTCCTCGCCGAAAGCGCCGTTTGCGCCGAGGCCATCGAAGGTCGGCTGCATGCCGAACGTGCCGACGACGTGGAGGGCGATCGGAAGATCCAGGTCGCGCCCGGTCTTCCACGACTGTTCATGGAAGGGCAGGTAGATTTCGCCGCCCATGATCATGGTCATGAGCTGGTCGTTCGATGAGAAATACTGCTCGCGCAGCCGCGCCGCGTCGCCCGGATATTGCGCGTCATCGCCCCAGCCCTCGAAATAGCCGAAGACGGAACGGCGGCCGGACTCTTTCAGCGCCGAGATGACGGCGTCGGAATGGGCGGGCGAATGGTGGATCTGGCTCACATCCATCACCGTCGTCACGCCGGCATCGAGCTGCGACAGCGCGCCGAAGAGCTCGTTGATATAGACATCCTCCGGACGGTAGACGAGGGAGAAGGACTGCAGCACGGTCTCGTAATAGTTCTGGGCGTTTGCCGGCAGACCGTCATTGATGAGGATGGCGTTTGCGAGCTGGCCGCGCAGCGCGGTCTCGAACTGGTGGTGATGGGTGTCGATGAAGCCGGGCATCACGATCTTGCCGGACGCATCGATGACGATGGCGTCATTGGCGGAAATGGTCTCGGCAATCTCGATGATGCGCGATCCCTCGATCAGGATATCGCCTTTGGCGAAGTCGCCGACACTGTCATCCATGGAGAGGATGATGCCGTTCCTGATCAGCGTGCGCTGGCCTTCACGGCCTGCTGCCTCCGGCAGGCCCTCGGCCACAGGCGCGGCGGCTGCCGTCGCGCCCGTGCCGCCGCCTGCTGGGCCGAATGCCGGGTAGGGCAGATGTCGCCTGGAAATGTCGCAAAGCCTGCACATGGTTTCTCCTCCCTTGAACCTGCGCGGAAAACCTGTCCTTCGGTCAGGTCCCCATTGTCGATTGCAGAACCGGATACCGGCTCATGGCATGCGCGATATGCGATGCCGCCTCCCTGAGCGCGGGCAGCCGTTCTGCGATCATGCTCTCGGGCGTCACCATGCCGGTGTAGCCCGAGGTGTTGAGCGCCGCGATCGTGCGGCCTTCGAAATTCCTGATGGGAACCGCAAGCGCGGTGATGCCGTAGTCGAGCTGGTCGACGGTCGTCGCATAACCATCCGCGCGGACGGCCATGATCTTCTCGCGCAGGACAACGGGGTCGGTGACCGTCTTGGAGGTCAGCGCCTCGAGCTTGGCGGTCTGAAGATAGCGTTCGAGCGCTTCGTCGGACTGCCCGGCGAGCAGGACGCGGCCGAGCGAGGTGGCGCCTGCGGGATAGCGCGCGCCGATGACGGCAGCGGCGCGGCGGGCGCGCTGGACCGAGACATGGGCGACATAGATCACATGGTCGCCGTCCAGCGTGCCCACGGAAGACGCGTCGCCGAACTGTTCGACCAGCGCCCTCAGATTGGGCTGCAGCACCTCGTCGATATGGGCGGAGAAATAGAAGGCTGAACTCAGGGTCATCACCTTGGGTCGCAGGTGAAAATGCTTGTTGGTCTGGCCGACATAGCCGAGCGTCTGCAGCGTGATCAGGCTGCGGCGCGCGGCTGCCGGCGACAGGCCGACGCGGCGCGCCACCTCGCTCAGCGTCATCTCGGAATGGGCGGCGTCGAAACATTCGAGGATCGCAAGCCCCTTGGCGAGCGCTTCCACAAATTCAGCGGGTCGTTCGCTGTCATCGACGATTTTCAGAACTTCAGCCACGTCAGTTTTCCTCAAGAACAAGTTCCCTAAAACGCCAGAGTGGGTGAGCCGCGTAATGAAAACAAGGCTCAATCTCCCCGCGTGCGGGACCTGATCTTTCTCCCTGTGAGAGCGCGTTCCAGGCCCGCCGGACCGGTCACTGCGCTTTCAACTTGACGCTAGACTAATTGCTCTCTACGATTTCGGCAAGAGGAAATTATTTCGCATACCGAAAAGGGAGTTTGTTGTGCGAATTGGAAAACAAGACGGCGCCTTCACCGCCATTGCTGAATCCGATGCCGAAAGCATCACCGTGCGCGGCTTCGACCTGTGCGACGATCTCATCGGGAAAATCGATTTCAGCGACTATTTCTGGCTGCTCGTGACCGGCGAAAAGCCAAATGCCGCACAGCGCCGCATGATGGATTCCTGCCTTGTCGCCATTGCCGAGCACGGGCTCGTGCCGAGCGTGCAGGCCGCGCGCATGACGCTTGCCGCAGGACCGGACGCCTGGCAGGGCGCCATGGCCGCCGGCATTCTCGGCATGGGCAGCGTGGTTGCCGGCTCTTCCGAACAGGCCGGTCGTTTTCTCGTGTCCGTTGTCGAGGCGGCCGACCGGATGGACGGCGACATTGAGAAGGCGGCGACGGAGGCCGTGTCCGCGCTCAATGCCGAGCGCCGAAAGGTGCCTGGCCTTGGCCATCCGCAGCACTCCGCCGGTGATCCGCGCGCCAACAGGCTGCTCGCCGTCGCCGAAGAGGAGGGCATTGCCGGCCGCTATATCGAGGCTCTGCGGGTGCTGGCAGAGATCGCGCCGAAGATCGTCAGCCGTCCGTTGCCCATCAATGTCTCGGGCGCAATCCCGGCGACGATCCTCGATGCCGGCTGGCCGGTCGATGCGCTGAAGGCTGTTCCCATTCTCGCCCGCACGGCCGGGCTTTCCGCGCATCTTCTGGAGGAAAGCCGGCGCTCGATCGGCTTCATCATGTCGCACAAGGCGGATCTGGCGATCGAATATGACGGCGAGAAACCTGCAAACAAGAACGCGGAATAGGGAGAAGCCGGATGGTCAAGATCCTCAAGAATATCAGGGTCATCGAGCTCGGAACCTATATTACCGGTCCCGCCGCCGCCATGCATCTCGGCGACCTCGGCGCCGATGTCATCAAGGTGGAGCGGCCGGGCGCCGGAGACCCCTTCCGCGCCTTCAAGGGCGGGCTCTATTCGCCGCACTACCAGACCTACAACCGCAACAAGCGCTCGATCGCGATCGACACCAAGGACCCGGACGAACTGGCCTTCCTACATGATCTCGTCTCGACGGCCGATGTGTTCATCCAGAACTTCCGCCCCGGCGTTGCCGAACGTCTGGGCGTGGGGGAGGCGGATTTGCGCGCGGTGAAGCCGGACCTGATCTATTGCGCGATTTCCGGCTTCGGCCAGTCGGGCCCGGCGCGCGACCGGCCGGCCTTCGACACCGTTGCCCAGGCCGCAAGCGGCTTCCTGAGGCTTGTGACGCCGCCGACCAATCCGCGCGTTATCGGACCTGCGATTGCCGATGCGCTCACCGGGCAATACGCCGCCATGGCCATTCTCGCCGCCCTTCTGGAGCGCACGAGCACGGGCAAGGGGCGCCGCATCGATATCTCGATGCTGGAGGCGATGACCCATTTCAATCTCGACAGCTTCACCCATTATTTCGCCGTCGGCGAGGTGATGGGGCCTCTGTCGCGGCCGACTGTCTCCCAGAGCTACACGTTCGAATGTTCGGACGGAAAATGGGTGGCGATCCACATGTCCTCGCCGGCCAAGTTCTGGGAAGGGCTGCTTCAGGCGACCGGACAGGGACAGCTAGCCGATGATCCGCGCTTTGCCGAACGCCTGGAGCGCATCCAGCATCAGGACGATCTCATCGAAATCCTGACGCCTGTCTTCAAGACGCAAACGCGCGATCACTGGTGCGAGAAGCTGCTCGAGGCCGGCGTGCCGCATGCGCCGGCCTACGACAGCGACGAGGCCCTTGATGATCCGCAGGCGCAGCACCTGAAGATCGCCGTCGAGATGGATCATCCCGAAAAGGGAAAGACCAGAACCGTGCGTCCGCCCTACAGCTTCGATGATCAGGTCGAAACAGAGATCGATGCACCGCCGCTGCTCGACCAGCACGGCGCGGAAATCCGCGCAGAAATTGCGCGCCACAAGGCGGGCTGAACGAGGCGCGTCCACAACGGCCACAATAGAGAGGTGACCGGCATGCAACAGACAGAGACCGTTCCGGCGACAGCCGTGATGGAAGCCAGCAAGGCCATGCTGCAGAAAAAATTGTTCGCCGTCTTCACCGAGGCAACGAGCGGCATGGGTCCGGTGTTTGAGAACATGGAAGCCCATCTCGCCTATCAGGTCGGGCTGGAGCGGGACGGCGTGCTTTATGCCGCGGGGCCGCTGTTTTCCGATGACGGCGAGAGCTGGGCGGGCGAGGGCATGGTGATCATCCGCGCCGAAAGCGCGGAAGCCGCAGCCGAGATCGCCCGCAACGATCCCATGCACAAGGCGGGCGCGAGACGTTTCAGGGTGCGCCCCTGGATGATCAATGAGGGACGGGTTTCCCTTCGGCTGGACTATTCGACACAGACATTCGTGATGGACTGAACGCATCTTTCGGGAGGAGAAAACATGCGCAATTTTCTGAGACTGACGACTGTCGCCATGGTGGCGATGCCCTCGGCGCTGTTCGCGCAGGAAACCATCAACCTGACGGTGGCCTCCAGCCATCCGACGGTGATCCCGTGGGTCGGCATGATCCAGACCCACTTCATGGCAAAGACCGACGAGATCCTCGCGGAGACCGGCGATTACAGGATCAACTGGAACGAGGCCTTCGGCGGCCAGCTCTACAAGGCCAATGCCACGCTGTCTTCCGTCGAGGAAGGCATCACCGATATCGGCTGGGTGTTCTCGCTGCTGGAACCGGCGAAGCTGCCGCTCAGCCAGGCGACGAGCTACGCGCCGTTCTCCACCGCCAATCCGCAGCTTCAGCTTGAGGTGATGGAAGATCTGATGGAGAACAACGAGGCTTTCCGCGAGGAGTGGGAGCAATATAACCTCAAGGTTCTGGGGCTCACCGGGACCGACATGTACGACATCTACACCAAGGAGCCGATCGAAGGCATCGCCGATATCGACGGCATGAAGATCTCCGCCCCCGGCGTGCTCGGCACCTGGCTGCGCGGAACCGGCGCCAATGCCGTGGACGGCGCGCTGACCACCTTCTACACCGATATCCAGACCGGCGTTTCCGACGGCGTGCTGACGCTTGCCCTTGGCGCCAAGCCGGCGAAGCTCTACGAGGTCGCGCCCTATCTCAACCGCTTCGACGCGGCCGTGTCCTTCTCCGGCGCGCTCGCCATCAACCGCGATATCTGGGACACGCTGCCGACGGAGGTCCAGGACGCGATGATCGAGGCCGGCAAATATTACACCGCCGCCCACGGCAAGCAGCTTCTGGAAGGGCACGAGGCCGCTCTCGAGGCGATGGTGGAGCTCGGCGCCGACCAGAACCCGCCGGTGACCCTCGTCGAAATGCCCGAGGAAGAGCGTGAGGCCTGGGTTGCCATGCTGCCGGACCTTGCCGGCGAATGGGCCGACAATCTGGAGGCCCAGGGCCTTCCGGCGCGCGCATTCCTGAACGCCTATATGGATGGTCTGCGCGAGCGCGGCGAGACGCCGATGCGCGACTGGGACCAGTAAGGCGGCCCGATGTCATCCACCACCGAAAGCGCCCGTCATCCAGACGGGCGCCCCCCGAACGCCTTCGGACGCGCCTGGCACATGCTTGTCGATGGTCTGGCGGCGCTTGGAACCGTGCTCATTCTGGTGCTGATGCTGGTCATCTCCGCCGACATCTTCATGCGCAACCTGCTGGGCTCGTCGCTGCCGCTGGTCTCCGAACTCGGGGCGCTGCTGCTGGTGATGATCGTCTCGCTGCAGCTTGCCACCACGATCCGCGCCGACCGGCTCGCCCGCACGGAGATCTTCTTTCCCGCCTTCAGACTGAAGCGGCCGGTGGCCGGCAGCATCCTGTCGGCGCTTTTCAACCTGACCGGAGCGGCGATGATCGGCCTGATCGCCTGGTCGAGTTTCCTTATCCTGCAGAAGGACTGGGCGTCGGGCGAGTATATCGGCGTCACCGGCATTGCCACCCTGCCCGTGTGGCCTTTCCGCGCCTTCATCGTCCTCGGCGTCAGCGTCGCCGCGCTCGAATTTCTGGTGCGTGCGCTGAGCGACCTTGTTGCCTGCCGCAAAGCTGGAGAGAACACATGAGCCCGCTCGAAATCGGAGGGCTGGCGATCGCCGGCCTGCTTGTTCTGATCTATGTCGGCATGCCGATCGGCGTCAGCATGCTGTTCGTCTCCTTCATCGGCGTTTCGGCGATTCGCGGCGAAGCGGTATCGATGCGCATGCTCGGCGCCGTCGCCAACAATTCGCTTAGGGAATATCTTTATGCCATCGTGCCGCTTTTCGTGCTGATGGGTCTCCTGGTGACGATCTCGAAGGTCGGCAAGGACACATTCGACGTTTTCCAGCGGCTGATGGGCCGGATCACGGCCGGACTCGGCATCGCCACGGTCTTCGCCAATGCCGTGTTTGCGGCGATCACCGGTGTTTCCATCGCGTCCGCCACCGTGTTCAGCCGGGTCGCGGTGCCGGAGATGACGCGCCACGGCTATACCGCCAAGTTCGCGACCGGCGTCGTTGCCGGCTCCTCCGTGCTCGGCATGCTGATCCCGCCCTCGCTGCTGATGATCGTCTATGCGGTTCTGGCCGAGGAATCGGTCGGTCGGATGTTTCTCGCCGGCGTCGGCCCGGGGCTTCTTCTGGCGGTTGCCTTTTCGGTCACCATCTTCCTGCTGGCCTGGCTGAAGCCGGATTTCGTGTTTACGCCGGAAAAGCCGGAAACCCACGACGCGGAGATCGGCTGGCTGGCGCTTGTCCGCAAGGCGGTGCCGATCATCTTCCTCATGCTGCTCGTGCTGGGTGGGCTCTATGGCGGCTTCCTCAACCCGACCGAGGCCGGCGCCGCAGGCGCGCTGGGCGCCCTCTTGATCGCGCTTCTGCGCCGCTCTCTGACGCCGCGTTCCTTCTGGCGCCTTCTTGTGGAAACCGGGCAGATCACCGTTTCGGTGCTGTTCCTGATCCTTGCGGCCACCTTTTTCAGTCGCATGCTGGCGCTTTCGGGCGTCCCGCGTTTCCTGGCGGAGACCATGCTGTCGGGTCCGATCGGCCCTTATGGCTTCCTGCTGCTCTACCTGCTCCTGATCGTCGTGCTCGGGTGCCTGATCGATTCCATCTCGATCATGCTGATCCTGCTGCCGATCGCGCTTCCGGTCGCGGAAGCCGCGGGCTTCGACCTGATCTGGTTCGGCGTCCTGACCGTGGTGGCCGTCGAGGTCGGGTTGCTGACGCCGCCTTTCGGCCTTTCGGTCTACATCATCAAATCCGCGATCAACGACCGGTCGCTGAAGGTCTCCGATATCTTCAGGGGCGCTCTTCCCTTTGTCGGCGCCATGCTGGTCTCGCTGGCGCTGATCGTCGCCTTCCCGGCGATCGCCACCTGGCTCGCGCGCCTTTGATCCCGAGGCGCTGCCGCAATCGTCGGCAGTGCCAGACGTCGCATCCGGAAGGAGAATCGCCGGCCTCTTTTTGACAAAGGTAAATTTAAGGGAGATTATGTCTGCTCTCTATTATGAGATGCACAGTAAAGGCGCTCTCCCATGCTGGCGACTCCGATCGTGCAGTTCGGCACCAGCCGATTTCTTCAGGCCCATGCGGACCTCTTCATTTCAGAGGCGCTGAAGGACGGAAGGGCGCTCGGCCCCATCACGGTCGTGCAGACGTCGGGGGATCCCGGCCGGGCGAAAAGGCTGAAAGCCCTGGCCATGAAAGCCGGTTTTGACGTGCGGGTGCGCGGTCTCATTCAGGGCGCGCGCGTCGATGACGTCCGCACCGTCACCAGCGTCAGCAAGGCCCTGTCGACGGATATCGATCGTCCGGAGGTTGAGCGGGTGTTGCGCGACGAGGCGGAGATCATCCTCTCCAACACCACCGAGCACGGGTTTCTGCCCCGACCGGCGGACAACGGTTCGACCTTCAGCCAGGCCATGTCCTTTCCTGCCAAGCTCGCCCATTTGCTGTTTTCGCGCTTTGCGGAAAATGCGCGGCCCTTGCAGGTCATGCCCTGCGAACTGCTGCACAAGAACGGCGCGGCGCTGAAGGCGCGCGTCCTGCCTGTTGCCGAACGGCTTTCGTCCGAGTATGCGCGTTGGCTGGAGACCAGGGTGCTCTGGGTGAATTCGCTCGTCGACCGGATCGTCTCGGAACCGCTGGAACCGGCAGGCGCGGTGACCGAGCCCTATGCGTTATGGGCGGTCGAAGCCTGCGTCGGGCTGACGCTGCCCTGCGCGCATCCGGCGCTGAAGGTCGTCGGCGACCTCGACGACGTCGAGACCATGAAGCTCTTCATCCTCAATCTCGGCCATACCTACCTTGTCGAAAACTGGAGGCGGGCGGATGCGCCACAATCCTTCGTGCGCGAACGCATGGATGACGCGAAGATCCGCAAGGACCTCCTCGATCTCTATACGGACGAGGTGCTGCCGGCCTTCGCCGCGGAGGGACGCGGCAGGGAGGCGGATCGCTATATCGACGAGACGCTTGACCGCTTGGCCAACCCCTATCTCGACCACAGGCTCGTTGATATCGCCCGCAACCATACGCAGAAGGTCGCGCTTCGCATCGGCGGCTTCCTCGCCTTCGCCAACCGCGCCGTGCCCGGATACCGGGCGCCAAGGCTCGAGGCCATTCTCGCCCGCCATGCGGACTGAAGCTTCTTATCGCTCGTTGCCGAAATACTTCCGGCTCAGCTCCGTGACAAAGCCGTTTTCCTGCAAGGCGAGAAGGCGCACAGTGACCGGATAGATCAGCGTGTCCTGGCCATAGGGCAGGGCGAAGCCGAACTTGTCCGGCGCAAAGAGCCGCCCGACCACATCAAGGCCGAGCCCCGGATTCTGCGCCTTGTAATATTCCAGCACCGGAGCGTCGGCGACCAGCGCGTCGACTTCGGCGCTGCGCAAGCCATCGACCGCCTCCTCGATCCCGCCATAGGTGATGAAATTATAGCCCTGCCGGCGGGCCAGGGCCTCCGCGGTCGAGCCGCGAAAGACACCGACCGTGCGGCCCGGCAGATCGTCAGGGCCGGTGATGCTGCCGGTAATCGCGATATTGGTCATCACGCTGGTGACGGAGGATGTGACATAGGCAACCACGGCGATGCCGATGACGAGCCAGAAGGCGGCGAACAGACGGCCGATCCAGCCGAACAGCTTTGTGCGGCTGGGAAGCGAACCCTTCGTGACCACAAGCATGACGGCATAGAAGCTTTCGGCCACGCCGTCGCGCCAGCGGCGGGGGAAATTCTTGTCGAAATGGCGATCGAAGAAGGTGAGCCCGATCGTGCCGAGGATGATGAACACGAGGAGCCAGGCGTAATAGCGCAGATAGCCGGCCTCGGCGAGGCCGTTCCAGATATTCGCGAGCGAGGAGGCGGAGCGGTCATCGACCATGACCCTGAGGCCGGAATCGAACCAGGGCTGGGTGAAATCCACCACCTCGGCGCGGTCCTCGGTGATGGAGATGGCGCCGACGGCAACATCGAGCTCTTTCGCCCGCACGGCGGCGAGAAGGTCGGCGACGGTCGGATATTCGACATAGGTTGCCTTGATGTCGAGCCCTTCGGCGATCTCCTTCCAGAGTTCCGCGGCCATGCCGGTAAAGCGGCCATCCTCGTCACGCGTGACGAAGGGCGGTGTGGCGCGGTAGCCGACGCGGACTTCGCGCGGCATTTCCGCCTCCTGTGCCCATGCGCCGGACTGCGGTCCCGCAACGGGGCCCGATAGCGAAAGCAAGAGGCCAAGCAGGATGCTGAAGCCCGCCGCCACAATCCGCGCTCTCCCGGTACTCGACATGTCTCGTTTGGTCCTTTCCGTTTTTACCGGCTATCCGCTGTAGCTCAGAATGAGAAATGCAATGAAGATCAGGAAATGTACCGCGCCTTGAAGGAGGTGTGTCCGGCCGCTGGAAAAAGTGACGATGCTGACGGCAAGGATGACGATCAGAAGCAGCATATTGGCCGGTTCGAGCCCGAGTTCGAGATCGAGACCGAGCAGGCTTGAGATGACCAGCATGATCGGAACGGTCAGGCCGATGGTCGCCAGCACCGAGCCGAGGAAGATGTTGACCGAGGACTGGAGCCTCCGGTTCATGGCAGCGCGCACGCCGCCGATCCCCTCCGGGGTCGTTACCAGGATCGCCATCAGGATGCCGCCGATGGTCGCCGGCGCTCCAAGCGTCTCGATCACATAGTCGACGGGCCTTGCGAACTGCTCGACGAGGAAGACGACCGGAATGATGTAGCAGAACAGCAGCAGGACATGCAGAGCCGTCGGCGCATCGGAGGGCTCATGCGTCTCGTTTCCTCCCTCTTCTTCTTCTGTCGGCTGGGAAAAGTAACCGCGATGCCGTCCGGTCTGGATCAGCAGGAAAATGACATAGAGCCCGGCCGCCATGGCCCCGACCATGATCTTCTGCAGGGTCGAGAGCGTCGGCCCGGTGGTTGAAAGCGTCAGGTCCGGCAGGATCAGGCTGAAGGCGGCAAGGGGAATGATCACGCTCAGATAGGCGTTGGCGCCCTGCAGGTTATAGGTCAGCTCCCGGTGGCGCAGCGCGCCGAGGAGAAGCGAGATGCCGACCATGCCGCCCATGATGATCATCACCACGGAAAACAGCGTGTCGCGCACAAGGGCCGGATTGTTCTCGCCATGCAGCATCACGGCGGTGATGCTCATCACTTCGATGCCGGTGATCGAAAGCGTCAGCACCAGCGTTCCGAGCGGTTCGCCGAGGCGTTCGGAGAGCGCTTCTGCATGGCGCACGACTCCGATCGCCGTGGCGAGAATGACCGAGAACAGCCAGGCCATCAGCGGCACGAGATGAAAGGGATTGCCGAGATCGGCAAAGAGTCCGTCTTCGAAGACGAGGACGACAAGGCAGGTCAGAAGCGTAAGGCCGAGAACGCGTTCGCGGCGGAGAATGCGCCCGAGGGGCGGGTAAGGAGCCTTTTTCGAGGCGGCTTCTGGCGTCGGCAAGCGCTGTTCTCCTCTCGTGGGCCCAGCATCGAGAGGATCAGGATGCGCCCGCCACATCTTTCGATTGCCATGATATCGCCATCATTTCAACTGTCTCGGTTGGAGACGCGCTAGTATTCCTTCTCGTAGAAGATGCCGCCGCTCGCTTCGCCGCGCGATCCCGCGGACCCCTTGACGATGAAGTTTCTGCCGATGTCGATGTTGACGCTTGCCCGCGTGCCGGTATCGCGGCTCTGCTCGACTTCGACATAGGTATTGCTGTTGAGATACTTGCCGACGCTGACGGCGGTATTGCCTGTCGAGTCGGTCGTCACGTCGAGATTGTCGATGCCGAGGACATCGCGGATCGAACCGAACAGCGACTGGTTGGTGCCGCCGGTCAACTGGATCACCGCATCGGCGAGCTGCGCAATCTGCAGCGCCGACAGGTTCGACGAGGACTGGTTGAACAGAAGCTGGGCGAGGATCTCGTCATCGGGCAAAGCGGGCGTGGAACTGAGGCTCACCTGGGGATCGGTTGCAACGCCGGAGAGCGAAATGGTGATCGCCGTCGAGCCGGCCGTCGTCTGCGCCTGCAGATCGATGAGCGGAACGAGCGCGCCGCCGAAGGTGATCCGCCCGCGATCGAAATCGAAGCGCCGGTTGAGGATCGACAGGCGGCCGCGGATCAGGTCGAAGCCGCCTGTGATGACCGGATCGGCCGTGGTGCCCGAGACCCGGACGGTGCCTCCGAGTTCGGCGTCCACGCCGCGCCCCCTGACGAAGATAGCGTTGGGCGCCGCGATGGTGATGTCGAGGTTGAAGGCCGAGCGGGCATCGGTCGCCTGCTGCGGTGAAAGCTCGCTGGCCTGCCTTAAAACGGCGGCCGAGGCGTTTTCGTGCACGATGTTGATGTCGGCGATCGACGCCGGCAACCGGTCCGGGATAACGATGGCGGTTCTGCCGAGATCAAGCCGGCCGGAGAGCGTCGGCTGGCCGAGAAGCGGCCCCTCGAGGGTCAGCGCGCCATTGGCCGTCGTCGTCAGAAGGCGGCCGTCATTGATCACGGCATTGTCGGCCTCAAGCCTCAGTGAAGACTGGAAATCACCGGAAAGCGCGATACTGCCGCTGATGGTGACGGTTCCGCCGGCGGCCAGCCGTCCGGTAATGTCCTCGACCACCAGCCTGTCGCCGGAGGCGGTGACGCGGCCGCGGATATTGTTGATCGCCAGATTGCGTCTCAGATCGGTCACGCTGTCGATATTGACGTCGATGCCGCCGGAATAGGACGGCGCCTGCACGCTGCCGCCGATGGTCATGTTGACGTCCGCATTGCCGGAAACCGCGTAGCCGGCATTGGCGGCGACGACCGAGACGAGCGCGAGCGGCAGGCGACCGTTGACGGCGATGTCGAGCGGCATGCTGCCGGTAAGCCCGACAGAACCATTCGCCCGGGCTGAAAGGCCCTGCGCGTTGGTCAGCGTCGTGTCGGTGGTGACGCGGTTGCCCTCGTAGCGCCCGGAGGTGGTGATGGTGAAGGTCTGCCCGCCGATCGCGGCATTCTGCGCCACATTGGCGTTGTTCCACGACAGCTCGTAATTGGCCGTCGGGCTCGCAAGCGAGCCGCTGGCCGTCACCGTTCCGGAGATCGTGCCTTGCGCGCCGAGGCTCGGCACGAAAGTGTTGGCGATCGCGGCGTTGACGCCTGAGATATCGACCCTGAGGTCAAGTCGATCGCCGACGCTGCCGCGGGCGCTGACCGTGCCGCCGCCGATGCCGATGCGCAGGTTTTCGATATTGGCCGTGCCGTCGGCAATCGTAATCCTTGCCGGCTGGGCAAGACTGAGCGCGAGCGACATGGGCGAGCCTTCGAGCCTGGTGAGCTCGATCTCCATCGTCTCCGCGCGCGTCACCTTTGCCGCCGCGTTCACCGGCTGGCCGTCATAGCGGGCGGAAAGGTCAAAACTGGTCGTCGTGCCCTCATTGCGGGCCGAAAGGGAAATGTCGCTGATATTCTGCCCGCTCGCCGAGACCGATCCCACGGTGATCCTGCCGTTCGCCTTCAGTTCGGCAAGGTCGGAGACGGTCATGTCCGCCTCGATATCGCGCGCCGTGACCGTCGCGGCGGAAAGCCGGTCGCCGGAGGCATTCAGCGACAGGCCCAGCTTGTTTTCTGCATTGTCGAGCGCGATCCGGCCGGAAATGTCGCCGGAAGCCTCCTGGCCGGCGAGCCCGGCGAGAAGCTTCAGGTCGGGAAAATCGAAATTGATGCCGCCGGCCGGCAGGAAGCTTTCGTTTAGCGTCAGGTCGCCGGAGAGCGTGTTGCCGCCGACCGCGCCGTCGATACCGGAAATCTCGATCTGTCCGTTGGTCGAACTGACGTTGGCTGCGAGCGAAAGCGGTGCATCGGCATAGGTTCCCTTTGCCGAAACCGATCCGGAGGGGGAGGCCGGATCGGCCTTGCCCTTGAGCGAAAGCGAGAAATTCTTCAGCGTCTCGCCGGACAGAACCAGGTTATCGGCGTTCACCGTCGCCTCGACCTCCGGGGCGGAAAGGGGACCGCTGGCCGAAGCGGTAATCTCCGCCGCGCCGCCCACTTGCGGGGCAAGCGTGCCAAGCTCGGAGAGTGCCGCCTTCACCGTGGCGTCGATCGTATCGCCGGAAAGGGCGACGTTGCCCGTTGCGCTGACGAGGCTGTTTTCGATCTTGATGTCTGAAAGCGTATAGTCGGCGGTCGCAAGATCCGCCGAAAAGCCGGTTTCGATCCGGGTCATGCCGCTGATCATCTCCGACGCTGGCGCGGGCAGGGCATCGGCGAGAACGAACAGGCGCGCATCGCCCGAAGCTTTCCGGCCATCCAAATCGTAGGAAATCGAGGTCGTGCCGCCGATACTGCCGCTCTCGAGTTCGGCAGAGGTAATCTCGATCATGGAGCCGGAGAGCGTGATGGGCGCGGAAAGCGAAATGGGCGCTTTGACCAGCTGGTTCAGGTTCTCGTTGTCAAACGAGATGTCCTCGACCGTCAGCGAGGTCTCGAGTGCGCCGTTCCTGTCCTTGAGATCAAGACCCGTTCCGCTGGCGACAAGGGCAATGCCGCCGGCGCTCACCTGCGGCATGGTCAGCCGGTCGAGCGTCACGGATGCCTCGAGATCGGCGCTGTCGGCTGCGCCCGTCAAAGCTAGCGTGACGTTTTCGATGGCGAGGTCGAGCGCATCTTCGCCGAGCGGCCAGGAGAAGGGCACCGGTCCGTCCGTGCCGTTCAGGGTCGCCTTCAGGTCGTTATTGCCTTCCGGATCATAGGCGCCGGAGGCGACAAGCGCGAAGCTGCCGGTGGTGACATTGCCTTTCGAGATGGCGATCCGGCCGGACGGGGAGAGCGTGACTGCGAGGTCGAGTCGGGTCGTGCCCTCGACCAGGCTTGCGAAAGCCTCGGGCGTGAGCGGCGCGAACTGGCCGCTGCCGGAAACCGTGACGGTCCGTTCGCCGGCATCGTCGAGCTGGTGGCGGATATCGATCTCGCCGAGCGCCGCGCCGGAAAGTTCCGCCGTCACCTTTCCCTGCCAGTCCGAAAGCGGGCCGTCGCCGTCAACCGCGATATTGAGCGCCGGCGCGCCGGGCAGTTGCATCAGCGTCGCGACGATGCCGCCTTCCGGCTCGTTCACCTCCGCGGCGATATCGAGACGGTTCTCACCCGGCGCATAGGCAAGATCCGCACGCACATAGGTTTCGGGGCGGGCCCGGTGTTTGGCGTTGAGCGATGCCGAAATCGTATCGGCAAGCGCGGCAACGCTGCCTTCTGCCGAAAGCGGGTAGTCCTCGCCGAGCACGGGGGCGGCGATATCGATCTGAGGGAAGTCGAACCGGTCGATCTCGACCCCGATCGGCAACGAGAAGCCGCCGCCCTGGCTCTTCTCCTTCGGCGCGGCGTCGAAGGCGACCGGCAGGCGCTCAAGCGTCACCGACTGCGCGGAGAGGTTCCCGGCCTTGAACCGGCCGCTGAAAAGGGCGAGCGGCGACCAGTCGAGTACGACATCCTCGACTGTCGCATAAGGCCCGTTGATATCCGAAACCGAAACGGATTCGACGGTGAAATGGCCGGTCAGCGGCGCGCTGACCCTTCCCACATGCACGGCGAAATCGGGCGAGGCGATCCGCTTCGTCACCTGCTGGACGGCGAAATTGGCGCCGAAACCGGTAAAGCCCACCAGAATGACGGCGGCAAGCGCGATCAGGAGCACGCCGGCGATGAGGCCTGCGACCAGCCTGGTCAGAAATCGAAGCGTTGCCGTCACTGTTCTCATCGTCTGGCGGTTTCCCTTGCTCATGCCAATTCATAATCTGGGGCAGTCTATACGCGATGGAAGGGGACGAATACAGCGCCTAAAGCGTCGCCGACCTGCACATTTGCGTGCAGCATCCGAGACGGCGGATCAGAAGCTCTGGCCGATCCCCGCATAGATGCCGAATCTGTCGCCGCCAGGGTAGCGGTCAAGCGGCAGGGCGACGTCGAGGCGGATCGGACCGAAGCCGGTCAGGTAACGCACGCCGACGCCGGCCCCGGCGCGGATGTCGCTGAAATCGGGGAAATTGTCGGCGGAAACATCCGCGGCATCGATGAAAGGCACGACCTGGATGTTTTCGGTAATGCCGATTCGCGCCTCGAGCGTTGCCTCGACATAGGAACGTCCTCCGGTCTCATCGCCATTGGCATTGCGCGGCGAGATCGACTTGTAGGCATAGCCGCGCACGCTGCCGCCGCCGCCTGCGTAAAAGCGCTGGTTGGCGGGGATGTCTTCAAGGCTGTCGCCGCCGACGATCGTACCCGCGCCGAGCCGGGCGGCAAGCGTGAAGCGGTCATCCTCGCCGGCGGAAAAATAGGTCGATCCGACGGCGTCGAAGGAGGAATAGACCGTGCCGTTGAGAAAATCATAGGCCGGCTCGGCGGTGGTGACCAGATAGATCCCCTCTGTCGGGTTGAGCGCGTCATTGCGGGTGTCGCGGTCGAAACCCACCGGCAGCGAGAAGGTGAGGTAATCCTCGGTGCCGAAGGCATCCTCGATATGGGAGTATTCGGTGGTTGAGCCGAGCGTGATCGTGTTGTAATCGTTCTGCTCGTAACTGTAGGTGACGGACCCCGCCACCGTCTTGGCGTTGTAGGGATCGGGGTTTTCCGTGCCGGCGGCAAGGCTTGCGGTGAACATGCCGGACGGGTGGAACAGACCGGGCCTGGTAAAGGTTATGCCGCCGGCATAATCGAGCGAATCGAGCGTGTCTGTCACGCCGATCCGCGAGACGCCGGCCTCCAGCCTCAGCCCTTCCGCATGGCCGAAAAGGTTGCGGTGGCCCCAGTAGCCTTCAAGTCCCAGGCCGTCGATCGAGGAGACCGTCGCGCCGAAGCCGAAATAGCGGAACTTGCCGTCCTTGACGGTTATGGTCGTCGGCAACTGGCCGTTTTCGTCAAGCGTATCTCCGGTGTTGATGACGACGGAATCGAAGGTTTTCAGGGTGCGCAACCGGTTCGCCGCATCGGTGAGTTCCTGCGGCGAATAGGGTTCGCCGGCCTTGAGCCGCGAATAGGTGCGGATGAACTCGGGGTCCACCGCATCCGCCCCCTTGATCGCGATCGGCCCGAGATCGGCTTTCGGTCCGGCCTCGGCGTCGATCAAAACGTTGATGGTCGCGTTCTCATGGTTGGCGATGACCTCGCGCTTGGTGATCCTGGCGAAGGGGTGACCGTCATCCTTGAGTTTTGAGACGATGTCCTGCGCCGCCGACAGAATGGTCGTCGAATAGGCCGGCGTTCCGATGACGAGGCCGAGCTTTGCGGGATCGAAATCCGGCGGCGCATCCTTGATGTCGATGTTGGCGAAGGTGAAGCGCGGTCCCGCCTCGATGTTCACCGTGACGGGCACCGGGTTGACGCGGTCGAAATTCGGCAGGCCGACAATGTCCTCGATGTTCTGGCCCTCGATGCTGATGTTCACCAGCCCGCCGTAATAGGCCCGCTCGAACAGCGAACCGACGAGGATCTGCAGATCGTCCCGCGCCTTGACGAGAAGACCGAGATCGCCGTCGACCGGCTGGTTCTCTCCATTGACGAGCTCCGAGCGGTTGCGCAGGAAGCGCTCCAGCCCGTCATCGCCGCCGGTGACGGAGAAGGTCACATGATAGCGCACCGGATCCTGAACGTTATCGATCTCTTCCTCGCGCTCGCCCCAAAGGTGAACGCCAAAAAGGGAAAAGGCGCGCGCCTCGCCGACGCCCGACAGCGCCACGGCGAGCATTGCCGCGGACAGCAAGAGCCCGGCCTTCAGAGAGGCGCGGGTGCCGGAATTTCGCCGGTTGGGACGGGTGATCATGGTGTACTCTATACGATGCCGCTGATCCGCTGAATGATTTTACGCGTCAGCATGGTAGCACGGGAGCAGGCCGTGCATCCCGTCAAAATCCAAAAGCCGGCAACAGCGTTAACCGAACCTTTCGGAAGCGCGATTGTCGGCCGGATATCGGGATAAGCCGCATTGCCGCTGCCTTCGGGCACGGCTCACAAGAAAGCGGTGACCGTCTCCGCAGTCGCAGACGGTCACGCGCATGGTGCCTTACCGCGGGCAGTCGTCCACATATTCGCGGCCATAGCGGTCACGGTAGTAGCATTTGCCCGGCTGGTTTTCGACAGCACGACCGACGAGCGCGCCCGCGCCCGCGCCGATGGCGCCGCCGAGAAGCGCGCCGCCGAGGCCGCCGCCGTCAATGGCCGTGCCGATCAGCGCGCCGCTGCCGGCGCCGATGGCCGCGCCTTCCTGCGTGGGGGTGCAGGCCGTGGCCGCAACCGAAAACACACTGATCAGAAGTCCTGCGATTACTTTGTTCATGATTCCCTCATCACCATTTGGTCGCGCTACGACCGGACGCTCCCCGGGGTGCCGTGCCCGCCGCCGCTCTCCTTGTCGCGACCGTTCGACCGGCCGCTTCTGAAAATACATATCCGAATAGCGCCGATGCGGGAAGCAAAAAAGCGCCTTTCCGCCGCGGCCGGATATTTCCGGGGTAGCGGATTAATGTGTCGGTGCAGGGATTTGTTCCCGCCGCCGGAGCGAATGTCAGAAGCCTGCCGGATAATGTCGATCACTTGACCTTGATCAAGATTTGCCCCGAACGGTTGCGTGTAGAAGCAGTTTGGAATAATTCAAACGAAGGGCCTATTGCCGCACCCGGGTCAATTCCGGGGCTTTGCGGCTTGACGTTGCGCAAACTTCGTCAAATCCTTGCGGAAAACAAACGGCTTGGCGGTGGAGCACCTGAACGATGGATTTCGAAGCATTTTTCAAAAGCGAACTTGCGGGACTGCATGAAGAAGGCCGTTACCGCGTCTTCGCGGAACTGAAACGGCATCGCGGTGAATTCCCCCGTGCGTCCCGCTTCAAGGACGGCGCGGCTTCGCCGGTCACGGTCTGGTGTTCGAATGATTATCTCGGCATGGGCCAGTGTCCCACCGTGATCGCCGCCATGCAGGAGGCGATCGAGGCTTGCGGGGCAGGGGCCGGCGGCACCCGCAATATTTCCGGCACCAACTATTACCACGTCAAGCTCGAGGAAGAACTCGCGGACCTGCATGGCAAGGAAGCGGCGCTGATCTTCACCTCCGGCTATGTGTCCAACTGGGCGACGCTCGGCACGCTCGGCCAGAAGATCCCCGGCCTGATCATCTTCTCGGACGCGCTCAACCACGCCTCGATGATCGAGGGCATCCGTCACGGCAAGAGCGCTCGCGTCATCTTCAAGCACAACGACCTCAACGATCTGGAGGCCAAGCTGAAGGCGGCCGATCCGGACGCGCCGAAGCTGATCGCCTTCGAATCGGTCTACTCGATGGACGGCGACATCGCGCCGATCAGGGAAATCTGCGATCTCGCCGAAAAATTCGGCGCGATGACCTATCTGGACGAGGTTCACGCCGTCGGCATGTACGGTCCGCGCGGCGGCGGCGTTGCCGAGCGCGAGGGCCTGATGGACCGCCTGACGATCATCGAGGGCACGCTCGGCAAGGCATTCGGCGTCATGGGCGGCTATATCGCCGGATCTCAGGCCGTGGTCGATTTCGTCCGCTCCTTTGCCTCCGGCTTCATCTTCACCACGGCGCTGCCGCCGTCGCTGGCTGCGGGCGCGGTCGCCTCCATCCGCCACCTGAAGGTGAGCCAGATC
The DNA here is from genome assembly GCF_001578105.1 of Martelella sp. AD-3. Classification (GTDB taxonomy): domain Bacteria; phylum Pseudomonadota; class Alphaproteobacteria; order Rhizobiales; family Rhizobiaceae; genus Martelella. Next base: position 3,047,710 of record NZ_CP014275.1, on the reverse strand, counting down.
GAGCGCGAACGTCACCGCGAACGCGTCGCCACGCTCCGTCGCAAGCTCGATGCGCAGGGCATCCCGCACATGGACAATGACAGCCATATCGTGCCGGTGATGGTGGGTGACGCCTCGAAGTGCAAGTGGATCTCCGATATTCTGCTCGATGATTTCGGCATCTATGTCCAGCCGATCAACTATCCGACGGTGCCGCGCAAGACCGAGCGCCTGCGCTTCACGCCGACGCCGCTGCATACCGATCGGGACATGGACCATCTGGTGGCGGCGCTGCATTCGCTCTGGTCGCAATGTGCGCTGGCGCGCGCGGTCGCCTGAGGCGTCATCGGGATTTCACTTGACTCGGGCCGCGGCTTTCCGGATCAAACAGGCAATGCTGTTTATGGTCCGGAGGGCTTTTCATGGAACTTTCGCACCGCGTTGACGCGGCCATTGACCGCGCGATCGATGAGGCGCGCATCGTCGGAACCGTGATCATGGTCTGGCAGAACGGCGCGCCGGTTTATGAACGCGCCGCAGGCTTTGCCGACCGGGAGGCGGGGAAGCCCGTGTCCCTCGACACGATTTTCCGCTACGCTTCCGTCACCAAGCCCTTCGTTGCCGCCGCGGCGCTGGCGATGGCCGATGCCGGAAAGATCTCGCTCGACGATCATGTCAGCGACCGCCTGCCGTGGTTCCACCCCCCGGGCCCCGACGGCCGGCAGGCCGAGATCACCATACGTCAGCTTCTGACACATACGGCCGGTCTCACCTATCGTCCCGGCGCCGGCATTCTTTCGGTTCATGATTCCATCACGGTCGGCATCGAGAACACCGAGCTGACGCTCGAGGACAATTTCTCCCGCCACAACACCGTTCCGCTGGCCTACAAGCCCGGAACCGCCTGGGAGTACTCGATCGCGATCGACATTCTCGGCGCCGTGCTTGCGCAGGCGGAGGGCAGCTCGGTCGAGGAAGCGCTGAACCGGTATGTTCTGCGGCCGCTCGGCATTTCCGACACCACCTTCTGCGTGACGGACCGCGATCGCGTTGCCGTTCCCTATTTCAATGCCGACCCCGTTCCCCAGCCCATGGGCGAGCCGCAACGCGTTGCCTTTGCGCCCGACCGGATCTACACCTTCTCGCCGGCGCGGATATTCAACCCCCACGCCTTCCAGGGCGGCGGCGGCGGCATGGCGGGAACCGCCGGCGACGTGATCCGGCTTCTCGAGATGGTTCGCAAGGGCGGCGACGGCGTGCTGAAGCCGGAGACCGTTCAGGCCGCGATCCGCAACCAGATCGGCGATCTCAATGTCCGTCCGGGCGTGAAGTTCGGCTTTCTCGGCGCCGTCACGGAAGATGCCGCGCTCGACAATTCGCCCCTGCCGGACGGCGCGGTCTCCTGGGGCGGGGTTTACGGCAACCGCTGGTGTTTCGACCCCGAAACCGGCACGGTTGCCGTCGCCATGACCAATACCGCGCCCGAGGGGTGCGACGGCGCATTTCCCTTCGATGTCTGGCGGGCGGTCTTCGACAGGTGATCCGAGGAAAGGCGTCCGGCGTAATTCATCCCGTGAAGGGAGAGAATGATGCAGGCAACCGTCATGACCAGCCTTGCCGAGCGCTATCATGCGCTCGTCATCGGCGCTTCCGGCGGCATCGGCAAAGCCTTGTGCGCGGCGATCGAGGCGGATCCGCGCTGCGGCGGCCTCGAAACGCTGTCGCGGCGCGCGGACAGCCTGGAGATCGCCGACGAGGCGTCCGTGGCCGAAGCGGCGCAGCGCTTTTCAGGTCAGTCGTTCGACCTCATTGTCTGCGCCACAGGCGCGCTGCATATTGACGGCGCGGGTCCGGAAAAGACCATCAGGGCGCTCGATGCCGAGGTCATGGCACGGCAGTTTTCCGTCAACGCCATCGGCCCGGCGCTTCTGCTCAAACACTTTCTGCCGCTGATGACACGTGACCGGAGGGCCATCTTCGCCTGCCTTTCTGCGCGCGTCGGCTCGATCGGCGACAACCATATCGGCGGCTGGATGTCCTACCGTGCATCGAAAGCCGCGCTGAATCAGATCCTGCGCACCGCCGCAATCGAGGCGCGGCGGAAAAATCCGCTTCTGTCGCTTGCCGCCCTTCATCCGGGCACGGTGGCGACGCCGCTTTCCGAACCCTATGCCGGCAGCAATCGCCGGGTCGCGGCTGAAGAGGCCGCAGGAAACATGCTCTCGGCGCTGAACGGCATCGCCGAGGGAGAGACCGGGATATTCCTCGCCTATGACGGCAGCCGCATCGAATGGTAGGCCTTACGCCCTGACGAGGCCTGCGGCCCTGCGGCGGGCCTCCGCATCGGCGGCGTAGATGTCGTCGATACCGGCGGCGGCTGGCAGGTGCGAGAGGCTGTCCATCACCGTCTCCGTGATTTCCGCCATCTCCAGAAAGCCGCAGCGCCCGTCGATGAAGGCTTCCAGCGCCACTTCCTTGGCGCCGTTCAAGACTGCGCCCTGAAGCCCGCCGCGCGCCATGGCGACCCGCGCCAGGCGAAGGGCGGGGAACCGGCTCTCGTCAGGGGCCTCGAAATCGAGCCGGGCGAGCCTGGCAAAATCGAGCCTCTCGACCGAAAGCGAGGGCCGCTCCGGATAAGACAACGCATAGCCGATCGCCGTGCGCATGTCCGGCGCGCCGAGCTGGGCCAGCACCGAGCCGTCGGCATAGCCGACCATGGAATGGATGATCGACTGCGGATGGACGATCACCTCCACCTGTTCCGGTCTCAGCGCGAAGAGATGCATGGCCTCGATCATTTCGAGCGCCTTGTTGAACATCGAGGCGCTGTCGATCGAGATTTTCAGGCCCATCGACCAGTTGGGATGGGCGCGCGCCGTCGCCGCATCGACATGGCGCATTTCCTCAAGGCTCTTTGTGCGGAACGGGCCGCCGGATGCGGTGATGATCACCCGTTCCAGCGCCCGGCGCTGGTTCTCCTCGAACACCTGGAAGACGGCGGAATGTTCACTGTCGACAGGCACCATCGTGCCGCCGCCCGCGGCAATCGCCTCCATGAACAGCGGACCGGCGGAAACGAGACATTCCTTGTTGGCAAGGGCAATGTCGGCGCCGGCCTTCGCGGCCTCCAGCGTCGGCTTCAGCCCGGCGGTGCCGACGATTGCCGCCATCACCATGTCATTGTCCATGCGCGCGGCTTCGGAAAGTCCGCTTGTCCCGGCGGCAGGCGTGACGCCCGATCCGAACAAGGCTTCCTTCAGCGCCTTGTAGCGGCTCTCGTCGGCGGTAACGGCCATTCGCGCGCCGTGATCGATCGCCTTTTTCGCCAAAGCCTCGACATTGGCATTGCCGGTAACCGCGGTCAGTTCGAAAGTATCGCGCCCGCCGAGCTGTTCGATCACGTCGAGCGTATTAAGCCCGATCGACCCGGTCGCGCCGAAAATGGCGATGCGTCGCGTAGACATGCGTTTTATGCCGTTTCCTCGTTATTTCTGAACTAGCCTCTAGCGGTTTTTCATCGCCGGCGACAGGGAAAAGAACATGTACAGACCGATCCCGAACTTGGCATCGCAAAGGGGTTGGCACTGGAAATGAGCGGCACGAGGGACTATCAAGTGGTACGGACTTTCGCGAGCGGCCTGCCGTTCGCCCGGAAAATGAGCAAGGGAGCGCGAAATGGCTGATAACATAAGGCGCATCGGGGTTGTCGGCGCCGGCGCCATGGGCTGCGGTGTCGCCCATGTCTGCGCGGTCGCCGGTTATGACGTGCACCTGATCGACAGCGAGCGTGAGCAGATCGAGCGCGCGCTGGCGACGATCAACGGCAATCTCGCCCGCCAGGTCAACTCCGGAAAGATCACGGACGAGGATCGCAAGAAGGCGCTGGCGCTGATCAGCGGCTCGACGGACCTGCAGGACCTCGCCTCCGTCGACATGGCGATCGAGGCGATCACCGAGGATGAGGCGGCCAAGCGCGCGCTCTACGCGAAAATCTGCCCGATCCTGAAGCCGGAAGCCCTGCTGGCGACCAATACATCGGCCTTTTCCATTACCCGTCTTGCGGCCGCGACCGACCGGCCGGAACGCTTCATGGGCGTGCACTTCATGAACCCGGTTCCGGTGATGGAACTGGTCGAGCTGGTGCGCGGCATTGCCACCGAGGAGGTGACGTTCGAAACGGCGAAGGAATTCGTCCGTTCGCTCGGCAAGACGCCAACGGTCTCGGAGGATTTCCCGGCTTTCATCGTCAACCGCATCCTGCTGCCGATGATCAACGAGGCGATCTATGTGCTCTATGAGGGGGTCGGTTCGGTGGACGCGATCGACGTCGCCATGAAGCTCGGCGCGCGTCACCCGATGGGACCGCTGGAACTTGCCGATTTCATCGGCCTCGACACCTGCCTTGCCGGCATGCAACTGCTGCATGAAGGGTTGGCCGACAACAAGTACCGGCCGTGCCCGCTGCTCGTCAAATATGTCGATGCGGGCTGGCTCGGCCGCAAATCGGGCCGGGGCTTCTACGACTATCGCGGCGAGGAACCCGTGCCGACGCGGTGATCCCTCGCCTTTTCGAGGCCTGAGGCGGGCGCGCAGCAATCCCTATCGCCGGAAAGCTCCTGAAGGATCGGGCAGTCGGGACGGTGGTCGCCGTGGCAGGTTTCGGCGAGGTGCTGCAGCGTCGCCTTCAGGCTCGCGAGCCTCTCGAGCTTGGCGTCGATCTCGGTGATCTTGGAAAGCGCCAGCGCCTTGACCTCGGCGCTTTCTCGGGCGTCGTCGTCATAAAGCGACAGCAGCAGCCGGCATTCCTCGACAGAGAAGCCGAGGTCGCGCGAGCGGTGGATGAAGTTCAGCCGGTGGACATGGTTGCCGGAATAATCCCGGTAGCCGTTGGGCGCACGGTCGGCGACGACGAGGCCGATTTCCTCGTAGTAACGGATTGTCTTGGGCGGCAGGCCCGATTGCCGTGCGGCTTCGCCGATATTCATCAGCTCTCTCCTGCTCTCTGTTTTCCATAATCTGATGCTGCCATCAGGATTCTTCAAGCCTCGTGATGTTGCACCCGGCCGCGTCCCCATGGCATGAACAGCCTCCCTGCGGAAAACGGAGAATGGATCATGGACGTCACCGGTGGCTGTTTTTGCGGCAATGTGCGATTTTCGGCGAGCATCGATCCCGAGGCCGTCGTTGTCTGCCACTGCAACCAGTGCCAGCGGCTCTCCGGTTCGCCCTATCGCGTCTCTGTTCTTGTGGCGCAAGAAGATGTCCAGATATCGAGCGGTGTCCTCAGGGAGTACTGGAAGATGGCCGAGAGCGGTGCCAAGCGCGCCCAGGCCTTTTGCGAAACCTGCGGAGGACCGGTGTTTTCCAGAGGCGAGGGAGAGGCTGCCGGCGACTGGGCCTTGCGCTGGGGCCTGATCGACCAGCGCGCCGACCTGCCGCCGAAACGGGAGATCTGGTGCGAGGAGGCGGCGCCGTGGGTCAACGAACTCGCGACGCTGCCGGGCGCGGCGCGGGAGTAACCTCACCCTTTTTCCAGCGCGGTCCGCACCATCGCAGAAAGATCCTCGTCGCCGTGGCCGTCCGCGATGCAGGTCCGGTAGCTCTCGACTGCGGCATTGATGGCGGGCGTGTCGATGCCGAAGCTTTTGGCCACTTCGGCGAAAAGCGTCGCGTCCTTGAGCGCGCCTTTTGCCGGAAAGCCGATGCTCTTGTCCTCGCCAAGAATGCGCGGCGCGCGGAATTTGAGCGCCGGCGAGCCGCCGGGACTGGTCAACAGCACGTCGAGCATGGTCTCGACCGAAAGCCCGGCTTTCTTGCCGGTCATGAGCGCTTCCTTCAGCACTTCCCAATAGCCGCAGAGCATCATGTTGTTGACGATCTTGGCGGCAGCGCCCGCGCCCAGCGAGCCGGTGTGGTGGATCCGGTCGGAAAGCGCTTCGGCGACCGGAAGGTAGCGCTTGTAGTCGATCGTGGCGCCGCCGACATAGATGCCCGCCGTGCCTTCGCGCACGAGTTCCGGGCCGCCGGAGATCGGCGCGTCGATGGCGCTGCCGCCCTTGGCCTTGATCTTTTCGGAAAAGCGCCGCAGCGTGTCCGGTCGCACCGTCGATGTCTCGACCACGAGCTTGCCCGGCAGCGAGGTTTCGACAAGCTTCGACAGCACCGAGTCCACCGCTCCGTCATTGATCAGGGAGGTGATGATGATGTCGGACTTGAAGGCGAGCGAGGCGAGGTTGAGGGCGATCTCGGCGCGGTTCCTGTCCGCGAATTCATCCGTCACGCCGCTGCGCGACCAAAGCACGAGGCGGAACCCTTTGGCGGCGAGCCGGTCGGCGATCGCGCTGCCCATCCGGCCGATGCCGCAAATGCCGATGACTTCTTTCTCGCTCATCGCCTCACGCCGCCTTTGCCTGATGGTATTCCTTGATCGCGATCATCCTGATCTCCGGCGCGCGTTCGCTCTCATAGTTCAGCGAGAAACCGTCCTGGGCCAAGAACACCGGATCGCCGTCGAGGTCGCGGGCGATGTCGCCGCGATGCGAGGAGACGAATTTGTCGAGATCTGCGGGCTTTTCCGCCGAAATCCAGCGGCAAATCGAAAAACGCGCCATCTCGAAGGAGACCGGCAGGCCGTATTCCGCCTTCAGCCGCTCCTTCAGAACGTCGAGCTGCAGCGCGCCGACCACGCCGACGATCGCGGGAGAACCGTCTTCCGGGGTGAAGAGCTGCACGACGCCTTCCTCGGCCATCTGCTGCAGGGCCTCCTTCAGCTTTTTCGCCTTCATCGCGTCTTCGAGCCTGACGCGGCGGAGAATTTCCGGTGCGAAGTTCGGCACGCCCTGGAAGACGAGTTGCTCGCCATCCGTCAGCGTGTCGCCGATACGAAGCGCGCCGTGGTTCGGGATGCCGACGACATCGCCGGCATAGGCCGTGTCGGCAAGCTGGCGCTGCGAGGCGAAGAAGAATTGCGGCGCCGTCAGCCCCATCTGCTTGCCGGTGCGCGAGAGCCGCGCCTTCATGCCGCGCTTCAGTTCGCCCGAGCAGACGCGCACGAAAGCAATGCGGTCGCGGTGGTTGGGGTCCATATTCGCCTGGATCTTGAAGACGAAGGCGCTCATCTTCGGGTCGGTGGCTTCCACGGTTCTGACATCGGCGACCTGCGCGCGCGGCGGCGGGCCAAATTCGGACAGCGCGTGAATGAGATCGCGCACGCCGTTGTTCCTGAGCGCCGAGCCGAAATAGACCGGCGTCATATGGCCCTCGAGAAAGGCCTCGCGCGAAAACGCCGGATAGCCGTCAATGGCGAGCTCGGCCATTTCCGCCCAGTCCTGGCGTTCATGTTCCGGCAGCTTTTCGGCCACCACTTCCGGGCCGTTGACCTTGGTGAGGTGCCGTTCGCCATCGCCGTAGCGCACGGCGCTGTCGCGCAGGTGGTAGGTGCCGCAGAACGTTTTGCCCTGGCCGATCGGCCAGGTCATCGGCACGGGATCGAGCGCCAGCTTTTCCGCCACTTCGTCGATGATCTCGAACGTGTCGCGGGCCTCGCGGTCCATCTTGTTGACGAAGGTGATGATCGGGATGTCGCGCATGCGGCAGACTTCGAAGAGCTTCAGCGTGCGCGGCTCGATGCCCTTGGCCGCGTCGATCACCATGATGGCCGCATCCACCGCTGTCAGCGTGCGGTAGGTGTCATCGGCGAAGTCTTCATGGCCGGGCGTGTCGAGCAGGTTGAAGACCGTGTCCTCATATTCGAAGGTCATCACCGAGGTGACCACCGAAATGCCGCGTTCGCGCTCGATCTTCATCCAGTCGGAACGCGTCTGGATGCGGTCCTTCTTGGCCTTCACCTCGCCGGCAAGCTGGATCGCGCCGCCGAACAGCAGCAGCTTTTCGGTGAGCGTGGTTTTACCGGCGTCCGGGTGCGAGATGATCGCGAAGGTTCGGCGGCGGGCAACCGCCTCGGCAAGCGTTTCGGGCATCGATGCAATATCCTGTTGATGGGGGCCTATCTAGCGATTTGAGGGCCAAGATGCAATTGACCTGTTTGTGAGCCATGGCAAGGATGCTGGCGAGATTGAAGAGGACCCTGCCGCCGCCAATCTCTCCCCTTGAGGGAGAGATGTCGCGAAAGCGACAGAGAGGGGTGAGCCCTTTCAACAAGCACGGAATATGGGACTTCCGCTGCACCCCTCTCTGCCCTGCCGGGCATCTCCCCCTCAAGGGGGGAGATCGGTCAGAAGTGAGGCAGTCGTCCAACCTTTCAGGCCCCGTGAAGCCGCAATGAACATGGAAACGAAAATGACGCTGAAACTCAAACGCCTGGAACACGCGGACGGCATCGCGCCGCCGGCCTACGAGACGACCGGTTCCGCCGGCATGGATATCCGCGCCGCCGTGCCCGAGGCCGAGCCGCTGGTGCTGCGGCCGGGCGCCCGCGCGCTGGTGCCGACGGGCTTCATCTTCGAGATCCCGGACGGTCACGAGGCGCAGGTCCGCCCGCGTTCCGGCCTTGCCTTCAAGCACGGCATCACCTGCCTCAATACGCCCGGCACGATCGACAGCGACTATCGCGGCGAGGTGAAGGTGCTGCTCGTCAATCTCGGAACCGAGGATTTCGCCATCGAGCGCGGCATGCGCATCGCCCAGGTCATCATCGCGCCGGTGACGCAGATGCCGGTGACGGTGGTGGACGACCTGACCGAGACCGTGCGCGGGGCCGGCGGGTTCGGCTCGACCGGCGTGTGATCCCGGCCTGGCGGTGTCTGTCCCGATAATTGCTATTTCAGGTTTTATCCGTGAGCGCTAAGGTCTGCCTTCGGCGGCTGGGTTTGCCGGAACCGAAGGAGGCTCGCGCATGGATATGATGGAAGCGTTTCAGCGTGTCGGTCTGTCGCTCGCGATCGGGCTTCTGGTGGGGATCGAGCGCGGCTGGCAGGAGCGCGAGATGGCCGATGGCGAACGCGCCGCCGGCATCCGCACCTTTGCGCTGGTTGGCCTGCTCGGCGGGCTTGCCGGCTATCTCGGCGCGGTTTCCGGTCCGGTCGTGCCGGCAGCGCTCGGCATCGGTCTGATGGCGGCCTTTATCGTTTTCTCCTATCGCGCCGCCACGCCGCGCAATGACTTTTCCGTCACCGGCGTGATCGCGGCGCTTGTGGTGTTCGCGCTCGGCGTCGTCTCGGCGACGGGCGATATGCGCCTGGCCGCCGCTGGCGGCGTGGTCACGACCGTTCTTCTGGCCGCGCGCCACAGCCTCCACGGTTTCCTCAAAACCATGACCTGGGTGGAACTGCGATCGGCGCTGGTGCTTCTCACCATGAGCTTCGTTGCCCTGCCGCTCCTGCCAAACCGGGCGATCGATCCCTGGGGCGGCTTCAATCCCTTCACCGTCTGGCTGATGACGATCATGATCGCCGCGCTTTCCTATGCCGGCTATGTGGCGATGCGGGTCGCTGGGCCCGAGCGCGGCATCCTGTTTGCGGGCGCCACCGGCGGGATCGTCTCGTCGACGGCGACGACGCTCTCCTTTGCCCATATCTCCACCGCCGAGCCCGCGCTTTCTCGGCAATTGGCGGGCGCTGCCTCGATTGCCGGCGGGCTGTCGCTGGTGCGCTGTTTCATCATCGGCTCGGCCGTTGCCCCGGCGCTGATCGTGCCGCTCGCTGCGGCGCTCGCGCCGGGCCTTCTGGTCTTTGTCGCGGCGAGCCTGATCCTGATCGGGCGCAACCGCGCGGTTGACGCCAAGGCCGGGATCGAGCTTTCCAATCCGTTCGAGCTCGGCGCGGTGCTGCGCTTCGGCGCGCTGCTGGGGGCTGTCGGTTTCATCGCCAGGGTGCTGGTGCGCTTCCTCGGACCGGGAAGCATAACCGTCATCGCGCTCGTCTCCGGCATTCCCGATCTCGATGCGATCACGCTTTCCACCGCACACATGGCCGGCAACGCCCTGCCTGTTGAAACGGCCGCCTTTGCCGTGCTGATCGCGGCCGCCGCCAATCTCGTCACCAAAGTGGTGCTTGCCCTTGGCAGCGGCACGCGCGCCTATGGCCGGATTCTGGGGCTGGTCACGCTTGCAGTGATGGCCGTCGGCGGGGCCGGTTTCTGGCTGTTTGTCGCCTTTGCCGGGTGAGCTCGCGCCACGGAGCCGGCAGGGGAAATGCGTTTTCGCGAACTTGCCGGTGATTGGAATGTCATTCCGCCAAAGCTGTTCCGTTCGCTGTTTCGTGCCTCGAATTTTCCCCGGCCGGACCCTACCTAGAGAGTAACTCATTCAGGGAGCAATCACCATGGAACAGAACGGCAAACCCGGACGCGGGAAGGTCTATTCCTCTATTCTCGACACGATCGGTGACACGCCGATCGTCCGTCTCGACAAGCTGGCGAAGGAAAAGGGCGTGAAGGCCAATCTCCTGGCCAAGCTCGAATTCTTCAATCCCATTTCGTCGGTGAAGGATCGTATTGGCTTTGCCATGATCGACGCGCTGGAAAAGGCCGGCAAGATCACGCCCGGCAAATCCGTGCTGATCGAGCCGACCTCGGGCAATACCGGCATCGCGCTCGCCTTCGCGGCCGCCGCCAAGGGCTACCGCCTGATCCTGACCATGCCGGAATCGATGTCGATCGAGCGCCGCAAGATGGTGGCGCTGCTCGGCGCCGAACTGGTTCTGACCGAGCCGCCGAAGGGCATGAAGGGCGCCGTCGCCAAGGCTGAGGAACTCGCCGCCGAGATCGAGAACGCGGTCATTCCGCAGCAGTTCGAAAACCCGGCCAATCCGGACATTCACCGCAAGACGACGGCGGAGGAAATCTGGAACGACACCGACGGCGCTGTCGATATCTTCGTCTCCGGCATCGGCACGGGCGGCACGATCACCGGCGTCGGCCAGGTGCTGAAGCAGAAGAAGCCGGAGGTGAAGGTCGTGGCCGTCGAGCCGGCCGCCTCTCCGGTGCTCTCCGGCGGATCGCCCGCCCCGCACAAGATCCAGGGCATCGGCGCCGGTTTCGTGCCGGGCGTGCTCGATACCGCAGTCTATGACGAGATCGTCAAGGTCGAAAACGACGATGCCTTCGCGCTTGCCCGCGAAGTCGCCCGCGTCGAGGGCCTTCCGGTCGGCATCTCTTCCGGCGCCGCGCTGAAGGCCGCAATCGAGGTCGGTTCGCGTCCGGAAAACGAAGGCAAGACCATCGTCATCATCATCCCGTCCTTTGCCGAGCGCTACCTCTCGACGGCGCTGTTTGAAGGACTTGGGCAGTAACGACGCTTCGATTTGCATGGAAGGCGCGCGGTGGGAACTGCGCGCCTTTTTCTATGCAGAGTGAGTGTATTGCTCGCTGTTCGCCCGTTTCCCCCGCCTGAGTAAAGGTCGATGGAGGTTGGTCTTGCTCCCAATACTCTCTCCCGCTGGCGGGAGAGATGCCCCGAAAGGGGCAGTGAGGGTGGCGCTGCATTTCCAAATGTGAGGGCTTTCGCGGGGATAGGCTCCCCCCTCACTGTCGCTTTCGCGACATCTCTCCCCTCCGGGGCGAGAAGATTAGTTGGCGCGGATGCAGTTCACGCTCCCCAAGCAAAGACAGAATAGCGCCGATCCCTCAAGCGAGAGGGCCCGCTCACATATCATGCAGCACATAGGCCGCCTTCACCGCGGCGGAGGCGCGGTTTTCGACGCCGAGTTTCACATAGATGGTTTCAAGGTGCTTGTTCACCGTTCGCGTTGAAAGGCCGAGAATATCGGCGATGTCGCGGTTGGTCTTGCCCTTGGCGATCCACAGCAGCACTTCGGATTCGCGCACGGTCAGGGGAAAATGTTTCCTGAGCGTTTCGTCGTCGCTCACGGGATTGGCGGCGGTAACGCGGAACAGGAATTCGTCCGCGCCTGTCTTCTCCAGAAAGACAAGCTGGAACAGCGTCTCGCCGTTTCGCGTGACCGGCAGCGTCGTCTGGCCGCCGGGCGTTTCGCCGATATTGGCCTCGCCAAGCCAGGCAGAGATCCGGTCCCCGATGAGGCTCATGTCCGGCGCGCCGCCCGCCGCCTCGCCGATCAGCCTGCCGGCCTGCGGCGTCATCCAGCGCGGCGCGCCGTCGGGCCCGGCGGCCAGAAGGTGCCGGCCGGTCGCGTCCAGCGCCACCCGCGCGCTCTGGGCCGAGCGGGCATTGGCAAGATGCACGCGGATGCGCGCCCTCAGTTCATCGATATTGATTGGCTTGGTCAGATAGTCGACGCCGCCGGATTCCAGCGCGTGGACGATGTGTTCGGTTTCCGAAAGCCCGGTCATAAAGATCACGGGGCTTTGCGCTGCCGGTCCGGACTTCAGCCGCCGGCAGGCCTCGAACCCATCCATCTTCGGCATCACCGCGTCCATCAGCACGATATCGGGCGTGATGCGCGCGACGATGCTGACCGCGCTTTCGCCTGAGGTTGCGATCAGAACGGAATAGCCGCTGTCTTCCAGCGCCTCGGTCAGGAAGCTCAGCGCCTCCGGACTGTCGTCCACCAGAAGTACGATTTCCTGTGCGGCGTTCTCAGCCATCTTGCGCGGTATCCTTCCCGGCGACGCCGGACTTGAGCCTGTTCAGATAGGCGACGAGGCCGTCCAGGTCGAAACGGGCGACAAAGGCGGAGGCCTCGGTCGCGAAAGATCGGTATGCGTCTTCCGCCGAAAGCGATGCCAGCTTTTCCCGGACGCCACGGTGATAGCCGATCTCGGCGAGCCGGATCAATTCATCAAGCTGCGAATCCGGCGGCGTTTGCAAGACTTCAGGCATCTCGGGCGCGGCGCGCGTGCTTTCGTCCGGCGTTTCCCGCCAGATGAGGCCGAGATGCAGCGCCAGAACGTCGCGCAGGCGCTTGAGATTGAGGGGTTTCGACAGCGTGTCGTTATGGCTGTCATCCCCATGGCCGATGATGGCGTCGTCGCCGATATTGGCCGAGAGCATCACGATGGGTTTCGTCATACCGGCATCGCGCAGCCGGGTGGCAAGCTGCCAGCCATTCATCCCCGGCATTCGGATGTCGAGCAGGAAGATATCCGGCGTCGTGTCTTCGAGCAGGCCGAATACCGTCTCTCCGTCTTCGGCGAGCATGACGTCGAAGCCTAGCGGCAGGAGGATGTCGCGCATCATCGCACGATGATCGGCATTGTCGTCAACGACCATGATTGTGCGGCGCGGCCCGTCATAGCCCGCGGCGACGGCGGTGTCGCCGGCCACGCGCGGCGGCTGCGGCCGGTCGATGGAGGCGAGCATGAGGCGTACGGTAAAGCGTGTGCCCGAGCCCTCCCGGCTTTCCACCTCGATTTCGCCGCCGAGCGTGTTGACCAGAAGCCGCGTGATGGTGAGGCCGAGGCCGAGCCCCGGCTTTTCCCTGCCGCCGCCGCGCTCGAACGGCTCATAGATGCGCGAAAGGTCCTTAGCGGCGATGCCGCTGCCCGTGTCGGTGACGATAAAGGTCGCCACCTGGCTGCGATAGCGCGCCACAAGCGATACGCTGCCGGCATCGGTGAACTTCACCGCGTTGGAGAGCAGGTTGACGAGGATCTGGCGCAGGCGCTTTTCGTCGGTGCGCACATAGGCCGGCAGGTGGCGGTCGAGTGTGTGCTCGAATATCAGCCCCTTGGCCCGGGCCTGGGTCTCGAACATGTCGATGATCTGGTCGAGAAATTCGGCGAGGTTGATCTCGTTGGAGAACACCTGAAGCCGTCCGGATTCGATCCGTGAGATATCCAGCAGCCCGTCGATCAGGCCCGAGAGATAGTCGGCCGAGCGGCGGATCGACTTGATCGCGGGCTGTCGCGCATCGGGTATGGTCGGGTCGCGCTCCAGCAGCTGTGCATAGCCGGAGACGGCGTTGAGCGGCGTTCTCAATTCATGCGAGAGGCCGACGACATAGCGGCTCTTGGCGCGGTTGGCGGCTTCGGCGCTCTCCTTCGCGGCCTGGAGCGCGGCATCGGTTTTCTCGTGGGCGGCGATTTCCTTCAAGAGCAGGGTCGTCTGGCGCGAGGATTCCTCCTCCGCCACCATGCGGCTGTCATGGGCGAGCACGTAAAACCAGGCGATGATGCAGGCGAGCATGGCGAAGACGAAGAACACGATCAGCGCCGTGTCATAGACCACAGAGGCCGTCTCAGGCGCTGCGCGGGCCATCTGGTAGGCGATCATCGAAAGGATCGCGCCGATGAAGGTGACCGAGAGCGCCGCCGTGATGCCGTAGCGGCCAAGCCGGGAGGAAAGCTGCTCGACCAGCCGGGCGGGCAGCAGCGCGCCGGCGACGGTCGCGATCTGGGTGTTGAGCCGCGCCTTGGGTTTGCACAGGTCATGGCAGCGGCTGTCGAGCGAGCAGCAGAGCGAGCAGATCGGTCCTGCATAGGCCGGACACCAGGCCATGTCCTCCGGCTCGAAGGGATGTTC